>JANQQW010000246.1 GCA_028284885.1 Planctomycetaceae bacterium
CGTCGTCAGGCAGGTGCTGGCGAACCGCTGGTAGCCGCGGGTCAGTTCGGCCGCCCTCACGCCGGCCCCGCCGTACTCCTCGGGGACCACCCAGCCGAGCACGCCGGCCTCGGCCAGCCAGTCGAACTGCGGACCGGGCCAGTCGCCCGACGCGTCGAGCCGCGCCGTCCCCTCACGCAGGCGGGCCAGCAGGTCGTCGAACTCGGGGGTCTCGAAGAAGGCGGGCACGGGGTCTCCTCGTCGGCGGTCGGTCTCTCCAACGTAGAAACCGGCACACGCGTTCGCCAGCGTCGTCGCTGGCTGACAGGCCCCCTCTCCCGCGCTGTCGGCTTGGTCCTCGGTGTACGACGTGATCGCGGGGGAGGGGCCAAGGAGACGCGTTGACTCTGCCCCCTCTCCCCGACCCTCTCCCCGCATCAACAAACCAACCAGTCGAACACGGCAAGCGGGGAGAGGGGGCCAGACTTGGCCCTCAGAGGACGTCGACGTCGCGTTCGACGATCAGGATCTCCCGCTGGTCGAGGTCCCGTTCGAGTTCGTCCTTCAACTCGCGGAGGAAGGCGCGGGCGTCCTCGACGAGGGGCGAGATGACGCGGTAGATCACGATCTCGTCGCGGTAGGTGTGCTCGCCAGACCGCCAGAACCCGTGGTTCGGTTCCGGGAAGAAGGTCATCCCGTCGAACGCCTCGAGCCTTCGCTGCACCTCGTCCAACTTCGCCGGCTCGATCGGCCGCCCGTCGTTGTAGTACAGCGGCACGAAGACGTCGTACTCCTTCACGGCGGACCTTCCCGATTGAGCGTCAGCGGTGGTCGGCGAGGACACGCTCGACGAACGGAGTCTTGGCGTTCGTGTACGCGTCACGCTCGTGACGGTGTTTCCTGGCCAGTCTCAGTTTGAGTTCAGCATACTCGGCGGCGAAGTCCGAATTGGCTCGCAGGGCGTCGCGGAAGACCAGGCGGTCGTGCCACAGCGGGCTCTCGTACGGAACGAGATGCAGGTGGCGTGGGGTCTTGTCACCGACGTACTTGCAGTGCCAGTGCATCACGTCGGCCCGGTACGGATGGTACTCGTAACCGACGGACACCGCGGCGGCGATGGCCGGCTTCGACTCCTCGAGACCCGCAACCGGAGCCATGACGTCGATCACCGGTTTCGCAGCCAAACCGGGAACTGCCGTGCTGCCCACGTGCTCGATCTCGGCAACGATCCACTCGCCGAGGGTCTCCGCGAGCAGCAGTCGCTCGCGGTGGAACTCATCGGGCCAGGACGCGTCGTAAGCGACCACTTCGATTGGTGGCGGATCGATGGTGACGTCTCTCGTTGCCTGCGGAACTCGATGCTCACGCCGTGAGCAGTTGACCACATCCCAAGCGATCGACCTCACCGGTTCCAGGGTGCCACTGGCCTCTGGCCAGTGTTCTTCGACTACTGAGGCTTGTTCGTTCGCAGTGGCTCCGCCTTCCAAGTCGATCGATCACTCGACGTGCAAGCCGCGCGTGTCCGAGGCACTGGCGAAACGCCAGTGGCACCCGGCGGAACTCGATGCTCACGCCGTGAAATGTCGACATTGTTCCAGGCGACCAGCCCCGCAGGCCCTCAAGCGTCCATAGGACGCCAGGCACCGCTCTCGAAAGATAGAAGCAGGTAGTCCTCTGGTTCGCATCCATCATGGATGGGTTCGAGATAGACGATGTCGGCCTCGATTGTGTCTTTCTCGAGATAGCCGAACTTCACTTCGCAGGGATACGAGAGCATTCGGAACGAGTCAGAGCGTGGTCGTCCGCCATCGGCATGGAAGGTCGATACGAGGAATCCATGGTCTTCGGCGTGTGACAAACGGACCGCGAACTGACAACCGAACGACTCGATCGCCGAATCGAATTCCTCTCGCTTAACGGTGCCAAACAGTTCCGAGTAGAGCGACTCGCCCTCGTAGCACTCCAAGTTTCGGCGGAGTAGGAACTCAGAATCGCTGATCGAGCCAACGTCGAACAGCAGTTGGCAGAGACGAAGAAACTGCTCCGTCGACTCCTCGCCGAGGTTCATCAAGCCGTCAAGGTATGCGATCTCCTTTGCAGCGGCTGGGTTGGTCCGCGCGAGAGCGTGCAAGTCGATGTCACCGATGCTCGCGGCCGGAATCATGTGGCCATCGTCGTCATCCACTCCAGCCACGAGATCAGCTCCGCGCCTTCTCGTACTTCATCGGCAGCCACGCGCCGTTCTCGGCGCTGCTGGCGACGCACTGTTGGATGAAGTACATGCCCTCGGCGCCGTCGTAGACGTTGGGGTAGATCGTGTTGGTCTTCTCGAACGACTCGCCGGTGGCGCGGGCGATCATGGCGTCGAAGGCGTTGCGGTAGACGTTGCCGAAGGCTTCGAGGTAGCCCTCCGGGTGGCCGGCCGGGATGCGGCAGGCGGCGGCGTGGTTCTCGGTGGCGAAAGGGGCGTTCGGGTCGCGGAAGTAGATCTTGTGCGGCTCGCCGTTCGTGCGGACGGTCATGTAGTTCGGGTTCTCCTGCCGCCACTGCAGGGCCCCCTCGGTGCCGTCGATCTCGATGAAGACGTCGTTCTCGCGGCCGTGGGAGATCTGGCTGGCGGTGACGGTGCCGAGTCCGCCGTTCTCGAAGCGGATGATGGCCGTGCCGTAGTCGTCGAGCTGTCGGCCGGAGACGAACGTCCGCAGGTGGCAGCTGATCTCGGCCGGGATGAGGCCCGTGATGTAGCGGGCCAGGTTGTAGGCGTGGGTGCCGATGTCGCCGAAGCAGCCGGCGGCCCCGGACTTCGTGGGGTCGGTCCGCCAGGCGGACTGCTTCTGGCCGGAGTCCTCGAGCTTCGACCGCAGCCAGCCCTGCATGTAGTTGCTGCGGAAGGCCTGAATCTCGCCGAGCTCGCCGGCCTTGATCATGTCGCGGGCCTGCCGGACGAGCGGGTGGCCGGTGTAGTTGTGCGTGAGGGCGAAGACGACGTCCGAGCTCTCGACGATTCCGACGAGTTCCTCGGCCTGCTCGAAGTCGAACGTCATCGGCTTGTCGCAGACGACGTTGAACCCGGCCTCGACGGCCGCCTTCGCGATCTCGAAGTGGGTGTGGTTGGGCGTGGCGACGCTGACGAAGTCGATCCGCTGGTCCTCGGGGAGGGCGAGCTCCTTCTCCAGGAGTTCCTGGTAGGAGCCGTAGGCGCGGTCCTCGGGGATGGCGTAACTGGGGGCGGACTCCTTGGCCTTCACGGGGTCGGAGGAGAGGGCCCCGGCGACGATCTCGGCCCGGTTGTCGATGACGGCAGCGGTGGCGTGGACGCGGCCGATGAAGGCCCCCTTGCCGCCGCCGACGAGCCCCATCCGCAGTTTCCGGTTCAGTTTGCCGTTCGTGGTGTCCATGGGGTCCTCGCGGTGCTCTGCGCCGTTGTGATTCGGGTGGAAGCCGCAAGTTACCCGTGGTCCGGGCGTCCGGCAACCAAGCCCGCGAGCCGTCCGACGGCCGGGAACGTCTCTGGCCGTACTGATCCGTTCACGATAGGATGCCGATACGAAAGACGGGCACGAACGCACTCCCCTTCGACGGAAGGACGCCACCGTGAAACAGCAGAAGATCGTCTGGTTGCTCACCGGTCTCGTCGCGGGCCTGGGGCTCGCGCGGTTCTGGCCTCACGAGCCGGTCGCGGCCGGCACCGCGGACCGAAACGCGAAGTTCGGCATGGCCACCTGCCCCGTCTCGTTCACGGACGGGTCGGAGGGGGTGTTCGTGATCGACTACCTGACCGGTGAACTGAAGGGGGCGATGGTGAACCCCCGCCTCGGCAAGTTCACGAACTTCTACTACCGCAGCCTCGCGGCCGACTTCAACGTCGATCCGAAGGCCGAGCCGCACTACGCGCTGGTGACCGGCATCCGTGGCCAGAACATCGGCACGGCGGGTGTCTCCGCGGCGGCCGGCACGGTCTACGTGGGCGAGTTGTCGTCCGGTAAGGTGATCGCCTACAGCTTCCCGTACCGCGAACTCCGGGCCCCGGCCCCGCCGATCCAGATGACGCCGACGGACCTGTTCCAGTTCCGTGAGCCGGTCATCCGCGACTGACGCCGCGACTCGGCACGACACGACGAGAACGGGCCGGTGACGCGAGTCACCGGGCCGTCTGTCGTCGGTCTTCGCGGAAGGTGCGGTCAGTCGTCGTCGAGTTCCCCGTAGTCGTCCGAGTCCTCGCCGGCGGCGATCCCGCTCTCCGGCTGGGGCGTCCGCCGGAAGACGGCGACGATGTCCTCCAGCGGGACGACGAACAGCAGGTTGTCGGACTCGAAGTCGACCGGGATCGCCTGCTTCGGGTTGAACAGGATCTTGTCGTACTTCCGAATCGGGAAGTCGACGTCGTGCTCGACCTGGGCGCTGATCTCGACGATGCGGCCGGTGATGTTGGGGATCTCGGCGTCGTCGGGGAGCACGATGCCCCCCTTCGTCTGCTGTCGGGCCTCGTCCTTGCGGACGAGCACGCGCATGCCGAGCGGTTCGACGTATTCGGTCAAGGGAAGACTCCGAGTCTTCGGTGAGCGTTCGGTGACGGGCCAACCGTCGATTATAGAAGCGACGGGGGGAACGTACAGAGGGCGGTCTCCGCGTGGCAATCCGGCCGACGCGACACTAGGATCGCCGCCCGTTCGATCCGAAGGAGAGTCCCGTGTCGTCCGCCCGTCGCGCCCTCGTCAGTGTCAGTGACAAGTCCGGCCTCGCCGAGTTCGTCGGCCGTCTCGTGGCAGCCGGCTTCGAGATCGTCTCGACCGGCGGGACCCGCAAGATGCTGGCCGACGCCGGGCATCCGGTGGTCGACGTCACGGAGGTGACCGGGTTCCCGGAGATCATGGGAGGCCGGGTGAAGACGCTGCACCCGCTGGTGCACGGCGGGCTGCTGGGCCGGCCAGACCTGCCGAGCGACGCCGAGGCGATCGCCGAGCACGGGATCGTTCCGTTCGAGATCGTCGTCTGCAACCTGTACCCGTTCGAGGCGACGGTCGCGAAGCCGGACGTGAGGGTGCCGGAGGCGGTCGAGCAGATCGACATCGGCGGGCCCAGCATGATTCGCTCGGCCGCGAAGAACCACGCGTACGTCGGCGTGGTGACGAGTCCCGACCAGTACGACCGCGTGGCGACGGCGCTCGAGGCGGGACCGCTCGGCGAAGACCTCCGGCGTGAACTCGCCGTCGCTGCGTTCCGGACGACGGCCGCGTACGACGCGGCGATCTCGTCGCACCTCGCGGGCGTGTTCCTCGACGAGTCGCCGACGACGCCGAGCGTGCTGAACGTCTCGATGACGAAGCGGTTCGACACACGGTACGGCGAGAACCCGCACCAGCCGGCCGCCTTCTACGCGGAGGCGTCGCCCGGCCCGACGACGCTCGCGGCCGCCGTCCAGCGGAACGGCAAGGAACTCTCCTACAACAACCTGCTCGACCTCGACGCGGCACTCGGGATCGCCCGTGACTTCGACCGGCCCGCGGTCGCCGTCCTCAAGCACAACAACCCCTGCGGCTGTGCCGTGCACGACTCGCTCGAGCGGGCGTTCCTGAACGCGTGGGACGGCGACCCGGTGAGCGCGTTCGGTTCGATCGTCGGCGTGAACCGCGTCGTCGACGCGGCGACGGCCGAGCAGATGGTCGCAGACGGCAAGTTCATCGAGGCCGTGATCGCACCCGGCTACGCCGACGACGCTTTCGAGATTCTGACCACCAGGCCGAAGTGGGGCGGCAACGTCCGGCTGATGGAGTTGCCCGACCTGAACGCGCCGGCCG
The DNA here is from genome assembly GCA_028284885.1 of Planctomycetaceae bacterium. Taxonomy (GTDB): domain Bacteria; phylum Planctomycetota; class Planctomycetia; order Planctomycetales; family Planctomycetaceae; genus JANQQW01. Next base: position 5,778 of record JANQQW010000246.1, read on the forward strand.
ACCCGATTCGCGAGTACCGCCGAGTCTCCGGCGGGCTGCTGGTGCAGGCGCGGGACGAGTCCCCGGACCCGCGGGACGAGTGGAAGGTCGTCACCGACCGGGCTCCGAGCGAGGTGGAGTACCGGGACCTGGAGTTCGTCTGGCAGGTGACGAAGCACGTGAAGTCGAACGCGATCGTCTTCGCGACCGGGGGGATGGTCGTGGGGGTGGGGGCCGGGCAGATGAGCCGGTTGGACAGCGCGTTCGTCGCCGCGTACAAGGCGGGCGAGCGGAGCAAGGGAGCCGTCCTCGGGTCGGACGCCTTCTTCCCGTTCCGCGACGGCGTCGACCAGGCGGCCGAGGTCGGCATCGCAGCGATCGTCCAGCCCGGCGGGTCGCGGCGGGACGAAGAGGTGATCGCTGCCTGCAACGAGCACGGCATGGCGATGGTCTTCACCGGCCGTCGGCACTTCCGCCACTGACGCCCGCCCTCCGCACACGTCGAATCTTCACACTCGCCCGGTGCCGCGGCGACCCGTTTCGGGTAGAACTCGGGCGAGGCCCCCTCGTCTTCAGCCGTTCGCAGGATCGCCCGCGTGGCCACGGTCGCCGAAACGAAGCTCAACCGCATCTTCCTCACGGAACGGGAAGGCCGCGTGCTGGTCGTGATCCCGCACGGCGACTCCGTGGGCTACAAGAACGAGGACATCCCGCGCGAGATCGCCCGCGTCGAACAGGCGATCGAGAACAACGAGGTCGAGCACCTCGTGTTCGACCTCGGCCAGTCTTCGTACTTCGGGACGGTCGTCATCGGGGCGATGCACGCCCTGACGAAGGTGGTCGAACGGCACGACGGCCAGGCCGTGCTGTGCAAGGTCTCCGAGGACATGAGCCGCATCCTCTCGGCCATGAACCTGGACACGATCTGGATGGCGTTCGACACAAGGAAGGTGGCGCTCAAGGCGCTCGCACGCTGACGGGCCGTTTGCCGGGGACGCGGCGGGTCGGTATCGTCGTGCCGAACCCAGTCCCACGGAGAGCACGATGTCGGTCGAGATCAGCATTCGTCCCAACGGTCCGTTCCTCGTCACCGGTCCCGTCACGCTGACGGACACGCAGGGGGCGACCTACGACCTCGCCGGCAAGGAGACCTTCGCCCTCTGCCGCTGCGGTGCGTCGAAGAACCGTCCTTTCTGCGACGGAACCCACAAGGACTGCGGTTTCGAGTCCGCCGACGTCGTCCCGTCCGAGTGACGGCCTCGTTCGCCCCTTCCGTTCCACCCGCTCGGAGCGTCCCCATGCGCCGGCTCGTCGCACTGTCCCTCGCCGCCCTCGTTCTCTCCGTCTGTTCGGCCGACACGCCTGCAGTGGCCCAGGACGTCTTCGCCAAGGCGCTGGAGTGGTCGGAGAAGCACGAAGGCGAACTGCGGAAGCCGGCCTCGATCGAAAAGCTCGAGCGCGCCCGGGCGACGACCGAGGAACGGCTGAACGGGCCCGGCACGACGATCCGCGGGTACGTCTCGAAGGTCGACGGGTCGGTCCAGCCGTACGCCCTCACGCTGCCCAAGGGGTTCGACCCGAAGCGGTCGAAGCGGTGGCCGCTCGTCGTGAAGCTGCACGGCCGGGCCAACACGATGAACGAGCTGGAGTTCGTCGCCCGACACGACGGCCGTCCGCCGGAGAAGGGGCAGGACTGGATCCAGCTGGAACCGTACGGTCGCGGCAACAACGCGTTCCGCTGGGCCGGCGAGACGGACGTCTTCGAGGCGATCGAGGACGTCGCGAAGCAGTTCCGGATCGACCGTCGCCGCATCACGCTGTGGGGTTTCTCCATGGGGGGCGCCGGGGCCTGGCATCTCGGCATGCACCACCCGTCCAAGTGGGTCTCCGTCGGCGCCGGGGCCGGGTTCGTCGACTTCTACGAGTATCAGAACCAGAAGGAACGGCGGCCGCCGTGGCAGCACGCCACGCTCGGCATCTACGACGCGAAGGACTACGCCCTCAACGCCTTCAACGTGCCGACCGTCGGCTACGGCGGCGAGAAGGACAAGCAGCTCGCGGCGGCGAAGACGATGGTCGCCGAGGCCGAGAAGCTCGACGTGCCGGTCAAGCTGATCGTCGGCGCGGGGGCCGGGCACAAGTTCACGCCGGAGGCGTCGGCCGAGTTCCAGGCGTTCCTCGCGAAGCCGCGCGAGAAAGGCCAGCGGGCCTACCCGGGGAACCCGGAGATTCGCTTCACCACGCGAACGCTGAAGTACAACCAGTGCCACTGGCTGACGATCGAGGAGCTGGTCAAGCAGTACGAACCGGCCACGGTCGAGTCGAAGTTCGACTCGTCGGGTGAGTTGCAGATCACGACGAAGAACGTCGCCATCCTGCAGATCGCCCGGGACCTCGCCGACCGCGTGGTCATCGACGGCGACCTCGTCCCGCTCTCCGGTGCGGCCGACGGCCTGCTGCCCGGCGTGTACTACGAGCACAACGGCAACGCGTGGTTCCCGCTGACCTACGAGGACTCCAAGGACTTCTACCAGAACCAGAGCGGCCGGAAGCGGCCCGGCGTGCAGGGGCCCATCGACGACGCCTTCACCGGCCCGTTCGTCTGCGTTCGCGGCACGGGCGAACCGTGGTCGAAGTCGCACCAGGCGTGGTCCGACTGGACACTGAACCGCTTCGAGAACGAGTGGTCGAAGTGGATGCGAGGCGAGCTGCCGGTGATCGACGACGAGCCGGTCGAGGTCGTCGAGGACGACGAGGGACGCCGGTACCTCGAGGACCAGCGGAACCTGATCCTGTTCGGCGACCCCGGCTCCAACAAGGTGATCGCCCAACTCCTGAAGGACCTGCCGATCGAGTGGACGCCGGAGAAGCTCGTGGCGAACGGCGAGACGTACGACCCGAACGACCACGCCGTCTCGCTCATCTTCCCGAACCCGCTCGACAAGCGGTTCTACGTCGTCCTCAACTCGGGTCACACGTTCCACGAGAAGGACTTCCGGGCGAGCAACTCGTGGCTGTTCCCGCGGCTGGGGGACATCGCCGTGCAGCGGTTCGAGAAGACCGACGACGGCTTCGCCGAGGAGACGGTCTGGGCGGACATCTTCAACGGCGCCTGGCGGCTGCCGCCGAAGAAATGACGCACTGACGGTCGCGAGCCCCGCAGCACTTCAGCGCCTCGCGCAACGAGGCTCGGGAGTCGTCGCGATTTCCGCGGTCGGCTGACGCGGTGGTGGATTTGCGGTCAGGTCAGCGGTAGCGTGGTCCGCACGTTCGTCCCTCACCTCGATCGTCGTCACTCCCGTCGGAGATGCTCCCGTCATGGCCACGGAACACGGGTTTCGCGAAAAGCTGCGGTACCGCGTCGACAACTTCCTCGGACGCGGCAGCGGGGCGCTCTTCCTCGCGCTGCTCGTCGCGTTCTTCGCGTCGCTCGGCCTGATCGTCGCCGTGCGGTTCGTCTTCACCTTCGTGACACCCGACCCGGAGACGCCGTTCAAGCAGCAGATCTGGTTCACCTACCTCCAGATCACCGACCCGGGCAACATGGCCCAGGACAACGGCACCCCGATGATCTACAAGCTGACGGCCATCGCCTCCGGCATGACGGGCGTGGTCATCTTCTCGGCCCTCATCGCCTTCCTCACCACGGCGCTCGACCAGTCGATCGAGCACCTGAAGAAGGGGCACAGCCGGGTGCTCGAGTCCGGGCACACCATCATCCTCGGCTGGGGGCCCCGCGTGATCGAGATCCTCCGTGAGCTCGTCGAGGCGAACGAGAGCGAGGACGACCCCGTCGTCACCATTCTCGCCGAGGAGGAGAAGGAGGAGATGGACGAGTACCTCCGCACGAACTTCCGCGACCGCCGCAACACGCGGATCGTCACCCGGAGCGGCTCGACCGCGTCGCTGAACATGCTGGAACGGGTGATGGCGAAGGACGCGAAGAGCGCGATCGTCCTCGCCGGCTGCGGCCCGGCCTCGACGACGTCCGAGAAGCTCGCCAGCGACGCCCGCGTGGTGAAGTCCGTCCTCGCCCTCGACGCCCAGACCGCCGACGCCGAGGAGTTCAGCATCGTCGCCGAGCTGTTCGACGAGCGGAACCGGCAGGTCGTCCGCGACATCTCGCCCGGCCACGTCGTCGTCGTCGACGCGGAGGAGATTCTCGCCAAGATCATGGTCCAGACCTCGCGGACGAGCGGCCTGTCCGTCGTGTACGCGGAGCTCCTCAGCTTCGAGGGCTGCGAGATGTACTTCCACCAGGACGACTGGGGCGGCATCCCGTTCGGCAAGCTGCAGTACCACTTCCCGGACGGCGTGCCGGTCGGGCTCCGCCGCGCGGACGGCAGCCTGCTCGTCCGGCCGCCGGTCGACATGCCGCTCGCGGACGACGACGAGATCCTGATCGTCGCCGACGACGACTCGACGATCGAGTTCCGCAAGGAGCCGGTCGCGACCCCCCGGGACGAGCCGGTCCCGGACGTGAAAGCGGACCGGCGGCAGGAGAAGATGATCATCCTCGGCTGGCGGCCGAAGGCCTCGATCATCGTCTCCGAGTACGCCGACTACGTGCTCGACGGGTCGACGGTCGATGTCGTCGTGAACGGGTACTCGGAGAAGACCCGCGCCGAACTGGAGGGTCTGAACGACGAGCTCGACTCCGTCGACGTCGCGCTGCACGACAAGAACCCGCTCGACAGCGACGACCTCGAGTCGCTCGACCCGTTCTCGTACGACACGATCATCGTGCTGCCGCAGCGGCCGGACGACGAGATCGACGCGGACCGGACCGACTCCGAGACGATCGTGGTGCTGCTCCACCTGCGGCGGATGTCGCGGGAGCTGACGGACCAGGGACGGCCGCCGCAGTCGAAGATCATCACGGAGGTGCTCGACTCGGACAACCAGGATCTGATCAGCCGGGCGGGGGTGAACGACTTTCTGATCTCGAACCGCATCGTGTCGATGGTCTTCTCGCAGCTGAGCGAAGAGCCGCGGATCCTGCAGGTGTACGACGACCTGTTCCAGGAGGAGGGGTCGGAGATCTACGTGAAGCCGGCCGCTTTGTACTTCGAGAACCTGCCGGTCACGCGGACGTTCGCCGACCTGATGGCGGTCGCGCAGAAACGGGACGACGAGGTCTGCATCGGCTACAAGCTGAAGAGCCTGGAGGGGGACGCGGACGAGAACTTCGGCGTGAAGCTGATCCCGCTGAAGGACTCCGAGGTGACGCTGACCGCCGAGGACTGCCTCGTGGTGGTCGCGGAGGACGACCTCTGAGGGCCTGTTCGGAAAGTCGCCGGAGTGTGGTAGGTCGGGCACTCTTGCCCGTCCACGCCGTCCGTTTCGGGGCCGAGACGCCTTGGCGACGGGCAGGAGTGCCCGTCGTACGGACTTCTCGGACGACCTCTGAGATCGGCGGGCGATCCGGTCGAGTTCGTTGCGACGCGCGACCGCACTACGGTAAATGGTGTTCTCAACCTTCCGCGGTCGCGCACCGGCGGGTCCTCCGGCCCGGTCGTCCGCCCGCGAAGTCCAGCCGCACGAGAGGCGACTCCGTCGCTCGCACGGGGTTCAGGAGTAGTCGATGAGCGATGACGCGCCGGCATCGTCCGATTCCGATTCCGACGACGGGATCGACGTGAAGGGGCTGGGTGTGGCGGTCGTCGCCGTCGCCTGCCTCGGCCTGTTCTGGATGCTGGGGCCGGCGTGGAAGCTGGCCTACCTGTTCGCCGAGGTGGTCGTCATCTCGATCGTGATCTGGCAGGCGTGCGACCCGTTCGCCGACGCCGCCCAGTGGATCGGCGAGACGTTCAAGCTGCCCGGCTCGGTCCGCGGGGCCACGCTCGACGCGATCGCGAGCTCCATGCCGGAACTGTTCAGCGGCATCTTCTTCGTGCTGATCGCGGTGACGGCCGTCGGCGAAGGAGGGACGCAGCAGGCCCTCGAGGCGGCCGGGGCCGAGGGGTACGGGGCGACCATCGCCACCTGCGCCGGCAGCGCGGTCTACAACATGATGTTGATCCCGGCCGTCTGCGCACTCGTCATCTCCTTCTACCGCACGTCGCGGCCGGTCATCGACGTGGAGGACGACGTGATCGCCCGCGACGGACTGTGGTTCGTCTGCTGCGAGATCCTGCTCATCCTGTTCCTGTTCCAGGACCAGATGTACTGGTGGATGGGCCTCGTCTTCATCGGGCTGTACGTCGTCTACATCGTCCAGCTCTCGCGAGACGCCGGGAAGTTCCGAGGCAAGATGGCGAAGGTCCGCGAGCACCTGGAGGGACCGGGGGCCGAGGCGGACGAGGACACGGTCGTCCGCGACCTGAAGGAGAGCGGCGTCCGCGTCTCGCGGGCGCACGTCATCAAGGCCCGGGAGGGGGACGGGGAGGAAGAGGACGACGACTCGGCCGGCATCCTGTTCGGCGTCGCCGACGTCCCGCTCAACATGGTGACCGCCTGGACGGTGATCGTCGTCTCGACCGCGTTCGCCGCCGGGGCCTGCTACTTCCTCGTGGACGCGACCCGCGCGGCGGCCACGGAACTGGGCGTGCCGACGTTCTTCGTGGCGGTCATCGTCGCGGCGGCGGCCTCGTCGGTGCCGGACACGTTCCTCTCGATCGGCTCGGCGATGCGGGGAGACGACTCTGGGGCCGTCTCGAACGCGTTCGGGTCGAACATCTTCGACATCTGCATCTGCCTGTCGATCCCGCTGCTCGTCAACTCGTACCTCACCGGATGGCAGCCGGTCAGCCTGCTGCAGGACGGGGAGCCGATCCCGGGCCTGGTCGGGCTCCGGATTCTGCTGGTGGTCCTCACGATCGTCACGCTGGCGATCATCTGGCACAACCGGCAGCTCACACGGACCAAGGCGTTCGTGCTGTGCGGCTTGTACGGTGTGTTCATCGCCTACGCAGTGCTCGGCTCGCTGGGCGTGCTGTTCTGAGGGGCCTCGGCGACTCCCGTCCGGGGGAGCGTGCGGAAACGGCTTCCGCAGCGTTGAACCGACGGGCCGACATCGCTATTCTTCGACGTTTCCACGCCCCCGGACGTGCTGCGCCGGGGGTGTCGCCGTTCTTCTCGTTCGGCGAGTTTCGAGGAAACCGCGTTCCGCTGCTGTGAAGGTGACGTGATGTCCACCACGATGGCCAAGAAGGAAACCGTCGTCCCGAAGTGGTACGTCGTCGACGGCGACGCCCAGATCGTCGGGCGGCTGGCGACCAAGCTCGCCACCGTGCTGATGGGCAAGCACAAGGCCACCTACACGCCGCACGTGGACACCGGCGACTACGTCATCGTGTTGAACGCCGAGCGTGTTCGGTTCACGGGCGACGACGTGTCCCACCCGCGGCACCCCTACTACACGGCGAAGATGGACGCCCGGACGCACGAGCGGTACTCGGGTTACCCGAGCGGCCGCAAGGTGATGACGCTCGGGCAGGTCTGGGAGCGGCACCCCGAGCGAATCCTGCGCGAAGCCGTCCGGCGAATGCTCCCCAAGAACAAGCTCGGCCGGCAGATGCTGAAGAAGTTGAAGCTGTACGTCGGGACCGAGCACCCGCACCAGGCCCAGCAGCCGGTGGAGATGCCCGAGTACCTGCTGCCGAAGACCAAGTGACGTAGACACCCGGCGCACTGCTGCCGTCGTCCTCCAGAACGAGTGACTCCATGGCCGACGAGACGAAACCCGAGAACGCCGAAGAGCCGACCGACGCCCCCGCGAGCGAAGAGGCTCCGGCGACGGAGGAGACGGTAGCGGAGGAGGCGGCTGCCGAGCCGACGCCCGCGGAGCCCGCGGCCGAGCCGACTCCGGACGTGCCGGCTCCGGTCGCCTCCGACGAGCCCACTCCCGACGTGCCCGCTCCGGCGGCCGAGGGGGAAGGCGACGGCGAGGAGGAACCGGTTCTCGACATCGGCAGCGAGGCGGTCATCGAGACGCACGTCGAGGGGGTGAGCGTCGCTCCCCTCATTCGTGGCGGGATCGACCGCTTCGGCGTGGCGATGGGGACGGGCCGTCGGAAGACGAGCGTCGCCCGCGTCCGCGTGAAGTCGGGCGACGGAGCCCTGCAGATCAACGGCCGTTCGCTCGAGGACTACCTCTGCCGCGAACGCGACCAGAAGATGGTGATGGCTCCGATCGTCGCGACCGGGCAGGAGGGCAAGGTGGACGTGTGGGTCCGCGTGAACGGCGGCGGAACGACCGGACAGACCGGGGCGATCGTCCTCGGCGTCGCCCGGGCCCTGCAGGCCATGAACCCCGACCTGCACGAGGCGCTCGCCGACGGCGGGTTCCTCACGCGTGACGAGCGGATGGTCGAGCGGAAGAAGTACGGCCTCGCCAAGGCCCGCCGCAGCTTCCAGTTTTCCAAGCGCTGATCCGGCTGCCCGGATCGTCTGCCGAATTCGAACACGCCCCCGCCGACCTCTGGACGGCGGGGGTTTCTCGTGGACTGCCCCGGACGCCGACGCGGCTCCACGAACTCGAACGTGACCGGAGGCCGACGTGTACAAGCAACTGCTCCAGCCCGACCTGTGGCAGATGCTGCAGGACGAGGACGAGGCCGGCATGGCGGCCTTCTGCGACGTGCTGCACCCGGCCGCGACCGCGGAGATCCTCGACGGTCTCGAGACGGAACAGATCTGGCGGATCCTCTCCTCCTGCCCGCTCGAGCGGCGACGGGAGATCTTCGAGTTCCTCGATCTCCCGCTGCAGGTGGAACTCGTCGACCGGGCCGACCGGACGGAGTTCTCCAAGCTGCTGGAGGTGATGTCCTCGGACGACCGGGCCGACCTGCTGGCGAAGCTCGACACGGAGCACGTCGAGGCGCTGCTGCCGCTGGTGGCCGCGGCCGAGCGGAACGACATCCGGAAGCTGCTGTCGTTCCCGGACGACTCGGCCGGCGCGATCATGACGACCGAGTACGCGTCGCTTCCCGAGGAGGTCTCGGTCGGCGAGGCGCTCGACCGGCTGCGGAAGCAGGCCCCGGAACGGGAGACGATCTACTACGTGTACATCCTCGGGCACGGGCGTCGGCTCGACGGAGTGGTCTCGCTGCGGGAGTTGATCCTCGCGAAGCCGGAGGCGAGCGTCGCCGACCTGATGAACCGCGACGTGATCTCGGTCCGGGTCGACGACGATCCCGAGGAGGTCGCCCAGGTCATCGCCCGGTACGACTTCATCGCCGTGCCCGTCGTCGACGAACGGAACCAGTTAGTCGGCATCGTCACGCACGACGACGTGTACGACGTGGTCGCCGAGGAGATCGAGGAGGACGTGCAGCGGTTCGCGGCCATCGAACCGCTGGAGGACGACTACCTGCTCACACCGCTGCGGATCGTCGCCTGGAAGCGGGGCGGATGGCTGATGTTCCTCGCGTTCGTGGCCCTCGTGACGGCTCAGATCCTGCAGTACTACGAGGGAGGCGGAGGGCCCGACGAGGCCGGCAACGCGACCGGTTGGATGATCATGTTCCTGCCGCTCGTCCTCGCCAGCGGCGGGAACGCGGGGTCGCAGTCGGCGACGCTCGTCATCCGGTCCCTCGCGACGACCGACCGCGGACGGTTCGGCTACGGCCGAATGGTCCTCCGCGAGTTCAACGTCGGACTCGTGCTCGGCGGCGTGTTGGCCGCGACCGGATTCGGGGCGGCGCTCGTCTGGTTTCAGCTGACCGGGATGCAGTCGCTCGTCGTCGGCTCGACGGTCTACCTCGTCGTGCTGATGGGGACGGTGATCGGGGCGATCTTCCCGATCACGTTCGAGCGGCAGGGGATGGACCCGGCGATCATGTCGACCCCGCTGATCGCGGCGCTCGTCGACGTGATGGGCGTCGTGATCTACTACAGCGTGGCGGCCGTCGCCGTGGGGACCTGAGCCGGCTCAGAAGTCGTCCGGGTTGAGCAGCCCCTCGCCGTTCTGCTGTCCGTTCGACGTGAGGAGCTTCAGGTAGACGATCGCGTTCACGTCCTCCGAGACGGCCCGGACGGAGCCGTCGCAGAGGAGGAAGTGGACGGTTCCGCTGTGATTGGACGAGGGCCGTTGGGCGTCGAGGTTGCCGATGTCGGCGTTGATGGCCGAGTTCCCGATGCTGGTGACGCCGGCGGTGGCGTAGTCGAGCGAGTCGAGACCGTTGAGGACCGAGGTCGAACTGCCGTCGACGACATGCGGTGCGTAGACGCCGAACAGGAAGTCCTCGAGCGTGACGCCGTTGTCGAGAGCGTCGAGGTTGCCGGCGCTGAGACTCTCGGTGAGCAGAGCGGTGTTCGTCAGACCGTCACCCTGCGAGATGAAGTCGAGCGTCATCTGCGGGTTGACGTCGAGGTTGAACCGTGCGGGCCAGAGGACGCCGGTCGAGAAGCCGACCTGAATGTCCGCCGGGTCCGTCCCCGTGATCGTGTTCGAGTTGACACCCGCGATGTAGTTGCCCGTGTTGAGCGGATGGTGGTGCGTCGTTCCCCCCATGGCCAACTCCCAACGGCCGTCGTCGACGAAGCCGCTGTTGCCCATGTAGCTGAGGCCGAGCGGGACCCCGGCCGCGTTGGGATCGTCCGGGCACTGGAAGACCGGGATGCTGACCTGAAGGGCCGCGGGGTAGACGTCGGCCGAGGAACTGCAGGTCAACCCCTGCACCCGGTCGACGACCTCCCGCGAGACCGCCGCCGAGTCGAGCGACGGCAGCAGCTGCGTCATCCAGGCCGAAGCGTACCGCTTCGGAGTGCAGTCGATCTTGCCGTTGTAGCCGTAGGGGAGTCGGCCGCGTGCCGAGGCGAAGTTGTGGAACGCGATTCCCAGGTTGTGCATGTTGTTCAGGCACTGCGCTCGCCGGGCGGCGGAACGGGCACTCTGGACGGCTGGGGTGATCAGTGAGATCAGCGTCGCGATGATCGAGATCACCACCAACAGTTCGATGAGGGTGAACCCTGCAGTCGAACGTGTCGAGGACTTTGGCGGACGGCGGACTGGCAACACGGATCGGCTCCCGATGACGGTTGGGGGAAAACTGCATCCTCGACTTCCAAACGTGAATCGACAAGATCGCCCACTCGGGTTTCACACGATGTTCACGTGCAGGGCCTCGCGTTGCGACTCGGCGGCCGACTCGCGACGATACGCAGGCTGGCCAATGCGGAGAGACGGGCACGTTCCCAGTCAGGAAGGTGGAAACGACGTGAGTGAGACGACCCCCAGCGAAGGCAACCCCCTGCTCGTCTCGGACGGGCTGCCCCGGTACGACGAGATCGTCGCGGACCACGTCGGGCCGGGGGTGGAGACGCTCCTCGCCGAGGGCGAGACCCAGCTCGCCGCGTTGGAGTCGCGTGTCGAACCGACCTGGGAGGGGTTGGTCGAGCCGCTCGACGCAATGGGGCGGGCGTTCGAGTACGGCTGGGCTCCGGTGTCGCACCTGTGCAGCGTGATGAACTCGACGGAACTTCGCGAGGCCCACGAGGCGGTGCAGCCGAAGGTCGTCGCGTTCGGGCTGCGGTCGAGCCAGAGCAAGCCGTTGTACGAGGCGGCCAAGCAGCTCCGCGAGGGGCCGAACTGGGAGTCGCTGGACGAGGCCCAGCAGCGAATCGTCGAGGAACGGCTTCGTGACGCCGAGCTCGCCGGCATCGGGCTCGAGGGGGCCGACCGCGAGCGGTTCAACGAGATCGCCAGCGAGCTCGCCCGGTTGAGCACGACGTTCTCCAACCACGTCCTCGACGCGACGAAGGAGTACGCGCTCGACCTGGCGGACACGGCCGACGCCGAAGGGCTGCCGGACAGCCTGCGGCAGCTGGCGGCGGACAGCTGGAGCAAGGCCCACCCGGACGAGTCGCCGGCGACGCCGGACGCCGGCCCGTGGCGGATCACGCTGGCGATCCCCTGCTTCATGCCGTTCATGCAGCACTGCCGGGACCGGTCTCTCCGCGAGGAGGTCTACCGGGCGTTCGTCACACGGGCGTCGTTCGGCGAGCACGACAACTCGCCGCTGATCCCCGAGATTCTGCGACTGCGTCGCGAGAAGGCGAAGCTCCTCGGCTTCGAGGACTACGCGTCGCTGAGCCTCGCGACGAAGATGGCCCCGAGTCCGGCGGCCGTGCGGGAGATGCTCGAGGAGCTGCGGGTCGCCTCCTGGGAGCCAGCCGAGGCGGACCTCGCGGACGTGACGGCACTCGCCGCGGAGAACGGGGCGCCGACGCCGCTCGCCCACTGGGACCTCGCGTTCTGGTCCGAACGGCTCCGCGAGTCGCGGTTCCAGTTCACCGACGAGGAGCTGCGACCCTACTTCTCGCTGGAGCGCGTGCTGGACGGCCTGTTCGCCCTGTGCGGCCGGCTGTTCGGCATCACGGTGCGGCCCGCCGACGCGCCGTTGTGGCACGAGGACGTCCGCTTCTACGACGTGCTGGACGAGTCCGGCACGCACGTCGCATCGTTCTACCTCGACCCCTACGTCCGCCCGGGACTGAAGCGGGACGGGGCGTGGATGAACACCTGCGTCTCGCGACGGTGGCTGAGCGGCGAGAACGGCGAGCGGACGCTGCAGGTGCCGGTGGCCCACCTCGTCTGTAACTCGACCCCACCGGTCGGCGACCGCCCCTCGCTGATGACGTTCCGCGAGGTCGAGACGCTGTTCCACGAGTTCGGCCACGGCCTGCAGCACATGATGACGACCGTGGACTACCCGGACGCCGCCGGGATCAGCGGGGTCGAGTGGGACGCTGTCGAGCTGCCGTCGCAGTTCATGGAGAACTGGTGCTACCACCGGCCGACGCTGCTGGGGATGACGGCCCACTGGGAGACGGGGGAGCCGTTGCCGGAGGCGCTGTTCGAGAAGATCGTCGCGGCCCGGACGTTCCAGTCGGGTACGTTGATGCTGCGGCAGCTGCTCTTCGGCCTGACCGACATCGAGTTGCACGAACGGTTCGACCCGGACGGCGACGAGTCGGCGTTCGACGCCCAGCGGCGGATTGCGGAGAAGACGTCCGTGCTGCCGATGCTGCCGGAGAACCGCAGCCTGTGTGCGTTCCAGCACATCTTCGCCGGCGGGTACGCGGCCGGGTACTACAGCTACAAGTGGGCGGAGGTGCTCTCCGCCGACGCGTTCGCCGCCTTCGAGGAGGCCGGGCTCGACGACGAGTCGGCCGTCGCCGAGACCGGCCGGCGGTTCCGGGACACGGTGCTTGCCCTCGGCGGCGGGCGACACCCGATGGACGTCTTCAAGGACTTCCGCGGCCGCGAGCCCTCGACCGAGGCGTTGCTCCGTCACACGGGACTGAAGTCGGGTGCGTGAGGGGCCGGCGTCCACGGGGGCCGACGTCCCGACCGGAAGGTCCCGGTCGCTGGCACGGGCGGGGGGGCTGCTCGTCCTGGCGTCCGCGCTGACGCGGTTGGTGTCGCTCGGCAAGGAGGTCTACGTCGCCGGGGTGATGGGAACCGGCACGGCCGTCGACGCGTACTCGCTCGCCGTGCTCGTCCCCTGGGTCGGGATGGCGTTGTTCGTCAACGGCCTGCGACCCGCGTTCCAGAACCGCTACGCCCTCTACGAGCGAGAAGGGCCCGACGCCGCGACACGATTCGCGAATCTCTACGTGACCCACTCGTTGGCGGTCGGGACGGTCGGAGCGGTGATCGCCGTCCTCGTGCTGCCCGGGCTGCTGCCGCTGGCGTCGCGGGGCAACGCAGGATTGTCGGCAGCGATGTCGGCCCTCGTCGTTCCAGCCGCCGCGACCTTGCCGCCGATGATCGCGACCACCTGCCTGACGGCCCTCCTCAACGTTCGGAGACGGTTCGCCTGGCCTCAGCTCACGGCCATGCTGCCGGCCGTCGTGGTCGCCGGGATGGTCGCGACCACGCCCGACGTCGACGCGACGACGCTCGTCTGGGGCATGGCCTACGGCTTCGTTGTGCAGTCTCTCGTGTTGCTCGCGATGACGGTCGCGATCGGACATCGCTGGGGGCTCGCCTGGTTCGGACCGGGCACGCGAGTCCTGTGGACGGTCGGCGGGTCGCTGGTCGCCGTCAGCCTGTTCGACGTCGGCCTGTCCCTGACGGACCGCACGATGTCGTCGGGGCTGCCGGAAGGGAGCCTCAGCGTGCTGCACTGGAGCTCGATGCTCCGGGACTTCTTCGTCGCGACCGTCGTCGCGTCGGTCTCGGCGGTGCTGATCCCCGAACTCGGCCGGCAGGCGGCGGACCGGTCGGACGAGTCGCTGCGACGAACGTGCAGCCGGCTGCTGCGACTCGGAACGCTCCTCGTGCTGCCGATCTCGTCGTGGTTGGTGGTCGCGGGGCCACTCGTCCTGTCGCTCGCCGGTTACGGAGCACTCGAGAACGCGGACGGCCGACGAATCGGCCTCTGCCTCGCCGGGTACGCGTACTCGTTGCCCGGAGCACTGCTGTTCCCGCTGTTGCTGCAGGTACTCGTGGCACGGGGGCGAACGCGGACGGTCGTGTTGCTCGCGTCGCTTGGAAGCCTCGTTCCGAACGTCATTCTGAACGCCCTGCTGATCGGGCCGTACGGGGTGGTCGGGGTCGCGGTGGCGACGTCCCTCACGTCGACCGTCGCCGCCCTCCTGGCGACCGTCGCCGTCCGTCGAGTCGTCGGGCTCGAAGACGAGCCGCAGGTGGTCGCAACGGTCGCGACGGCGCTCGTCGCCTCGACCCTGGCAACCGTCGTCGGAGCCCTGCTTCCCGGCCCGACGGTTTCCGACGGATCGGTCGTCCTCGCGATCCTCGCCCGCACGGCCGTCGTGGTCCTCGCCTACGCGACGGTGGTGTTCGCCGGCCCCTCCCGCCGTGATGCAGTCGCGATGCTCGCACTGTTCCGTGTGGCCGTCGCTCGAAGGGGGGCCACGTGACGACCGACGAGAGTCCTCCGAAAGCGGAACCGGTTCGGCTGCAAATCGTGATTCCCTCGCTGCACGGCGCCGGCGCGGAGCGGTTCTTCAGTTCGCTCAGCCACGCGCTCGTCGAACGGGGCGTGGTCGTCGAGTGGCTGCTGCTCGAAGACGAGGTTCGTTTCGACTTCGCCGGCGAGAAGGTCGTGTGCGACGCCTATCGACCGACCGACTCCGAGGACGGCACCTCGCGGGGCCTCCGCGGCCGCTGGCGGATGCTGACGAACCTGTTCCGCATCGTCCGCTTCGTTCGCCGGGCCAACCGCCGCTTCCGGCCGCAAGCGACGATCGTCGTTCCGGTCGTCGGAGAACTGCACTACGCAACCACCCTGCTCTGCTGGCTGCGGTCGCTGGTGGGAGTGTGGAGCGGGTCGATCCTGCTCTACGAGGGGACGATGCAGAGCCTCGCCTTCCCGGGGGCGACGTGGCGAGGTCGGCTCGTTCGCCGCCTCCGCTTCCACTGCCTGCGAACGGTCGACCAGGTCGTGGCGATCTCGCGGGCCGTCCACGACGACCTCGTCGCAGGGTTCCCCGTCCGGACCGATCGACTCCGCGTGATCCCGCAGGGGCTCGATCTCGAGCACGTCCGCCGGCAGGCGACCGCCGACCTGCCGAGCGGCTGGCCGTCGGGCGTCCCCGTCGTCCTCGCGGTCGGGCGGCTGATACCGTTGAAGCGACACGACCTGTTGATCGAGGCGTTCGAGCGAATCGACGTCGCGCAGCCCCCGCATCTCGTCCTCGCCGGCGTCGGCCCGCTTCAGGAGGAGTTGCAGAAGCGCAAGCGGAACAGTCCGGCTCGGGACCGGATCCACCTCGTCGGTTGGGTGTCGAATCCGTTTCCGATGATGCGCGCGGCTGACGTGTTCGTGCTGACGTCGGAGCAAGAGGCGTTCGGGAACGTGCTCGTCGAGGCGATGACCTGCGGCTGTCCCGTCGTCTGTTTCGACGGTTTCGGTGCCCCGGCGGAGATCACCGTCGACGGATCGGTCGGGACGCTCGTGCCGATGGGCGACGTCGAGGCACTCGGGCAGGCCGTGCGGCGGTGGCTCACCGAGCCCCCCCATGCCGAAGCGCTCGCTGAACGTGGGGAACGCCGGGCGGCCGAGTTCGCCATCGACCACATCGCCGGTCGGTACCTGCGGCTCTTCGACGAACTGGGCGACCCTTAAGGCATTTTACAGCATGCGCTTGCGGCAGAACGCAACAGGCGGCCGTAACGCCGAGCGGGGTGGGGACCCATCCACAATCAATTGGATTCCGATGGGCTTCCGTGGTAGAATCCCGCACCGGCCAAACGGGACGACTGGCCGTCCCGCCTAGTTTCCCTCCATCCCCCTCGGCCAAACCCAAGGCCCGCGGGTCTCCTCCCTTGAGACTCGAACATGCTGATCACCGTCACCTGCCCCACCTGCGGTTTCCGCTTCAAAGTGGAGGGACGGTACGCCGGTCGGCAGGGGCGATGTCCCGAGGCCGGCTGCAACGCGACCTACAAGGTCCCGCGGGTGGAGTCGGCGGCTCCTGTGGCCGCAACGCGAACCGGGGCGGTCAGCCCGGAGGTGGTCGAGCAGCGACCGCAGCCGCGAGCCGAGGCCGTCGCAGTCGTCGAAGCGGGACCGGTTCCGGAACGCGTGTCTCGCCCAGCCCCCCTGGCGGCCGAACGCGTCACCGGTCCGTCGATCGCCGCGACAAGACCAGTCGAGTCCACGCGGACGCGTCCGCGTTCACGCCCGGTCCAGCGTGCGGCCACGCCGTCCGTTCGACCAGCACCGACGGCGGCGGCCCCGCGGTCGAACGAGGCACCGTCCCCAGCGCCGACGTCTCCGCAGTCGTGGAAGCGTTGGGTGTACCCGGGCGGTGTCGCGATGGCCTTGCTGTCGCTCGTCGTACTGGGGGCGACGTTCCTGCAGGACGGCTCGGACGAGGCGGCCGCCGACGCCGAAACGCAACCCGTCGATCCCGCCGTTCGTCAGGCGGCGATCGAGGCCCGGGACGCCGACCTCTCGACGCGGTTCGGCCAGCACGTGGGGCCGTTCCTGACGAAGTACTGCAACGACTGCCACGGCGACGCGTTGGCCGAGGGAGGTCTCGACTTCACGAAGTACCGCGACGTCGAGTCCGTGCGGGGCGACCGCGAGAAGTGGGAGCACGTGGAGGCGATGCTCGCCATCCGCGCCATGCCCCCCGCCGACCACGACCCGCTGCCGACCGAGCCCGAGCGGAAGCAGATGCTGGCCTGGCTCGACGAGGCGCTCGGCGTGGACTGCTCGCTCGAGCGGGATCCGGGCCGCGTCACGATCCGACGCCTGAACCGCAAAGAGTACTCGAACACGGTCCGCGACCTCGTCGGCATCGACTTCGACCCGGCGAAGGACTTCCCGTCGGACGACGTCGGGTACGGCTTCGACAACATCGGCGACGTCCTCTCCCTGCCGCCGCTGCTCCTCGAGAAGTACGTCGACGCCGCCGAGCGGATCACGGAGGCGGCGATCGACGTGGACGCCTTCGAGCCGTTCGAGAAGTCCTACTCCGACCGGCAGCTGCTGGTCGACGGACGCCCGAACGCGCGGGGCGGCCAGTTCGTCACGCTCGCGTCGTCGGGCGAGGTGCAGGCCGACGTCGACTGGCCGCGGGACGGCAGGTACGAGGTGCGGATCGAGGCGTCGGCGGACCAGGCGGGTGACGAGCCGGCGCGCATGGAGTTCAAACTGGCCGGTCGCTCGGTCAAGACGTTCGACGTGACGGGCCGCCGGAAGACCAAGGTGTACGTGGCGACGGTCGAGGCGAAGAAGGGCCGCGGCCGCGTCGCCGCCCGTTTCGTCAACGACTACTACAACCCGGGGGCCCCGAACCCGAACGAGCGCGACCGCAACCTGCACGTCGGCTCGTTCGAGGTCCGCAGTCTCGACGGTCCCGGTCGGGACGCGCTGGCGGCAACGCATCGAAAGCTGATACCGGTTCGACCCGGCGACGGGACGAGTACTCGGGAGGCAGCGTTACGGGCACTGCGACCGTTCGCGAAGCGGGCGTTCCGCCGACCGGTCGACGACGCCGAACTCGACAAGTACGTGGCGCTCGTCGAGATGGTCGTCGAGAACGGCGACTCGTTCGAGCGAGCGATGCAGATCGCGATGCAGGGCGTTCTCGTCTCGCCCCACTTCCTGTTCCGGCTGGAGGGCGACCCGGCGGCCGCGAGCGAACGGGAACTGGACGACTGGGAGCTCGCCACGCGGCTCTCGTACTTCCTCTGGAGCACGATGCCCGACGACGAACTGTTCCAACTCGCGGAGGCCGGCCGCCTGCACGAACCGGACGTGTTGGACGCCCAGGTGCGGCGGATGCTCCGCGACGGACGCTCGCGGGCCCTCGTCGAGAACTTCGGCGGGCAGTGGCTCAACCTCGGTCAGCTGGACGAGATTCGCCCGGACACGAAGACGTTCAAGGGCTTCGACGAGCAGCTGAAGCAGGACATGAAGCGGGAGACGCTCGCGTTCTTCGAGTGGGTGATGCGGCAGGACCGAAGCGTGCTCGACTTCCTCGGTGCGAAGAAGACGTTCGTGAACGAACGGCTCGCCGAGCACTACGGAATCGAGGGCGTTCGCGGCGAGACGCTGCGGGAGGTCTCGCTGGACGGGCTGCCGCGAGCCGGCGTGCTGACGCAGGGGAGCGTGCTGCTTCTCACCAGCAACCCGAATCGCACGTCGCCGGTCAAGCGGGGCAAGTGGATCATGGAGAACCTGCTGGGCACGCCCCCGCCCGAGGCCCCGCCGAACGTCCCCACGCTCGAGGAGGCCGCCGAGGCGAACCCCGGCGCGACCCTCCGCGAGCAACTCGAACTGCACCGCGAGGACCCGGTCTGCCGATCCTGTCACGAGCAGATGGACACGCTCGGGTTCGGGTTCGAGACGTTCGACGCCGTCGGCCGGTTCCGGACGATGGACGGCGGGCACGCGATCGACGCCTCGGGCGTGCTGCCCTCCGGAAAGAAGTTCAACGGCCCGGTCGACCTGATCACGCTGCTGCAGTCTGAGCCGGAGCCGTTCGTGCGGAACCTGTCCGCCAAGATGCTGACCTACGCACTCGGCCGTGGCCTCGAGTACTACGACGAGTGCGCCGTCGACGAGATCGCCGAGAACGTCGCGAAGGGCGACCACCGCTTCTCGCGGATGGTGCTCGAGGTCGTTCGCAGTGACCCGTTCCTCAAACGCAGGGGAGTCGAGAAACCATGACACGCTTCCGCCAAGTCGACCGCCGAACCGTCCTCAAGGGTGTGGGCACCGCGATGGCGTTGCCGCTGCTGGAGGTGATGTCGCCGACCCGGTCGGCGTTCGCCGCCAAGGCTCCCTCCGGCCCGGTGCGCATGGGGTTCGTCTTCTTCCCGAACGGGGCCATCATGCGGGACTGGCGGCCGTCCGGCGACGCGTCGAGCCTGTCGCTCGACTCCAAGACGCTGAAGCCGCTCGCCGGCTTCTCGGACGACGTTCTCGCCCTCGAGGGTCTGACGCAGCACCACGCCCGCGCGAACGGCGACGGCGGCGGTGACCACGCCCGCAACGCGAGTGCGTTCCTCACCGGCGCACAGCCCTTCAAGACGAGCGGTGCCGACATCCGTGTCGGCGTCTCGGTCGACCAGGCCGCGGCGGCCGATGTCGGCGACCGGACGCGGCTGCCTTCCCTGGAGCTCGGCACCGTCCGCGGGCGGAACGCGGGCGGCTGCGACTCCGGCTACAGCTGTGCGTACTCCTCGAACATCTCCTGGAAGACGCCCAGCACGCCGATGGCGAAGGAGATCAACCCGCGGCTCGTGTTCGAGCGGATGTTCGGAAGCGCCTCCGACCGGGCGGCCGAGAAGGACCGTGCCCGCCGTGCACTGTACCGTCAGAGCGTGCTCGACCTCGTCTCCGAGGACGCAGCCGACCTGCGGAAGAAGCTGGGCGGCTCCGACCGTCGCAAGCTCGACGAGTACTTCACCAGCGTCCGCGAACTCGAGGAGCGGATCGCCCGAGCGGCCGACGCCGATCCGGTCGAGGTTCCGAAGGTCGATCTCCCGGGCGGCGTGCCGCGCGAGCACGCGGAGCACGTCGACCTGATGTACGACCTGATGGCTCTGGCGTTCCAGACCGACAGCACGCGGATCTGCTCGTTCATGCTGGAGAACGCCGGGGCGAACCGCAGCTACCCGGAGATCGGGGTGGGAGCCGGCTGGCACTCGCTGTCGCACCACCAGAACAAGGAGGACAAGATGGTCGCGATCCAGAAGATCGACCAGTTCTACGCCGAGCGGTTCGCTCGCTTCCTCGGGAAGCTGAAGTCGATCCGCGAGGGGGACGGGACGCTTCTGGACAACTCGATGATCCTCTACGGGTCGGCGATCAGCGACGCCAACCGCCACAACCACGACGACCTGCCGATCCTCCTTGCCGGTCGCGGCGGCGGGACGATCCGCTCGGGACGGTACCTGAAGTACGCCGACGAGACCCCGCTCAACAACCTGTTCGTCAGCATGACGGACCGGATGGGCTGTTCGATCGAGGTGCTCGGCGACAGCAAGGCCCGCCTGAACGACCTCGCCTGACGAGCGATTCAGAGTCCGTCCGAGCAATCCGTACGACGGGCACTCCTGCCCGTCGCGACCGCGTGTCGGACGCGAGATGGCCTGCATGGACGGGCAGGAGTGCCCGTCCTACGGTTCAGTCACCCCCTTTTCGGACAGACAGTCAGTCGGGGCGGACGAGCAGGTTGCCCGGCAACCGGCGGATCATCCGCTTCATCTCCAGGACGGTCAGCGTCGCGAGCACTCGCGAGGGTTCGAGTGCCGTGCCGCGGATGACCTCGTCGACGTGCCTCGGCTCGGTGGCGACGAGGTTCAGGATCGCCCGTTCCTGGTCGGTCAGAGTCAGCTCGCGGGGGTCACGAACCGTCGCAGTGGTGTCACCGGCGGACGTGTCGGTCGGCGTCGGCAGTGGGCCGAGCGCTTCGAGGACGTCGTCCACGCCGCGGCAGAGAATCGCACCGTCGCGGACGAGGTCGTGGCAGCCCTCGCTGGCGAGACTGTCGATCGAGCCGGGCACGGCGAGGACGCTGCGGCCCTGCTCCATGGCGTGCCGGGCGGTGTGGAGCGTCCCGCTCGTCCGGGACGCCTCGACGACGATCACGCCGAGCGACAGCCCGGCGATGAGGCGGTTCCGCTGGGGGAACATGCCGGGCAACGCGGCCTGATCGAGGGGGGACTCGCTCAGCAGCACGCCGTTCCCGACGACGTCCTCGGCGAGCTCCCCGTGTTCCGGCGGGTAGACGTTGTTGACCCCGGTGGCGAGCACGGGGACCGTTCGCCCCCCCGCGGCGAGGGCCGCGCGGTGGGCGACGCCGTCGATGCCCCGGGCGAGTCCGCTGACGACGGTCACCCCTGCCCGTGCGAGTCCGCCGGCGAGACGTTCGGCCACTCGGCGGCCGTAGACCGTGCACCGCCGCGCGCCGACGATTCCGACCGCGATCTCGTCACGCGGGGCGAACCGGCCGCGAGCGAACAGCAGCGGCGGCGGGTCGAAGATCTCGGCGAGGCGTCTGGGGTAGCCTTCGCCCGCCTCGGACAGCAGTTCGACGCCGAGCGATCGGCAGCGACCGACCATCCGGTCCGCGGCCTCTCGCGTGTCGGAGGCCGTGATGGCCGCGGCGAGTTTCGGTCCGATGCCGGCGACGGACCGCAGGTCGTTGACCGAGGCGTTCAGCACGGCCGTCGCGTCGCCGAAACGGTCGAGCAGCGCCCGTTGCATGCGGGGGCCGAGCCCGGGGACGAGTGTCAGACGGACGAGATCGACCGGGGTCTCGGCTCGGTCGGCAGTGGACACGTCGCGGGCTCCGAAGGAACGCGGTTCACTCGGCGAGCACGGCCCGCACGTCCTCCTCGGGCACGTCGTCGAACGTTCGCACGTGGCCCATCCGGGTCGGGAGCACGAACCGAATCCGGCCCCCCACGTTCTTCTTGTCGAGCCGCATCCGGTCGAGGACGGCTTCCGTGGAGAGTTCGACGTTGTTCGGCAGTTCGGTCGACAGGCCGAACGCTCGCAGCAGCTCGACCTGTCGCTCGGTGACCTTCGCGTCGACCAGGCCGCGTCGTTCGGCCAGTCGGCTTGCGCGGACCATTCCGACGGCCACCGCCTCGCCGTGCCGCAGGTCGTCGTATCCGGTCAACGCCTCGTAGGCGTGGGCGAAGGTGTGGCCGTAGTTGAGCACGGAACGGAGTCCGCCGCGTTCGTACTCGTCCTGTTCGACGATGTCGGCCTTCAGTCGGCAGCAACGCGCGACGACGGCCCGCAGCACGTCCGGCTTGCGGTCGTTGACCTCCTCGACGTGCTTCTCGAGGAACTCGAAGAAGCCGCCGTCGAGGATGACCCCGTACTTGACGACCTCGGCGAGACCGCAGCGGTACTCGCGGTCGGGCAGGGTGTCGAGCAGGCTGGTGTCGACGAAGACGCCGAGTGGTTGGTGGAAGGCGCCGACGAGGTTCTTGGCCTTGGAGAGGTTGATGCCGACCTTGCCGCCGACCGAGCTGTCGACGTCGGCGAGCAGCGTTGTCGGGACCTGGACGAACGGGACACCTCGGCCGTAGGTCGCGGCGACGAAGCCGGCCAGGTCCCCAACCACCCCGCCTCCCACGGCGACGACGACCGTGTTCCGGTCGGCCTTCAGCTCGACGAGTTCCTCGTAGCAGCGGGCGGCGGTCTCCAGGCACTTGGAACGCTCGCCCGGTTCGAGCGTCGTGCCCCCAACTGTCCAGCCTTGGGACTCGAGCGACTTGCGGACGGCGGCGGCATGGGGTTCGACGTTGCGGTCCGTGACGACGAACGCGGTTCCGCCGACGAGGCCGCCTCGCTCCCTTTCCTCCAGCCACGTCCGGAGATGCTGCACGAAGGACGGCGTGGCGGCCGTGTCGATGACGATCTCGTAGCTTCGCGGGCCGAGGTAGACCTGTACGGTCGTGGCCGACTGGGATTCGCTCACGGGAGAAGACTCGAGTGGTCGGGACGATTCGGAAACCCTGATTCTAAGCCGGTGTTCGGGCGGATCACACCCTGCCGAACCCGCGACCAAGTGCCGCTGCGGCACGAGGTGGAACGGCCGGCACGGGCGGAGTTGGTATTTACAGCCCGATTCGCGGTGCAATAATTCGAGGTGCTCGCCGGGTGCGGCGGTCTGCGGAGGCCGCCTCACCTCCGGTTCGGGACAACCCCGGACCGGCACGGTGTCCCAGTTTCCAGTTCTCAACTCGATGCCGACCACGGACGGTCGATTCCCACGTCCTCCCGGGGCCCGCGGCCCCAGCGAGGGCGATGCGGCATGCGCGCCCCTCGGAACACCAAGCGAGAGGGCGGCTGTTCGGACGGAGAAACGACCAACACGATCGGATTCGACGAGGAACCTGACTGGGCACGCGTGGTCGCGAGAGGACAACCCGAGAGCACTCGGCTCGTGTCGGTCCGCCGGCAGAGTGCTCGTCCCGATCGACCCGAGAGGGTGAGGAGGGGGCTCGTGACAAACGGTCTCGAACTGCTGCAGGACATCTCCGAACGCCAGAGCCCCGAGGCCTACCGCCAGGAGCACTGGTCCGGCTCCTTCGCGGAGTACCTCGACCTCGTCCGCGAGGATCCCCGGCTCACTCGCACCGCGTTCCAGCGGCTGTACGACATGATCCTGTCGTACGGCACCTACGAGGTGGAGGAGCGGAACCAGACGCTCCTGCGGTACACGTTCTTCGACGACCCGGACAACGACGGCCGGGACGCGATCTTCGGGCTGACGAAGACGTTGATGGAGCTCGTCAACGTGTTCCGCTCGGCCGCGCTCAAGTACGGGACGGAGCGGCGCGTCATCCTGCTGCACGGCCCGGTCGGCAGCTCGAAGAGCACGATCGCCCGGCTGCTGAAGCGGGGGCTCGAGCGGTACACGCGGACCGACGACGGGGCCGTCTACACGTTCGGCTGGAAGGAGGAGGACGGGACGGTCACGTGGGATCCGATGCACGGGGACCCGCTGCAACTCGTCCCGGAGGCGAGCCGCGGGGAGGTACTGGCCCACCTGAACGCCGGCCGCGGCGAGGACGACCCGGCCGTGGAGATCAGCGGCGAGATCTGCCCGCTCAGCCGGTTCTACTTCAAGGAGCGGCTCGCCAAGTACGACGGCGACTGGACCCGCGTCGTGCAGGACGTCGTCGTCAGGCGAATCCTGTTCAGCGAGCAGGACCGCCTTGGCATCGGCACGTTCCAACCGAAGGACGAGAAGAACCAGGACAGCACCGAGCTGACCGGCGACATCAACTACCGGAAGATCGCCGAGTACGGGAGCGAGTCCGACCCGCGGGCGTTCAACTTCGACGGCGAGTTCAACGTCGCCAACCGCGGCGTCATCGAGTTCATCGAGGTGCTCAAGCTCGACGTCGCCTTCCTGTACGACCTGCTCGGGGCGTCGCAGGAGCGGAAGATCAAGCCGAAGAAGTTCGCCCAGACCGACATCGACACGGTCATCATCGGGCACACGAACGAGCCCGAGTACCGCAAGCTGCAGTCGAACGAGTTCATGGAGGCGCTCCGCGACCGGACGATCAAGATCGACGTGCCGTACGTCACCCGGCTCCAGAACGAGATTCGGATCTACGAGAAGGACTACAACGACAAGCGGGTCCGCGGGAAGCACATTGCCCCGCACACGCTGGAGGTGGCCGCGCTGTGGGCCGTGCTCACGCGACTGGAGGAGCCGCGGCACGGCGGGCTGTCCCTGCTGCAGAAGCTGAAGCTGTACAACGGCAAGACGCTGCCCGGCTTCACGGCGGACAACGTGGTGCAGCTCCGCAAGGAGTCCCCCAACGAGGGCATGCACGGCATCTCGCCGCGGTACGTGCAGGACAAGATCTCGAATGCCCTCGTCGTCAACGCGACGGCGACGAGCCTGAACCCGTTCATGGTGATGAACGAACTCGAGAACGGCCTCCAGCACCACTCCCTCGTGCAGAACGAGGAGCTTCGCGAGGAGTACCGCCGCCTCGTGGGCGTGGTGAAGGAGGAGTACACCGACATCGTCAAGAACGAGGTGCAGCGGGCGATCGCCGCCGACGAGGACGCCCTCAACCGGCTCTGCTCGAACTACATCGACAACGTGAAGGCCTACACGCAACGCGAGAAGGTGAAGAACAAGTTCACCGGCGAGGCCGAGGAGCCGGACGAGCGGCTGATGCGGTCGATCGAGGAGCGGATCGACATCCCGGAGACCCGGGCCGACGACTTCCGCCGCGAGATCATGAACTACATCGGCGCCCTCGCGCTCGACGGCAAGACGTTCGACTACCGCACCAACGAACGGCTGCAGAAGGCCCTCGAGATGAAGCTGTTCGAGGACCAGAAGGACACGATCAAGCTGACGAGCCTCGTCTCGCAGGTGGTCGACCAGGACACGCAGGAGAAGATCGACATCGTCAAGAGCCGGCTGATCCGGGACTTCGGCTACAACGACGAGTCGGCCACCGACGTGCTGCAGTACGTCGCCAGCATCTTCGCGCGTGGGGATGCGAAGAACGAGTAGAATCGGAGCGAGACGCACGAACGAAACGAGTCCTCGGGTGGAGAGAGCCATGACAGGGAACGCGACCCCCGTCGAAGTCGAGTCGTCACAGGTGGTGACCGACGAGGGGGGGCTGCGGTCCCGCGACGGCGAGCCGACGTGGGAGATCGCCAGACTGTTTCCACTGCAGGGACGGTGGTCGGAGTCCGCCTATTTGAGTCTCGACACGAGTCAACTGGTCGAGTACGTCCGCGGCCGTTTGGAATTCCTCCCCGTGCCGACCCGACTCCACCAGCGAATCGTTCAGTTCCTCTTCAAGCTTCTCGACGACTTGGCGAGCCGGACGGGCGTGGGCGAGGCATTCTTCGCACCGCTGCGCGTCCGCACGGTGGACAACGTGATTCGAGAGCCGGACGCCGTTCTGATTCCGGTCGACGACGAGGACCCCACAGCTCTCGTGGAGTACATGCTGCTCGCGATCGAGGTCACGAGTCCGGGCATACGAAATCGGGAACGTGACTGCGAGGAGAAGAGAGACGAGTACGCCAGGGCTCGCGTCCCCGAGTACTGGATCGTGGACCCCGAGAGCGAACGAGTGACCGTCCACAGGCTCGACGGCGACGAGTACCGCGTTCACGGCGTGTTTCAGCCGGGTACCACGGCGACGTCCGTTCTCGTCCCCGAGTTCGAGGTGGACGTGTCGAGGATGTTCGCCGCGGGACATCGGAAGGCGTGATCGACAATCGTCCTCGTTCGTAGACGTCTCGCCTGAATCAGGTCTCACCTCATGACCCGCCCCATCGACCAGAACCTCGACCGGTTCCGCAAGATCGTGAAGGGGAAGGTCCGTCAGAACCTCCGGAAGTACGTCAACCACGGCGAGATGCTCGGCCGTCGCGGCCGGGAGGTCGTCAGCATCCCCGTCCCCAACGTCGACATCCCCCGGTTCCGGCACGGCAACAAGGGGAGCGGCGGCGTCGGACAGGGGGAAGGGGAACTCGGGCAGCCGGTCGGCCGCGGCGGCGAGCAAGGGGACGGTCCCGGGCAGGCCGGCAGCGAGGCGGGCCGGCACATCCGCGAGGTCGAACTCACGCTCGACGAGCTGGCCGAGATCCTCAGCGAGGAGCTCGAACTCCCGAACATCGAGCCGAAGGGAAAGGACGCTATTCGCAGCGTGAAGGACCGCTACACGAGCATTCGGCAGCAGGGGCCGAACTCGCTGCGGCACTTCAAGCGGACGTTCAAGCGGGCCCTCAAACGGCAGATCGCCTCGAGCGAGTACGACCCGTCGAACCCGGTCATCGTCCCCGTGAAGGACGACGAGCGGTTTCGCAGTTGGAAAACCGTGCAAGAGCCGCAGGCGAACGCGGCCATCGTCTACATGATGGACGTCTCCGGCAGCATGACCGACGACCAGAAGGAGATCGTCCGCATCGAGTCCTTCTGGATCGACACCTGGCTCCGCAAGCAGTACGACGGCATCGAACGACGCTACGTCGTGCACGACGCGGTCGCCCACGAGGTCGACGAGGACACCTTCTACCGCACCCGCGAGAGCGGCGGCACGCGGATCTCGTCCGCCTACAAGGCCTGCCGGCGGATCATCGAGCGGGACTTCCCGCCCGACGAGTGGAACCTGTACTGCTTCCAGTTCTCCGACGGCGACAACTGGGGCGAGGACAACGACGACTGCCTCGGCCTGCTCGCCGAGAGCATCCTCCCGGTCTGCAACCTGTTCTGCTACGGCCAGGTGGAGTCACCCTACGGCAGCGGCGACTTCATCCGCGAACTCCAGCGCATCCAGGAGGACTGGGAGAACATCGTGCTCTCGGAGATCGAGAGCAAGGACGCGATCTACGACTCGATCAAGCAGTTCCTCGGAACGGGGAGATAGGTGTCAGGGAGCAGGTGCCAGGAGTCAGCGTGCGTGTCTGACCTCTGCCCCCTGACCCCCGACCACTGACCATGTCCATCACCACCCACCGACCACTGCCAACGCAAATCCGCGAGATCCAGTTGGAGCTCGAGGAGGTCGCGGCGGGGTACGGGCTCGACTTCTTCGAGACCGTCTTCGAAATGGTCGATTACGAGGAGATGTCGATGCTCGCCGCGTTCGGCGGGTTTCCCATCCGCTACCCGCACTGGCGGTTCGGGGCGGAGTTCGACGAGCTGACGAAGGGGTACTCGTACGGTCTGCAGAAGATCTACGAGATGGTGATCAACACCGACCCCTGCTACGCGTACCTGTTGAACGCGAACGAGTTGATCGACCAGAAGCTCGTCATCGCCCACGTCTACGGGCACTGCGACTTCTTCAAGTGCAACGCGTGGTTCTCCAAGACGAACCGCCGCATGCTGGACCAGATGGCCAACCACGCCGCCCGCGTGAACCGGTACGTCGAGCGGTACGGCTACGAGACGGTCGAGCGGTTCGTCGACGCCTGCCTGTCGCTCGACGACCTGATCGACCCGTACCTGCCGCACATCCGCCGGCGACCCGCGGAGCAGACCCGTCCGGAGCGGTCGCTCGACCGTGACCGGGACGAGGACGGGAACGACGGTTCCGGCAAGTTCGCCGCCAAGGACTACCTGGACCCGTACGTCAACCCGCCCGACGTGCTGCGTGAGCAGTCGGAGAAGCGACGGGAGAAGCAGAAGCAGGCGGAGGAGTCCCGGTCGTTCCCCGAACGGCCCGAGCGCGACGTGCTGCTGTTCCTGCTGGAGCACGCACCGCTGAAGGAGTGGCAGCGGGACGTGCTGGCCATCGTCCGGGACGAGGCGTACTACTTCGCACCGCAGGGACAGACGAAGATCATGAACGAGGGTTGGGCCAGCTACTGGCACAGCACGATCATGACGAAGCACGCCCTGACCGACGCCGAGATCATCGACTTCGCCGACCACCACTCCGGCACGATGGCGACGAGCCCGACCCGGCTGAACCCATACAAGCTGGGCATCGAGCTGTTCCGCGACATCGAGGAACGCTGGGACAAAGGGCAGTTCGGCCCCGAGTGGGAGGAGTGCGACGACCTCGAGACCAAGCGGAAGTGGGACAAGCAGCTCGGCCTCGGCCGCGAGAAGATCTTCGAGGTCCGCCGCGTCCACAACGACATCACGTTCATCGACACGTTCCTCACGCCGGAGTTCTGCGCGAAGCACCAGATGTTCTCCTTCGCGTACAACGACGTGACCGACTACTACCAGATCGCCTCCCGGCAGTTCCCGGAGGTGAAGCGGCAGTTGCTCGACAACCTGACCAACCACGGCCGGCCGTTCATCTACGTGAAGGACGGCAACCACGCGAACCGCGGCGAGTTGTACCTGCTGCACGACTACTCGGGCGTCGAACTCCGGCAGGACTACGCCCGCGACTGCCTGATCAACCTGCAAGCCCTGTGGGGGCGACCCGTCCACATCGAGACCGTCTCCGACGACATGCCGACCGTCCTCTCCTACGACGGCCACGCCCACGAGGTCGCCGTGAAGTAGCTTCTTCACGCCCGGTGCCGGGAAACGCCCGCACCGGACGAGGTGTGGGCTCCGCCCACGAGCCGGCGAAAGCCGGAGTACAATCGGGGGCGGTCTCCGGTCACGGCGTTGCTCTCGACTCTCGACTCTCGACCCATGCCACCCATCGCCCAGAAACTCCTCGACGAAGTCGGACAGCGGCTCGGAATGAGCGCGTCGAGCGGGCACGTCGTCACGGTTTCCGGCGACGACGGCGTCACGCTCTCGGTCGACTTCTCGCTGATCGACAGCCTCGGCTGTGCCTTTCGAGAACTGCGGCTGAACGTCCCGGCCCTCGTCGGTTGCGAGACCGGGACGCTCGAGGCGTGGGCCGACGCGCTGTCGAAGCGGATCACCTATCTGCTGGAAGGCGTCGGGCCGGTCGAGATCGACGAGCAGGCGGGCAAGGTGCTCGTCCGTTCGCAGCCGCCGCTCTCCGACGACTCGGGCTCGGAGTACTACGAGGTGCTGCTCGAGTCGGACACGCAGGGCAACTTCACGCTTCGCCGCTACCGTTCCGACCGTGGCACGCCCGGCCGCCGGTGGGTCGACATCACGATCACGATCGACGTGCTCGGCCGTCTGGCGGGTGACCTCGTCGACACGATTCCGGACCCGTAGGTCACTTCCCGTCGCGGAAGCAGTACAGCGTCTTCGTCGTCCGGACGAACAACGAGCCGTCCGCGACGGCCGGCGTCGCGTAGACACCCGCGTCGAGTGCGACCGACGAGAGGACCTCGAACTCCGGTTTCGCCGAGACGACGCTGAGGACGCCCTTGTCGTCGGCCACGAACAGTTTGCCGTCG
>JANQQW010000259.1 GCA_028284885.1 Planctomycetaceae bacterium
CCCGCTCCCTCGTCTCGACAGTCCTGCTGCCGTTGTTGTTCGCGCCGACCGTGCTGTTCGGCGACGAGCCGCCTTCGGTCGACTTCGCCCACGACGTGCTGCCCGTGTTGCGGAAGCGTTGCGCGTCCTGCCACACGAACGGAACCTACAAGGGCGGATTCTCGCTCGACACGCGCGAGACGCTGCTGAAGACCGAGGGAATCGTGCCGGGGAAGCCGGACGAGAGCGAGATGATCGCCCGCGTCCTCTCAGACGACCCCGACCTCCGCATGCCGCCCGAGGGGGACCGGCTGACCAAGGAGGAGGTCGGACTGCTCCGCCGGTGGATCGACGCGGACGCCCCGTGGCAGTCCGGCTTGTCGTTCGCCCGTACCAGCTACGTCCCGCCGCTCGCTCCGCGTGACGTCGTGCTGCCGGCCGTCTCGGACGGTCGTGCCAACCCGGTCGACCGCATCGTCGACGCCTACTTCGCCGAGTACGAGATCGCGCGACCGGAACCGCTCGGCGACGCGGCCTTCCTGCGGCGAGTCTCCCTCGACCTCGTCGGACTCTTGCCGACGAACGAGCGACTCGCCGCGTTCGAGAACGGCCAGCGGCCGAACAAGCGGGAGCTGCTGGTCGAGGAACTGCTCGCCTCCGACCGCCGCTACGCCGAGCACTGGCTCACGTTCTGGAACGACCTTCTGCGGAACGACTACGTCGGAACCGGGTACATCGACGGCGGTCGCAAGCAGATCACCGGCTGGCTGTTCCAGTCGCTGCTGGAGAACAAGCCGTACGACCAGTTCGTCCGCGAACTCGTCAGCCCCACGCCCGCCTCCGAGGGCTTCGTGAAGGGGATCAAGTGGCGGGGCAACGTGAACGCCAGCCAGGTCCGCGAGATTCAGTTTGCCCAGAACGTCGGGCAGGTCTTCCTCGGCGTGAACCTCAAGTGCGCGAGTTGCCACGACAGCTTCATCGACGGCTGGCAGTTGGAGGACGCTTACGGCCTCGCCGCCGTCATCGCCGACAAGCCGCTCGAAATCCACCGCTGCGACAAGCCGACCGGCGAGATGGCGAAGCCCGCGTTCCCGTTCCGCGAACTGGGTGACGTCGACGCGAACGCCCCGAAGGCCGAACGTCTCGCCCGCACGGCCGAGCTGCTCGTGTCGCCACGGAACGGACGGCTCGCCCGCACGGTCGTCAACCGGCTCTGGGACCGGCTGATGGGCCGCGGCATCGTGCACCCGGTCGACGTCATGTCGAACGAACCGTGGAGCGAGGACCTGATCGACTTCCTCGCCGCCGACCTCGTCGCCCACGACTACGACCTGAAGCGGACACTGACGCTGATCACGACCTCGTCGGTCTACCAGTCGCGGAGCGTGGTCCTCGCCGAGGAGCCGCCCGCGACCGACTTCGTCTTCCGCGGCCCGCACGTCAAACGGATGACGGCCGAGCAGTACCTTGACAACGTCTGGCGGGTCACCAGCACGTTCCCGAAGGGGACGGCCCGTGGCACCAACTTCGGCGACCGCGGGGACGAGCCGGTGCGTGCCTCGCTCGTCGTCGCCGACCCGCTGATGCGGTCGCTCGGCCGCCCGAACCGCGAACAGGTCGTCACCACGCGACCGGCCGAACTCTCGACGCTCGAAGCACTCGACCTCGGCAACGGCGAGATCGTCGCCGGCCTCCTCGCCCGCGGTGCGGCCAACGTCCGCCGCGAGCAGGCCGAGCGGTCCCCCGCGGAACTCGCCGAGTGGGTCTTCCGCCGCACGCTTCAGAGGGACCCGACGCCGGAGGAGACCGTCGTCGCCGTCGAGCTCGCCGGTGACCCCACCACGGACGCCGGCGTCGCCGACCTGCTGTGGGCCGTCTTCTCACTGCCCGAGTTCCAACTCGTCCGATGATCGACGCTGCCCTCAGCCCGAACGACCGGTGGTTTGCACGGGGTGTCGAGTCCGGCCCGCGAGGAACGGTCACGCTGATCGACCTCGACGGCGAAGGACGTCGCGAGTACGAGGACGTGTCCTTTCAGGAGGGCGGGCGACGGCTGGCGGTGCCGTCCAGTGGTGAGTACTTCCTCTCGGGGTCGTACCACGACACCGGTCTGGTCGCCTACGACACCGAGGACGGTGAACCTGTCTGGGAGCGACACGACCTGAAGAAGCTCCAGAGTCTCGCGATCGACGAGCGCGAGGGCGTCGCTTGGGCCCTGTTCGAGAGCCGCGGGGCTCGGCGCGTCAAGCTGAGCGACGGACGAGAGCGTTCCGCTCCCCGCGGACTTCGGAACGTACACGTCGCCCCGGACGGGAATCGCCTGCTGTTGGAGTTCCGCAACGGGGTGACCTATGAGAATCGGGAAACGGGTGTGTCTCGGGACGTCGACCAACCCGGAAACGCTCGGCTTTGGAACGCCGTGTTCGTTCCGACCGGGCTCGTCTTGTCCTGGTCAGGTGGCCCGCTTCAATCGACGGACGACGAGGGTCGGGTACAATGGTCTCTGGAGGACGTCGAGAACGTCTGCCAGGAGATCGAGATCGATCGTGACGGGACGGGAGTCTGGATCGTCGATCGTCCCTACCCGAAGCCCCCTTGGTATCGAGTCCGTCTCGTTGCGTGGGACGGTAACGTCACTCGCGAGTTGCGTACGAGCTTCGGTGCCCACTACTGGCTGATTCGACGACGAAACCTGGTGATTCGAGCGGACCTCACGTTCGTCGATCTCGACGGCTTGGCGGGCGAGTCGTGAACAGGGATAATCTGACGGCAGGTGACGGCCCACCTGCAGTGGCTGGAGTTCGTGTCGAAGCCACCGCCAACACGCCCTCCCGTTCCCTGCGAATTCCCACCCGAGACAAGACCTTGCGAACCGCCACGCTCACCGGGCTCCTCGTCCTCTCGACTGTCTCGGTGTTCCCGCCCGCTGCCGGGGCCGACGAGCCGCAGTACAAGCGGATGCCGTGGCACCTCGTCGACGTCTGGTGGGACACCGGCAAGGACCACGCCTTCGAGAGCTACGCCATCGACGTCGAGATCACCGGCGACGTCCCCGCGGACGTGCGGCTGTACGTCGCCCCGGTCGGCCTCGGGCATCTGAGCAAGACTCCCTTCTACGGCGGCCTGCAGACGCAGAGCGACGGCAACACCCGCGCCGACAAGCGACTCCGCGGCATCGGCCGCGGGCTGCTGATGTCGATGTGGGGCGAGCGGTCGCTCGACGCGATCCGCCCCTCGGTCGGCGGGCTCCTGCAGAGTTCCGGCCACGAGGGGGACTTCGTCAGCGTCCGTCGGTCGTACGAGTGGAAGCCGGGCCGCTACACCTACCGCATCGCCCGCATGGACGAGGAGGTCGTGGACGGCAAGCCGTACACGTGGGTCGGAGCGTTCCTGCACGCCCACGGGCCGGACGAACACGTCTTCATCGGGGCACTCCGGTTCCCGGGGAAGGATCTCGTCCTCGCCCGCCGTCTCGCCAACTTCGTCGAGATCTACGGCCGGGCGATCCCGGCCGAGAAGATCCCCCGGTGCACCGTCACGTTCGGCAACCTCCGCGTGAACGGCGTGCCGGTCGAGAACGCCACCGCCACCGCCTTCTACCCCAAGGGCGTTCCGGACTACGCCGACGCCCGTGGCGAGGAAGGACGAGTCGTCGTCGAGGTCGGCCAGCGCGTCGAACACGCGGAACGCTCGGCGAGGCTGCTGACCGCCGGCAAACCCGAGTCGAAGGCATCCTCCGACTCGTCGATCCCCGAGAACTGAGTCGAACCATGTCCGAGTCGAACAACCGACGCGAGTTCCTCGCCGCGATGTCCGCCGCCGCGGCGACGACGATGGCCTTCGGCGAGCCCCGGCGACTGCAGGCCGAGGACCTCAACGAGGGTCTGGAGCAACCCGAGCCGCGGGCCGACGCGTGCATCCTGCTGTGGATGGCGGGCGGCATGGCGGCCCCGGAGACGTTCGACCCCAAGACGTACCTCCCCTTCGAGAAGGGGCTGCCCGTCGAGAGGATCGGCTCCACCTTCCCGGCCATCCCGACCGCCGTCGACGGCCTCGAGATTTCAGCCGGGCTGGAGAGCGTCGCCAGCGTGATGGACCGCGGCACGCTGATCCGCTCCGCCGTCCAGCCGGACCTCGGCAACATCCTGCACTCCCGGCACCAGTACCACTGGCACACGGGCTACGTCCCGCCGCAGACCGTCGCCGCCCCGCACATCGGCTCGTGGATGGCCAAGGTGCTCGGCCCCCGCGACCCGGCCATCCCGGCCTTCCTCGACGTCGGCCAGCGGCTCGAAGGCGTCGGCGAGAAGGAGGAACTCAAGGCGTTCCACCAGGCCGGCTTCTTCGGCAACGAGTTCGGCCCGTTCCTGCTCCCCTACCCGGAGCAGGCGGTCGCCGCCGTCCGCCCGCCGAAGGGGATGACGCCCGAGCGGTTCGACCGCCGACACGAACTCTTCAAGAAGCTCGTCGCCGACGGCCCGCTCGCCGAGGGGAAGAGCGACTTCCACGTCACGTCGATGCTCCGCTCGATCGACAACGCCCACGCACTCCTCTCCTCGCCCAAGCGGAAGGCGTTCGACCTGTCGCTGGAACCGGAGGAGAGCCGGGCGAGGTACGACACCGGCCGCTTCGGCCGCGGCTGCCTGCTCGCCCGCCGGCTTGTCGAGTCCGGGGCGCGGTTCATCGAGGTGACCACCGAGTACGTCCCGTTCCTGCACTGGGACACGCACGAGAAGGGCCACGAAACGGTCGCTCGCCTGAAGAAGGAGATCGACCGGCCGATCGCGCAGTTGGTCCTCGACCTCGAGGAACGCGGCCTGCTCGACCGGACGCTCGTCGTGATCGCCAGCGAGTTCAGCCGCGACATGATCATCGAAGGCGTCCCCGGCTCGACCGCCCGCGACCAGTCCCGCGCGAAGACCGACACGCTCCAGGAGATGAAGCACTACGGCCTGCACCGCCACTTCACCGGCGGCACGAGCGTGATGATGTTCGGCGGCGGCGTGAAGAAGGGCCACGTCCACGGCGAGACGGCCGACGAACGCCCCTACGTGGCCACCGAGAGCCCGGTCAGCGTCAGCGACCTGCACGCGACCATCTTCACCGCGATGGGCATCTCGCCGAAGACCGCCTTCGAGATCGAGAAGCGCCCGTTCTACGCCACGGAGGACGGCCACGGGAAAGCCGTGACGGACGTGTTCGCCTGAGTCAGCGGTACTTCCGGTTGAAGTCGAGCACTTCGGTCGTGATCTCCTCGAGGTCCGACTCGTCGTAGGCCGTGTGCTTCAAGTCCTCGATCTCGGCGCCGTAGAGGACGTTCAGCCAGCTGAGAGCCGAGAGTTCGACCATCATGGCGCCGCCGTGTCCCACGAGTCGGTCGCGGAAGAGCGCTTGACTGCCGCGGCCGACCAGTTCGTCCACGTCGGCGAGGTCGTCCGCGTCGAGTCGGGCCTTCATGACCGACGCCGTCTTGCCGTAGTTGACGTAGTCGATGCGGTTGTCCGGGTACGCTTTGCGCAGTTCCTTCACCACCTCGAAGACCTTCTCGCCCCCTTCCTCGACGAGTCGGTCGTATCGCCCGATCTGGGCTCTCGGGCCGCCGGGTGACCAGAACTGGCCGATGAAGACGGTCGTCTTCGGGTTGTACTTCCGGGCCAGGTCGATCCACCGGCGGTACTGTTCGACGGTGCTGGGGGCTCCGCCCGGCAGGCCGAACACCTCGACCTTCCCGGTGGCGAGCTTCTTCTCGATGGTCTCACGCAGTCGCGTGTCTTCCCACAGCGGCCCCGGGGCACCGCGCCGACCGGCCGCGAACACCAGATCGACCCGGTGCGACGCGAACCCGCTTCGCTTCGCCACCATGTCGAATCGCTTGGCGACGGGGATGTAGAAGCTGTGCCCGGCGAAGAGACAGTTCGCCCCGTCCTCGAAGGTCTTCGGAGTCCCGTCGTCCGCACTGGCGGACGTGGCGCAAACGAGCATCAGGAACGGGAGAGCGTGACGCACGGCGTGTCCTGTTCGGAAGTGGCACTGGACCATCTGCCGAATTGAACACGGACCAACGAGCACGGTTCCGGCATTCCGCCGAGTTCCCGTGCGGTCGAGGTCTCACAGCCGCACCCAGTCCTTGAGCTCGGCGTGCTCGAAGATCATCTTCTCCTGGATCACGAGCGGTCGCCCCACACCGGCTTCCTTCGCCCGCTCGTACATCGCCCACGCGATCGCGACGTCCACGTACGCCAGCCCGACGGCGTTGAAGTAGGTCCGCTCCTCGGCCGACTCGCGGCCCGGCTTCGCGCCGGAGATCAGCTCGATCATGTTGCCGTGCACGTCGTCGTCGGCGAGTTCGCCGTCCTTGTACATGCGGCTCAGCGTCTGCGTGCGGTGCTTCACCGTCTCCCAGTCGTCGCAGACGATCTTGTCACACTGCTTGGCGACGGCGTACTCGTCCTCCCAGCCGCCGACGTGGCTGTAGAACGCCCCCGGCTTCATCCAGGCCGCCTTCAGCAGCGGGGCCTGGGCGCTGGTCGCCGTCACGATCACGTCGGCGTCGCTCGTCGCGGCCGCGAGATCCGAGTTCGTCCCCGTGATCTCGACGTCCGGCAGGATGGGCGACATCTCGCGGACGAACTGCTCCTCCTCGGCCGCCTCCTTCGCGGCGACCTTGCAGGTCTTCAGCGAGGGGAGCACGGTCTTCATCGCGATCAGGTGCATCTTCGCCTGCTCGCCGGCCCCGATGAAGCCGATCGACTCGGAGTCCGGCCGGGCGAGGTGCTTGGCGGCGATCGCCCCCATCGTCCCCACGCGGACGTTCGAGCAGAGCGTCCCCTCCATGAAGGCGAGCGGGAAGCCCCGTTCGATCTCCGAGAGGATGATCACGGCCGAGAGGTTCTGCACGCCGTACTTCACCGGGTTGGGCGGGAAGACGGAGACCCACTTCACACCGCAGACCTTCTTCGACTTGAAGGTGGCCGGCAGGCAGTTGATCCGCTCCTGCGTCCCCTCGTCGAAGATTTGAACGATCTTCTCGGGGAACAGCACGTCCCCCTCGGCGAAGGAGACCATCGCCTGCTCGGCCGCCTCCATCGCCATCCGCACGTCGAGGCACCCGGCCCCGAGCAGGTCCTCCTGCGAGAAGTACTGGCACTGGATTTCGTGGTTCACGATGTCGTCTCCGTGGAAGTCGTCTCGCCGCAGTTTCCCCGATCACGGCGAAGGCGGCAACCGGCCGAAGCCACCGCGTCTCCGAACACGCCCCGAAACGACAACAACCCCGTCCTGATCGACGTCCGACCCGTCGCGACCCTCACCAACCGCCCCCTCACCATCGCCGACACCTCGTCGCCAACGCCCCCCGCCGTCCACTCCGAACCACGCCTCGATCCACGCACGCATCGCTCTCACCTCCTTCGAGAAGAGCGACTTCGTTGCCCCACGGCCCGCCACACGGCATCGCAGAAATCGGCCGCTTCCGCCAAGTCGACGGAAGCGGCCCGGTTCCGCCCCCTTCACAGCACGCCGGTGACGATGCCCCGCCCCACGGTGTGGCCACCCTCGCGGATGGCGAACCGCGTGCCGGGGTCGAGCGGCACGGCGTGCGTCAGGTCGACGTGCAGCGACACGTTGTCGCCCGGGAGCACCATCTCGGAGTCCCGGAGGTCCACCGTGCCGGTCACGTCGGCCGTACGGAAGTGGAACTGCGGCGCGTAGCCGGTGAAAAAGGGCGTGTGACGCCCCCCCTCCTCGCGGGTCAGCACGTAGATCTCGCAGTCGAAGGCGGCGACCGGTTCGACGCTCGCCGGGGCCGTGACGACCTGGCCGCGCCGCACCCGCTCGGCGTCCACCTTCCTCAGCAGCAGACCCACGTTCTGTCCTGCTTCCCCCGCGTCCAGCGGCCGACGAAACTGCTCGACCCCGGTGCAGACGGTGTCGATCGTCTCGCCGTACCCCTCCACGCGGAGCGGATCGCCCACGCGGACGCGGCCGCGCTCGACGAGGCCGGTGACGACCGTGCCCCGCCCGACGATGCTGCAGACACCCTCGACGGGCATCAGGAACGGACCGTCGACGGCCCGCACCGGGTCGGGCAGGAACGTGTCGAGCGCCACGAGCAACTCCTCGATGCAGCGACGGGCCTCGGGGTCCGCCGGGTTCTCCAGCGCCCCCTTGGCGTTGCCGCGGACCACGGGGACGTTCGCCCCGTAGCCGTGCTTCTCGAGCAGTTCCCGCGTCTCCATCTCCACGAGGTCGATCAGCTCGGGGTCCTCGACGAGGTCGCACTTGTTGACGAACACGACGAGGTGCTCCACGCCGATCTGCCGCGCGAGCAGCACGTGCTCGCGCGTCTGCGGCATGGGGCCGTCCACCGCCGAACAGAGCAGGATCGCCCCGTCCATCTGGCTGGCCCCGGTGATCATGTTCTTGACGTAGTCGGCGTGGCCCGGGCAGTCGACGTGGGCGTAGTGCCGGGTCTCCGTCTCGAACTCGACGTGACTCGTGACGACGGTGACGGTCTTCGACTCGTCCCGCTTGATGCCGCCCTTCGCGACGCGGTCGTACGGGACGGCCTCCGCGAGCCCCTTCTCGGCCTGCACGGCCAGAACGGCGGCGGTGAGCGTCGTCTTCCCGTGGTCGACGTGCCCGATGGTTCCGACGTTGAGATGCGTCTTCTTCATTGCTCGGTTCCTCCTTTTCTTGATTCGCCCGTCTCGGCGATCCCGTGGGTCGGCCACCGGTCCCCGGACGGGCTCACGCGCTCCGCGAGTCGCCTTCGGGGCGACTCGCTTCGCCCGCACTTCGCCGCCGATCCGCCCAGCCGCGTGGGTGAGCAAGTCCCCCACGGCCTTTTCGCGGCAACACACCGCGCCAGAACGAAACAACGGCCACGAAAAAACCCGCCCCGGCCGGTCGGCCGAGGCGGGTGGGTTCCATTCGACTTGGTCCCGTTGCTTCACCCGCGTACCGCCCCCCGGCCGTCGTCGCGACGCGACGAGCCGAGCGAGTTCGACGACGAGTTCTGTTCGAAGCGCACGTAAGGTGCCCCCGGGTTCACGGAACGAGACTTGGCGATGTGGACACGCCCGCCGTCAACCGGTTCGCGCAGAAGTCCCCTCTCAGCCGGTCAGGCCCCGCCCGGCTCCGCGGTCCACGGCTTGTATCCGGAGCACAGCGAGAGACAGGCGAAGCTCGACGTCTCAGATGAGGAGGAGCGCCGGCATCATCACGAACACGCGCACGTTCGACCTCAGCGGCACGCACCGGGTCTTCCCTACGGTCCAGACCCGGCCACCCGTCGCGTGCTACTCGACGCCTGGCGGCGACTCCAGGCCGCGGACGGGTGAGCTGTCGGGAGGACCGTTGATCCCGTCGTCACCCCTCGAAGTCGGGATCGTGCATCCGCAGCCACTCGGCCACGATCTTCGTGTTCGGGTGCTCCACCCCAAGCCTCGTGGAGAAGATCCGGTACGCCGCGCGCCAGTGCAACCGCGCGGCTTCATGCTCCCCAAGCCGCCAAAGGACATCTGCGAGATTGTTGTACGAGTACGCCAGGTTCGGGTGGTCCGCCTCGAACGCCTGCTCCCCGATCTCGACGGCCCGTACCAGCAGCCGTTTCGCCTCCCCGAGGTTCCCCAGGTCCTGCTCCACCAGCGCCAGGTTCGAGTAGCTGACCGCCAGCGTCGGGTGGTCTGCCGCGAACACCTGCTCCTGGATCTCGACGGCCCGTTCCATCAGCCGTTTCGCGTCCGCGAGGCTCCCGAGGTCCTGCTCCACCATCGCCAAGTTCGAGTACCTCGTCGCCAGTGTCGGGTGGT
>JANQQW010000279.1 GCA_028284885.1 Planctomycetaceae bacterium
CGCAGGACCGCTGGACGACGTTCGACCGGCCGACCGGGACCGTGCACGCCGCCGCGCTCGACGGGAACGGCGACCTCTCCTGCGCGACGACGACGAGCGGGCTCGCCTTCAAGATTCCCGGCCGCACCGGCGACTCGCCGATCGTGGGGGCCGGGCTGTACTGCGACAACGCGGCGGGGACGTGCGGCAGCACGGGCCGGGGGGAGTCCACGCTGGAGAACGCGGCGAGCAGCACGGCCGTCGAGCTGATGCGGCAGGGCGCCGGCCCGGTCGAGGCGGGACGGGCCGTGCTCGAGCGGCTCGCCGCGAGAGCGCTGGCGAGGTTCCTGGACGACGCCGGGCGGCCGAAGTCCAACGTGAAGCTGTACCTGCTGACGCCCCGGGGCGAGCACGCCGGCGTCACGCTGTGGGGCCCGGCGACCTACGCGGTCACCGACGGCGAAGGCAGCCGGCTCGCCGACTGCGAGTTCCTGTACCGCCGCGAGTCCTGACGACTCAGCCGACCGAGGCGGCGTCGAGCGACTTCACGTCTCCGGGGGGCGTCGTCGGTTCCAGCGACCGGGAGGCCTGTTCGGTGTGGAACCGCCGCATCACCAGCCAGTAGAGGATGGCCGCGGAGATCGCGGTCGCGATCACCAGCGTCGTCCAGGTGAACTCGGCCGCCCGCGTCAGCTCTCCGTTCGTGGCGACGACCTCGGTGTAGGTGACGAACGGGTCGAGCCAGCGGGAGTCGATCGACTTCTCGACCGCCTGCCCGTACAGCACCTGCGACCCGTTGCTGGCGACGTGGAACAGGATGCACGGCCACAGGCTCCGGCTGCGGATCGCCAGGGTGCCGATGACGAGGCCGAGCAGGAACGCGTGGAAGACCTGGGCCGGGACGACGTGGATCAGGCCGAACACGAGGCTCGACAGCACGATGGCGAGGGCCGGCCGGTGCGAGTGGTTGAAGCCGCTGAGAATGAACCCGCGGAACGTGATCTCCTCGCAGATGCCGGGGGCGACGGCGATCGCCAGCAGCACGATCCAGAGTTCGACGTTGCCGCTCGTCATCGCCTCGAGCTGTTCTGCGAAGCGGTCGGGGGGCGCCTTGAAGAACCAGCCGCTGAGCGAGCTCATCAGGGTGAGGACGACCGGCCGCAGACAGACGGCGAGCACCGGAGCGGCCACGAGGTACTGCCACTTGGGCCACCGCAGCCGCAGCGTCTTCACCGGGTCCGAGGTCAGCATCACGGCCATCAGCAGGGCCGGCGTGGCGATCACGACGAGCTGCTGGATCATCAACGCCTGCATGGCCCGCAACTCGAAGCCGGGGTCGCTGGCGGCACCGGTGAAGACCTGGAACGGCTTCGACGAGGCGAAGTACAGCAGCATCACGATGACGAAGCAGAAGCCCGCCTCGGCGAACGAGGGGACCGGCTCCTTGTCGCGGAGCAGGTGCTGCATCCAGAGCCGGAAGTCGAACCGCTCCGCCTCGCGGAACAGCACGTCCTCCCGCTTGAACTGGTCGATCGCCCACCACAGGGCGAGGGCGCTGTAGCCGACGCTCGTGACGAGGACCGGGACCGCGTAGACGAGCACGTTCAGCGTGCCGCCGGTCGTCAGCAGTTCCTTCAGCAGCAGCGACGGCCCGACCACCGGGAGCACGCTGGTCAGCGGGTCGATCTCGGCGATCGGCGACATGCAGAAGACCGTCAGCCCGAGCGTGACCATCAGCAGCGGCGTGAGGTAGTACTGCCCTTCCTTGCTGCTGCGGGCGAACGTGGCGAGCGCCAGGCAGAGCGCGCTGAAGAGCGCGGCGAGCGGCAGCGACAGCACGACGACCCAGACCACGGCGGTCAGGCTGGGGGGCGTGAGCGCGCCGAGCGACGTGGGCACGCCCTCGCCGGAGCTCCGGACCGAGGCGACGTAGGCCGCCGTCACGCCCATGCTGACCAGGTTCAGCATCGCGGTCGTCAGGCTGAACAGCCCGACCGCGTTGAACTTGCCGAGCACGATCTCCGTCCGGCTGGCGGGGCAGATCAGCAGCGTCTCCATCGTGCCCCGTTCCTTCTCGCCGGCCGCCACGTCGACCGCGGGGTGGAACGCCCCGGTGACGCACATGATGACGAGGATGGCGGGGAACAGCAGGCCCCAGACCTGGGCGGCTCGTTCCTCGGACCGCGAGACGTCGGTCTCCAGCTGCTTGAACGGCTCGACGAGCGACTTCGGCAGGTCGGCCTGTTCGAGCCGGGCGAACGTGATGTGCTGCTTCCATTTCGCCAGCGCGTCCTTCACTCGCGAGTAGGCGACGTGCGACTTCTTGTCGGCGACGTTCCGGACGGTCCGGACCTCGAGCACCCGTTCGGCGGGCGGAGCGTCGTCCGTGCCGGACTCGACGAGCGACTCGACCTGACCGGCGAAGCCGTCCGGGATGACGATCATCACCTGCACGTCGAGGGCTGCGAAGTCGCGGGCCAGCTCCTCGTTCACCGCGGTCAGCTCGGCCTCCAGCCGGGCCGCCTCCGCGGCGACGTCCTTCTTGCCGGCGAGCTTCTCGATCTCGGACTCGATCTTCTCCCGCTTCTCCGTCGACTCCTGGATCGAACGGCAGGCGGAGAGGATCCGTGCGCGACGTTCCGGCGAGAGGTCGTCCTCGTCCCACTCCTCGCCCGGCTGCGACGGCGCGTCGGTCACGACCTTCAGCTTCTTCACGTGCTCGGGCGAGTCGAACCAGCCGGGGACGAAGGCGTTCCCGTCGACGAGCTGCAGGCTCGGCTTCTCGGGCAGGTTCTGGGCTCCCAGGACGACGACCGTGCGGGGCTGCTCGTTGAACAGCCACTGCATCTGGAGCATGCCGATCGTCAGCGCCGGGTAGAGCATCAGCGGCAGGACGAGCACCATGAACAGGGTGCGGCGGTCCCGCAGCTGGTCGCGAATCTCGCGGGACGTGATGAGCCAGACGTTTCGCCAGTTCACGAGGCCGCCTCCACGGGAGCGGTCTCGGACCGTGCGGCGAGCGACTCGTCGTGCTTCGTCACGAGGTCGAAGAAGAGCTCCTCCATGTCCGGTTCACCGTGCTGCTCCTCGAGCTCGCGGACGTTGCCGCAGGCGAGCAGCCGGCCGCGGTGGACGATCGCGATGCGGTCGCACAGCTTCTCGACCTCCCGCATGATGTGCGTCGAGAAGATGATGCACTTCCCCTCCTCGCGGAGTTCGGCGATCGCCTGCAGCAGACTACGGGCGACCAGCACGTCCAGGCCGGAGGTCGGTTCGTCGAAGACGAGGACCGGCGGGTCGTGCACGATCGTGCGGGCGATCGAGACCTTCTGCTTCATGCCGGTCGACATCTTCGACCCCAGCAGGTCGCGGATGTCGTTCATCTGCAGCGTCTCGAAGACGCGGTCGATGCGGTCGTGCAGGTCGTCCTCGGGCACGCCGTACAGCCGGCCGAAGTACTCGACCATCTCGAACGCCGTCATGCGGTCGTAGATGCCGGTGTTGCCGGACATGAAGCCGATGTGGGCCCGGACGGCGGCGGGGTCCTCGGTCACGTCGTGCCCGGCAACCACGGCCTGGCCGGCCGACGGCTGCAGAACAGTGCTCAGGATCCGCAGGCAGGTCGTCTTGCCGGCCCCGTTCGGTCCCAGCAGGCCGAAGATCTCGCCGGCGTGGACGTCGAAGCTGACGTCGTCGAGCGCGGTGACGAATCCCCGCCGCAGGTCGGCGAAGCGTTTCGTCAGTCCCTCGACGTGAATCATCCCGACGTCTCCTACGATTCCTGCAATCCGTACGTGTTCGGCTCGGCCCCTCGTCGGCAAGTGTAGCTCGTGATCGGGGGACGGGTCGCCGCTGCCGGAGACGGATTCGGCCTGCGTTGACCACCGGGCGACCGTCTGCGACCGTTGAGGGTCAGCCTCGCGAGTCCCCCCGAACGCCCTGCTCGTCCACCCATGAACGAGACGACTCCCTTGCTTCCCGCCGAACTCGGCCGCGTCATCGACGACCAGTCGGGCCGGCTGGAGGACGAACTCGTCCGCATTCGCCGCTTCCTCCACTCGCAGCCCGAGCCCAGTGGCGAGGAACGCGAGACGACCCGGTACCTCCACGCGAAACTCGAGGAGTACGGCGTCTCCGCCCGCATCGCCGGCCGCGGCGTGGGGATCGTCGCCGACCTCGACCTCGGGAACCCGTCCGACGACACCCCGTTGATCGCCGTCCGGGCCGACATCGACGCGCTCCGCATGCCGGACGCGAAGCAGGTGGAGTACCGGTCGCAGCGGGAAGGCCTCTGCCACGCCTGCGGTCACGACGTGCACAGCACGGCCGTTCTGGGGGCGGCCGCCGTCGCCCGCCGCGTCGGGGAACTCGTTCCGTCCGACGCCCTCGACGAGCGGGGCCACCGGCTCCGGCTGATCTTCCAGGCCGCCGAGGAGACCTCCGAGGGGGCCCGCTGGATGGTCGAGGACGGAGCGCTCGAGGGGGTCTCGGCGATCCTGGGCCTGCACGTCGATCCGGAACGCCCCTGCGGCGGCGTCGGCATTCGCTACGGTGTGATGACCGCCTACTGCGACGAGGTCGACGTCGAGGTCGTGGGGCACGGCGGTCACGCGGCCCGTCCGCACCACACACGCGACCCGATCGCCGCGGCCGCCCATCTCGTCGGCACGCTCTACGAGTTCCTGCCCCGCGCCGTCGACTCGCGGAACGCCAACGTCTTCACCGTCGGCCGCATCGAGGGGGGCTACGCCCCGAACGTGATCCCGGAGAAGGTGCAGCTCCAGGGGACGCTGCGGACCACGGATCCCTCGTCCTGGACGTTCCTGAAAGAGCGGATTCTCGAGATCTGCGTCGCCGTCGAGCG
Organism: Planctomycetaceae bacterium; assembly: GCA_028284885.1. Taxonomy (GTDB): domain Bacteria; phylum Planctomycetota; class Planctomycetia; order Planctomycetales; family Planctomycetaceae; genus JANQQW01. The sequence continues at coordinate 4,844 of JANQQW010000279.1, forward strand.
GGCGACCGGGACCCGCGTGCGGTGCCAGTTCTCCTCGCCGCTCGCGGGGGTGAACAACGACGCGTACGTCACGGGCGTGCTGGAGAGTGCGGCCCGGTCGGTCGCCGGTGCGGAGCACGTGCAACGGATCGAGAAGCCGAGCCTCGGCGGCGAGGACTTCGCCGTCTACCAAGAGCACGTGCCCGGTTCGATGATGCGGATCGGCTGTGCCGTGCCGGGCGTCGCCCAGTCGCCCTACCTGCACTCGCCGCACTTCGACGTGGACGAGCGGGTCATCACGCTCGGCAGCCGGATCCTGCTGCGGGCGGCCCTCGCCCTCGGCACGGCCCCGCAGCGGGACTACGCGATCTGACGGGCGAACGCGGACGTGACCGGGCGGGTTGCTTGCCCATGGCCGTCCACCTATGCGATTCTGCCCGTCCGTTCCGAAGCCCCGAAACTCGCAACTGGTGGTGTCGTGCTCGCCGACTACCCGCTCGTCATTCTCGCCATCGGCATCGTCACCGTTCTGGGGATGATCCTGGCCCTCCGGATCAACGCCTTCATCTCGCTGATCACGGCGGCCATGGTCGTCAGCCTGCTCGCCCCGGGCGACGTCGCGGAGAAGATCAGCCGGGTGGCGAAGGCGTTCGGCGACGGGGCGGGCGGCATCGGCATCGTGATCGCCCTCGCCGCCGTCATCGGCAAGTGCATGATGGACAGCGGCGCCGCCGACCGCGTCGTCCGGTCGTTCCTCGGCGTGCTGGGCGAACGGAACTCGTCGTTCGCCCTGATGGGGAGCGGCTTCGTGCTCGCCGTCCCGGTCTTCTTCGACACCGTCTTCTACCTGCTCGTGCCGCTCGCCCGGTCGCTGTACCGGAAGACGAACCGCAACTACCTGCTGTACATCCTCGCCATCGCGGCGGGCGGGGCGATCACGCACACCCTCGTCCCCCCCACGCCCGGCCCGCTGGTGATGGCCGCCACGCTCGGCATCGACGTCGGCTACATGATCCTCGTCGGCGCGCTCGTCGCCCTCCCGGCGGCTCTCACCGGCATCGTGTACGCCAACGTCGCCGACCGCATGATGCACGTCCCCATGCGGAGCCCCGGCGTGGAACCGGAGCCGCTCTCCGACGAGGAACTGCCGAGCCTCTTCATGTCGCTGCTGCCGGTCGTGCTGCCGGTGCTGATGATCTCCACGAACACCGTCCTCAGCACGCTGGCCGACGGCTCCGGGGCCCAACGGTTCACGGTCGAGAGCGTGAAGGACTTCGAAGGTCTGCACGCCGCCGTCTTCGAGGCCGAGGAGGGCACGCCCGGGGCACGGGTCGCGTCGTTCCTGCCCGACACGACCCAACGCGACGTCCCCTCGACCGATGCCGAGAGGCAGGCGTTCGTCGACGCCCTGAACGAGTCGCTCGGCCGGCGGGTCAACAACGAGGAGGGCGAGACCGAGTTCCTGTACGACGACGCGGCCTTCGAGTCCGTCGTGATGCCGACATGGAAGATCGAACGCGACCTGAACGAAGCCGAAGGCGACGCGAAGGACCGGCTCGAGCGTATGAGCCTACTGGCCGACTGGGTCGGCAAGGACCGCAACGGCTTCAAGCCGATCGAGCGGGAACGGTTCCACCGCATCGCTCTCGACGCCGCGCTCCCCGAGCTGGTCGAACGGCACGAGTGGGACACGTCGCTGCGGCAGCAGGCCGACACGGCGGCGCTCTTCGGCAACCCGAACCTCGCGCTGCTCATCTCCACGGCGATCGCCCTCTTCGTCCTCTGGCAGCAGCGGAAGCCGACGCTGTCGCAGATGGCCGAGTCGGTCGAGGAGTCGCTGATGTCGGGCGGCGTGATCATCCTCATCACGGCGGCCGGCATCGCGTTCGGCAAGATGCTCGCCGCCGCGAAGATCGGCCCCGCGATCGAGGAACTCTTCACCACCGGCGACGGCAACGCGTCCGGCTACTTCTACCTGTTCTTCGGGTTCGGCCTCGCGTCGCTGTTGAAGATCGCCCAGGGGTCGAGCACGTCGGCCATGATCGTCGGCTCGGGTCTGCTCGCCCCCGTCATCGCCAGCGGCGACCCGCTGCCGTTCCACCCGGTCTACGTCTGCACGGCCATCGGAGCCGGCTCGCTCGTCGGGTCGTGGATGAACGACTCCGGCTTCTGGGTCTTCGCCAAGATGAGCGGCCTCACCGAGGCCGAGGCGCTCAAGAGCTGGACGCCGCTGCTCGTCGTGTTGGGCGTCGTCAGCATGGCGATGACCCTGTTGCTCGCGACCGTCCTGCCGCTGGTCTGACGGATACGACCCTCCCGTTCGCCCCGGGGGACCGCCTAAGCTGGAGCGGACGGCCTCTCGTCGAACGAGTCCGACATGTTTCCACACCTCCGCCCGACTTCGTCGCCCGTGCCTCGGCCACGTCGGCGAACGCCGACTGCGAGACGTCTCTCCGACTCGGGAATCCACGAACCGTTCGTGGTCTCACTCCCGAGATCCTGCCCCCCAGAGTCCCTCGGCGCGGTATCGTCGCCGATGAAGACAGTGACTCGACCGAAAGGAAAACCATGACCCGCCGCATTCGTCTGACGTTGGTTTGTGTCGCCTGCGTTGCCGGCTCCCTGACCTGGTGGGGCGTGTCCGCCTCCACGGGGACCGAGCCGGAGACGGAGGCCGCCGGGACGTGTCCGAAGACCGTGGAGCTGCAACCGGTCGCGGACGAGGAGGAGGACCTCGACTCGAAGGTGGCGACCTTCATGCGGAAGAAGCTCACGGCCTCGCAGATGGTCCTCGAGGGACTCGTCACCGAGGACTACGACATGATCGAGAAGGGGGCCAAGTCGATGGAGGCGATGAGCCGCGCCAGCGACTGGCAGATGATCAAGGGGCCGATCTACAAGCAGTTCAGCAGCGAGTTCCGGAAGACGTCCGAGGACCTCGCGAAGGCGGCGAAGGACGAGAACGTCGACGCGGCCGGACTCGCCTACATGCGGCTGACGATGGGCTGCATCACCTGCCACAACTTCGTCCGCTCGACGATGATGGCCGACGCCCCGGCCGGTCCCGGCTTCGCCCTCCACGCGAAGTGACCCGGCCGGCGTGGTCAGGTGCGTCGCAGCGGCGAGCTCCAGACGCCGCTGCCGACGCCCTGCAGGCGTTCCGGGACCACGTACTCGTCGAGGATCGCGGCGAGCGAGTCCCGGAGGACGCTGAAGGAGTAGTGCCGTCGGCCGATCTCGAAGTTCCGGCGGCACGTCGACTCGGTCAGCGTCCCGTTCTCCAGCATTCCCCGCACGCGTTCGACGGCGCGACTGGTGACGAACGACTCGATCGCCACGACGTGGAAGCCCTTCGGCTCGATGTCCATGCGGAAGATGTCGTACGCGCTCGTGAACAGCGGACGCTGGTAGTAGACCGCTTCCAGGAACGCGTTGCCGAACCCCTCGACGCTCGACGGGTAGGTCACGAGGTCGCTGAGCTGGTAGGCGTCCGGCAGGGTGTACCGTTCGTCGGCGTGGTTGGCCGCGTTCCCCGTCGTGAAGTCGGCTTGGACGAAGGCGTCGGCCGCGAACAGCAGTCGCACGTCCCGGCCCTCCGCGTAGTCCGCGAGGTACTCCTCGTACTCCTGCCCCTCGTCGCCGGACTCGTGCGTGACGACGACCGCGTTCGGAACGCCGAGACGGTGTGAGAGGTCGACGGCCCGCTCGATGCACTTCCGCGGGACGACGCGCGTCGGCTGAAGCAGCACGAGATCCTCGTCGTCGAGCCCGAGCCGGCGACGGAACTCCACCGGGTCGCGGCCGGTCCGCTCCGGGGGGTGGTCGAAGTCCATCACGTTCGGGACGATCTCCGCCCGCAGCCCTGTTCGCCGTGCGAGTTCACGGGCCGCGTACGAGTTGATGACGACGTGCCGGACGTTCGACATGGCAGGCGGGAACGCGGCCTGCAGGTAGTCGGCGGCACCGTTGACCGCGAACCGCGAACGCTCCCACGCGAAGTCGTGGTGGTGGGCGATCGTCGGGATGCCGGTCTCGGCGACCACCTCCGTGATCGCCAGACCGAGCGGGACGTTCATGGGGATCGCGAGGGCGTTCTCGACCACGAGGACGTGGACCTCGAAGTCGTTGACGAACTCGATCAACGCCCGCCTCAGGGTCTCGCGGAGCTCGTGGATCTTGTTGGTCGTGTGGTGCGAGCGGCGGGTCGAACCGGAGAACAGGTCGCGGTTGACGCGGTCGACGTCGGGGTGCGTGAAGTGCGCCTCGGGCACGACCCGGGAGACGTCGGCCGGGCGGTCGCACTCCCCGGCGAAGTACAGGCAGGTCCCGCCCAGCTCCTCGAGCACGCGGGCCCACTTGGCCGCCTCCAGCGAGACGCCGTCCGTTCCGGCGAACCGGGTCGAGACGAACCCGAAGCGGTAGGGAGCTCGTGACACGTCGGTCTCCGGTGAAGCAGGGCGAACCGACCATCGTACGGGCCGGGCCGGGTGGTCCGCACCCTCGGCTCGAGCGTATCTCACGAACGTGTGGCGGTCGTTGATCGAGGACTTCACGACCAAACGTCGTTCGAGTCGCTACACGTAGCCCGGATCGGGTCTAACCGGAAGACTCGGGGGTCTCCGTGGCGAGCACGTCGAAGACCCGGTCCGTCAGCTCCTTCAGCCCCCCTCCCGTGACGGCGGAGATCCGGTGGACGTCTCGGCCGAGCTGCTCGCCCAACAGCTCGGCGGCCGCCTCGGCGTCGGGCAGTTCGGACTTCGAGATGCAGACGATCTCCGGTCGTTCGAGCAGCCGGGGGTCGTGCAGGCGGAGTTCCTCGCGGATGTTGGCGTAGTTGTCGAGGGGGTCCGTCCCGTCCTGCGGGGCGGGTTCCACGAGGTGCACGAGGACGCGGGTTCGTTCGACGTGCTTCAGGAACTCGTGCCCGAGGCCGACGCCGGCGTGGGCTCCCTCGATGAGTCCCGGGATGTCGGCGAGGACGAACTCGCGGTCGTACCCGACGCGGACGACTCCCAGGTTGGGGTACTTGGTGGTGAACGGGTAGTCGGCGATCTCCGGGGTGGCCCGCGACAGCCGGCTGAGCAGCGTGCTCTTGCCGGCGTTCGGCTTGCCGACCAGCCCGACGTCGGCGATGAGCTTCAGTTCGAGGAGGACGTCGCGGACCTCGCCCTCGGTGCCGCGTTCGAACTCGCGGGGGGCTCGGTGGGTGGCGGTGGCGAAGTGCTTGTTGCCGCGGCCCCCCTTGCCTCCCTTGGCGATGACGACCTGCGTGCCGTCGTCGGCGAGGTCTCGGAGCGTGTGGCCGCGGGCGGCGTCGAGGACGAGCGTGCCGGGCGGGACGAGCACGACGACGTCCTCGCCCCGTTTGCCGGTCTTCAGCTTCCCCTGCCCGTGTCCGCCGCGTTCGGCCTTCCAGTGCCGGTGGCCGACGATGTTGCCGAGGCTGCCGAGGTTGGCGTCGGCGCGGATGACGACGCTGCCGCCGTCGCCGCCGTCGCCGCCGTCGGGCCCGCCGCGGGGAACGTGGGACTCGCGGCGGAACGACATGCACCCGTCGCCCCCGGCCCCGGCCTCGCAGTGAATCTCGACGCGATCGACGAACATGACAAGGGAAGTGTATCGACTCGACCCGCGACCGACCTCAGCGAGGCTTCACGTCGACGTCGCGGATGACGGACATCTCGCCCGAGAGCGCCGGCACCTCGAGGCCGACGCCGGAGTCCTCTGGGCCCACGTCCTCGCCGAGCGCGATCTGCAAGTCGGTCCGGCCTGCGAGCTCCTGCAGCTCCGCGTGCAGGACTTCCCGCGACAGGGCGACGGGGACGGCGACCTGCAGTGCCGCCCGAAAGCGTCCGTTCGCTCGTCGGCGGGTGTGGAGGTCCGTGATGTCGACCCCGAGTCGGGCGAGGTGGGCGGAGAGGGCGCGGACGACGCCGGGCGTGTCCGCTCCGCGAATCTCGAGCAGGTAGTTCTCGGTCTCCTCGGTGTTCTCCTGAACGGACTCGGCCTCGGGGTCCTTGATGGTGAGCACGACCCCGTAGCGATCGCAGGCCGTCTCGATGTGCTGGTGGACGAGCTCCGCGTCGCGGTTCGGTGGGAAGTCGGCCGCGATGATCATCGTGAAGAAGCCCTGCAGCAGGGACTGCCGCACCTCCACGATGTCGCCGCCGAGGTCGGCGATGGCGTTCGTCGTCGCCGCGAGAATCCCCACCCGGTTGGCCGCGGTCATCGTGATGACGAGTCGCCTGGACATGGTGGAAACTCCCGAGAGTTGGGCCAAACCGGACGACGGATTGTACCACGAACGAGCCGCGTGCGGGATCGAAGTCGCGCCGATCGCCGCCCGCCTGTCCTGGTCTGCGTAAGTCGTTCCACAGAAGATTCTTGCGGCTCTCGCCCGTGGCGGGGTCGAGTGGGCGAAGCCCCGTCTCGTGGACACTCAACCCGCGCTGGACGACTTCAACTCGCGCAGCGTCGTCGCCTCCGGGCGTTCCTTGTAGAACGGGTCGAGCGGGTAACAGCCGGAAACCAGACCGTTTCGCGGGGCGGTCGTGCAGTCGCTGAACGTCCGGCAGATCTTCTTCCGAGCGTACGGCCGACCGGCGAGCACGTCGGCCGGCAGATCCGGGTAGGAGAGTACCATCCGCCCGAGACCGACGAAGTCCGCCCCACCGGTTCGAACGACGTTCTGCCCGACGTTCGGCAGCCACTCCTGCAGGTAGGAGTAGCCGCTGCCGACGACGACGGCATCGGGGCATCGCCGTTTCAACTCGGTCGTCGCCTCGATCTGTCGTGCGACGCCGACGAGCGGGTCCTCCGGCGGCTGGTAGCCGTCGGACGGCGGGAACAGCGCCGGCCGCTGCATGTGCGGATTGTAGTACGGGCTGCCGGCGGTCGAGCAGACGAGTTCGATTCCCAGCTGGTCCAGCAGTTCGAGGAAGCGGACGGGCTCGTCGAGGTCGATGCCGGTTCCCGTTCCGTCGCCTCCGAACGCGTAGGGGTACGGCCCCTCGGCGGAGCGAACGCCGATGCCGTCCGACCCCGGCGAGAACGGGACAAAGTCGAAGATGCTGACCCGAACGCCCACCTCGAGCGTCGGGGCCTCCGCGCGAATACCGGCGACGACGTCACGGAGGAAGCGGGTTCGATTCTCGAAGCTTCCGCCGAACTCGCCCGGCCGGTCGAACCCGGAGAGCAGCTCGTGGCCGAGGTAGCCGTGGCAGTGCTTGACGTCGACGAAGGCGTAGCCGAGTTCCGCGGCTCGGCGACTTGCCTGCACGAAGTCGTCGGCCAGCTGTTTCAACTCGTCGTCGGTGAGGAGCGGCCCGTCGTCGGTGATACCGAACTTGGCGTCCAGCACCGGGTGCCGATACGCGGTCCGGGGTTCCAGTCGGGCCTTGTCGTTCGGGCGAGCGAAACGGCCGGAGTGCGTGAGCTGCAGCCCGATCAGCAGGTCGTCCGTCGAGTCGAAGAACTCGCCGTGCGTCTCCTCGACGAGCGTCCGCAGGGCCGCGAGGTCGTCGAGGGTGTGGTCGGCCATCACGAGCTGGTTGGGGTTCGCGCGGCCGTCGTGCCGGACGGCGACCGCCTCACCCCCCCAGATCAGCTTCGCCCCGCTCAGTCCGAAGTTCCGCCACCGCCGCCGCACGAGGTCGGTCGCACGGCCCTCCTCGGTCCCGTCCCAGCCCTCCATCGGCAGGATGCAGAACCGGTTGCCGATGCGGCCACGCTCCCGCTCGAAGGGTCGCCCGAGCGGGGACTCCGGTCCGGTCTCGACCGACTCGTCGAACGGCAACGACACGCCGAGTTCGTCGAGCCGTGCACGAAGGTCGTCGGCCGTTCGCAGCTTGGAGACGCGGGGGTAACTCACGGGGATGGCTCCGGATTCGGTCCGGCGAGCAGGTTGGCGAAGCGTCGGCCGGTCGTCGAGAGAGCGTAGTCCCCGAACCGGCGTGGAGCGACCCACGCCGTCGGTGCCCCGGCCTTCACCCGGCCGGAGACGAACCGGCCGCGAAGGCAGAGCAGGCGGATGCGGAACCGCGTGACGCCGTGCCGAATCTCGGTGACGAGCGAGTCGATCTCCGCCGTGACGCCCGTCTGCTCGCGGACGCGGTCGACGAGGTCCGCCGCCTGGGCGGGGTTGAGCGTCTCGTCGACGGTGTTCGCCACCTCGAACCGCGGAAAGTCCCACAGCCCGGCCCAGCGTTCGCCCGGACCCCGCTGCCGGAGCAGGAACCGGCCACGCTTCTCGACGGCGAGCGTCGCCTCGGTCACGTCGGTCAGCTGCCGTCGTCGCTTCGGCGGGGGAATCTCG
>JANQQW010000305.1 GCA_028284885.1 Planctomycetaceae bacterium
ACCGCGTCCTCGTCCTTCAGCTTCCGCTTGGAACCGGACTCCGTCCACCACGTTCCGCTCTCGGGACGCGACCACTCTCGGTTCAGCATCCGGCTGCCGTAGGCCTTGAAGTCGCGGAGTAGGTCGGCCGGTTCCGGATCGCCGATCACACCGACGACGAGATAGACGTGTTCTCGCATGATCGCGGCAGCGGCGAGGGAGTAGTCACGATGCCGTGCCGTCTCGCGGAACTGTGCCAACAGAACGTGTGCGTGCGGCTTCGACAGGTAGATCGGAGTCCCGACGAGTTGCGACTGGTGGTGGCTCCGAAGACCTTCGTGGTCTGCGTCGTATGGAGTCCCCGGCACGTTGTGTCGGATGGACTCGCCGCGCGAGGTGGCGACCGGGCTCACGAATCCGCGTCGATCACCGGGTAGCCACGTCCCGTACGTCGTCCACGTCAACAGCCACCACCGGTCGATCTCGTCGACGCCCGGCGAGCGGCCGACGTCAGCCGGCTGTTGGGGTGAACTGTTCATTGCGGTCCCGAATCAGTGACAGAATCGTCCGACTCGACAGCGGTATGGTTCGCGACGTCAACAGGGGGCTGACGCCCCCCGCTCGCCTGGCCGCCACTCGTCTAGAACAGTTCCGTGATCGGCTTCGTGCCGAAGTCGACCAGCGGGAACGGGCGGCCGGCGGGGCCGGGGAGGTGGGTTTCGAGGTCGAAGCCCAGGCTGTGGAAGACGGTGCCGACGACCTCCGACGGGTTGGTGGGGCGTTCGGCCGGGTAGCCGCCGACCGGGTCGCTCGCGCCGACGACGCGGCCTCCCTTCACCCCGCCGCCGGCGAAGTAGACCGTCCAGCACTGCGGCCAGTGGTCGCGGCCGCCGGTCGGGTTGATGCGAGGCGTGCGGCCGAACTCGGCGAGGTTGCAGACCAGCGTCTTTTCGAGCATGCCCCGGTCGGCGAGGTCCTCGAGCAGGGCGGAGTAGCCCTGGTCGTACATCGGGCAGACCTGCTTCTGCATCCCCTCGATGGAGGTGAAGGGGTTGCTGCCGTGGATGTCCCAGGTGATCTCGTTGAAGACGGTGAGGAACGTGTTGACCGTGACGAAGCGAACGCCCGCCTCGACCAGTCGTCGGGCCAGCAGGCAGCACTGGCCGAAGCGGGACATGCCGTACCGCTCGCGAACCTTCTGCGGTTCCTTCGAGAGGTCGAACGCGGCCTTCGCCTTCGGGCTGGTGATCATCCGGAAGGCGGACTCGAAGCTGCTGTCGAGGAGCTTCGCCGACTCGGTCGCCTCGAAGTTCTCGACGGTGCCGTCGACGATCTCGCGGAGGCGACGTCGGCGGTCGAGCCGGGCCTCGCCGATGGTGCTGGGCGGCAGCAGGTCGGGCACCTTGAAGCCGGCCTTCGACGGGTCGGCGTTCAGGAAGAACGGGTCGTGCGCCTTGCCGAGGAAGCCGGCGTCCTGGCCGTGCGGCAGGTTGCCGCCCGTGCGGCCCATCGTCTCGGGCATCAGCACGTGGGCGGGCAGGTCGGTCTTGCGGCCGCGGAGGTAGGCCGTCACGCAGCCGGCGTGCGGGGTGTTCACGCCGCCGGAGAAGAGCCGGCCGGTCTGCATCATCTGGTGGCCGGTGTCGTGGACGGCCGGGGCCGTGTGGTAGCACGAGCGGACGAGGCTGAACTTGTCCGCGTGCTTGGCGTGCAGCGGCAGCACCTCGGTGAGGCGGATGTCGCCGGACGCGGTTGCGACGTCCTTGAACGGGCCGCGGATCTCGGCCGGGGCGTCAGGCTTGGGGTCGAACAGATCCTGCTGGCTCGGTGCGCCGAGGTTGAAGATCATGATCGCCGCGCGGTCGTCGTCCTTCTCGACTCGGTCGGCGGCCTCCAGCGCCTGCCACTGGGCGAGCGAGAGCCCGATCGCGCCGAGCGAACCGACCTCGAGGAAGTCGCGGCGGTCGAGTCCGTCGCAGGTGCGGGCGGAGCCTCGAGCGGTGAGCCTGAGCATGGCGGTGTCCGTCGTCCGAGTCGCAGGGTCTACGACTTCATTAGAACGACGGCGTTGCCGCGGCGGCAAGCGGTGGGTGACGGCCGGAGACGACGCGACCTCGTCTGCTTGAAGCAGGCGAGGTCGTAGGCGCGGAACGAGAGCCGCGTTGTCGGAATCCGGAGGCTCAGCCGTCCGAGGACGCGGCCTCGGCTCCGACCGGCACCTTCACGCAGAGTTCCTCGCGGACGATGTTCATGTCGCGAGGTGCGTCGATCCCGAGACGCACGTTGTTGGGGCCGATGCGGACGACCGTGATCGTCACGTCGTCGCCGATGAGAATCCGCTCCCCAGGCTTCCTCGACAACACCAACATCGCGTTCTCCTTCCTTGATCTGCAGGCGACCGTGTGCGTGTGAGGACGACGACCGACCTGACGTCCTCCGACTGCCGTCTGACCGCGATCGAGCGCGGTGCCGTGGCTCCCTGAGCGGTAGTGTCGTCACAGCGGCCACAGCATCCGGAGGATACCGCGGTTCCGATTGGGAAATCCAGAGGCAACCTGTCCGCGTGCACGGTTTTTGAGCATTTTGCGGGTGCCCGAGAATCGGGCAGATTCTCCGCCGTTCGCGGTCCGGCAGGGGTTCCGGGTGTGCCGGCTGTGTTGAATCGAACGCTTTGCAGTGCAAAGTTGTGCCGCGGCGTTGATGTTCCGGCGGCGACGCGGGATGCTCGCCCTGAACTTCGGAGAGAGAGCATGATTCGCATCGGCATCGTCGGCATCGGCTTCATGGGCTACACGCACTTCACCGCCGCCCAGCGGCTGCGGGGAGGGCGGGTCACGGCCATCGCGTCGCGGAATCCCAAGAAGCGGAAGGGGAACTGGAAGGGAATCCAGGGGAACTTCGGCCCGCCGGCGGGGCAGGTCGATCTCACCGGAGTCACGGCCTTCGAGACGACCGAGGAGTTGCTGGCGAGCGACGAGATCGACCTCGTCGACGTCTGCCTGCCGCCGGACCTCCACGAGGAGGTGGCCGTCGCGGCGCTGAAGGCGGGCAAGCACGTCTTCCTGGAGAAGCCGATCGCGACCGACGGGATGGCCGCCGGGCGGATCGTGCGGGCCGCCGAACGGGCCGACCGCATGCTGATGGTCGGGCAGGTCCTGCCGTTCTTCCCCGAGTTCCGCTTCGCCCGCGAGACGATCGAGTCGGGCAAGTACGGCAAACTGCTCGCCGCCCACTTCGAGCGGGTTATCACGCCGCCGAAGTGGTCGGACGGCATGGCGGACTTCAAGAACGTCGGGGGCTGGGGCGTCGATCTCCACGTGCACGACAACCACTTCATCCGGTTGGTCTGCGGCATGCCGGAGAAGGTCTTCGCCCGCGGACACCTTCGCGAGGGGCTCGTCAACCACTCGCACACGAACTACGTCTTCGCCGACCCGGACCTCGTCGTCAGCGCGGTCAGCGGCGGCATCGCGGCGAAGGGGCTGGAGTTCGCCCACGGCTTCGAGATCTACCTCGAACGGGCGACGCTGCTGTACCGTGCGGGGACGTACGCGAAGGAGTGGGTCATCGACCGACCGTTGACCGTCATCGACGACCGGGGCACGGCGAAGCGGCCGAAGCTGAAAGGGGGCAGCGAGTGGTACTCCGCCTTCACCGCCGAACTGCAGGCCGCCTGCAACACCGTGAAGACCGGCCAGCCGGATCCGATCCTCTCCGGCAACCTGGCCCGCGACGCCCTGCGGCTGTGCGACGCCGAACGGAAGAGCATCGCGACGGGCCGGCTGGTGAAGGTGTGAGCCGGGCGGGCCGCACAATCAACACGTCCCGCGTCGGCCTCACGGCCCTCCGCTTTCCGGTTCCCGCTCGTCGCTTTCCCCTGCCGACCGGCAGATTCTGCCGCCGATGAGAACGACGTGTCGTTCCCTCATCGCGTGGTGACCGAACCGTGTCCGTCATCTGTTCCGAGTGCCGCCGTGACATCGGCCGGCTGTGCAAGTTCTGCGTGCTCGCGAACGGGCTCGCCGTGCTGCTGATCGGCGTGGTGCTGGTGTTCGTGGACCGCTTCGTGCTCTCGACGAAGGCCGAGCCGACGGTCGGTCCGCCGAAGGTCGAGGCGCTCTGGACGACGATCGACGCCGACCGGCACTACGTGTACGACCCGCCGGACTGGGTCGCGTACGCGGCCATCTCGCTGGGAGCCGTCGTCACGCTGTACGTCGTCGCCTTGCCGAAGAAGGGGCACGAGCCGCCGCCGGAACACGCCCACTAGAGTCCGTCCGACGGACGTCGCAGCGGTCTGGAGGCGTTTCGCGGCACCGGGCTCGTGTGGTCGGGCCTCGGGTTCAGCCCCAGGCGCGGCGGAAGAAGTCGACGTAGTTCCGCCAGAAGATCCCCTCGACGTCGTCCGCCGTGTAGCCCAGCCGGTCGAAGTGCTCGGCCAGTTTCGGCAGGTCGGCGATCGTGTCGAGGTCGAACGGCGTCTGCTCCTTGCCGAAGCCGCCGTCGAGGTCGGTGCCGATTCCGCAGTGCTTCGTGGTCCCCAGGAGCTGCACGACGTGGTCGGTGTGCCGCACGGCATGCTCGAGCCGGCACTCGGCGGGGTCGGTGACCTTCCGCACCCAGCCGGGGACGAGCATCCAGCTGTCGAACGGCAGCCCGATGACGGCCCCGCGCTCGGCGAGTGCCCTGATCTGCTCGTCGGTGAGCTGCCGGTCGCCCGGGACGACGCTGCGGCAGCCGTGGTGGCTGGCGACGACCGGTCCGGTGTAGACGTCGAGCGCCTCCCAGAACGACTGGTCGGCGAGGTGGGTCGCGTCGAGCAGCATGCCGCACGACTGCATCGCCTCGAGCAGTTCCCTGCCGCCGGGCTTCAGCCCCCCCTCGCTGCCGGTACCGAAGCAGTATGGCCCCTCGCCGTAGTGGGCAGGGCCCAGCAAGCGCAGGCCGTTCTCGTACCACTCGGGGATCTGTTCGGGGTGCAGGACCGACGGGCTGCCCTCCATGCTGAGGACGAAGCCGATCGGCTGCGCGTCGGCGTCCGACTGCCACTTGGCGAGCTGGTCCTCCAGCGACGCGAGGTCGGGCAGTTCTCGCAGCACGCCCTTCTTCACCATGGCCCGGTAGTAGGCGAGCTGGCCGTGGCAGGCCGCGTAGGCGGACTCGCGGGACTGGTAGTGCGTGAGCGGCCCGTGCTTGCGGTGCAGCCGCGGCAGCAGCGTGGCGATGCAGAGCCCGACGCCGCCGCGACGCATCTCGGGGAACGAGACGGTGCAGTCGCCCGGCACGGCTCCCTCGAAGTGCCGCTCGAAGGCACGGATCTCCGCCACCGGGAGTTCGAGATCCCGGTTCCACTCGAGGGCGTTCCAGGCGAGGTCGAGGTGGGCGTCGAAAATCGTCATGCGGACCACCGTACGCCGGTCGCGTCCAGCCTGCCACTCTGTCGAATGGATAAGTGACAACCTGCCTGTGGCCGGGTACACTCGCAGGTGTACAACGCGATCTGAAGGAGGGAATCATGGACCGCGCTCAACCTGAGACGACCGAAGCGCCGAAGCACGTTCTGGACCCGACCGAGTCGGGCGTCATCCACACCGTCGAGTACGAGGTGCGCCGCCTGCTCCTCGCCGTGCCCGGCGTGGACTTCCAGTCGCTGGTCGTTCGTCGTGTGCCGGACGGCATCTGCCTGGAGGGCACGTGCGACGACCTCCCCGTCGACGTCGCCGCCGTCGTCCGCGACGCGACCGGGATCGAAGTCGTGAAGAACCACCTCGTGGTGAAGAGCACGTCGGACTTCCCCGCCAAGGGGTGAGGACCGGCTCGGCTGACTCGAGGTCTCCTCCCGGATGACGGTGCGCGCGTCGCCGCCGATCTCGTCTTGACCGGCTGGCGGCTTCTGCGCACACTCCCGACCTCTCTCCAACTCCGTCCCGGACGACTCTCCCCCCTCCTTCCGTCCGGGCGACTCCCCTCCACCATCCACTCTCCTCCACTCACGGGTCGCCGTGCGCAACGTGGCCGTGCCGCGTGCGTGGGCGGACCGTCCGTCCGGGAGTCCGCGCCGTGTACCTTCTCCTTCTCCGGCCGTTCCGCTTCCTCGCGAACGCGCTCTCCGCCGAGTCCACGCCGAACCAGATGGCCTGGGGCTTCGCCCTCGGCGTCGCGGTCGGCTTCGTGCCGAAGGGCAACCTGCTGGCCCTGATCCTGGTGACGATCCTCGGAGCGTCCCGCGTGAACCTGGGGGCCGGGGCGCTCGCCACGTTCCTCGTCTCGTGGCTCGCCATGCTGGTCGATCCGCTGCTCGAGTCGGTCGGCGCCTGGCTGCTGACGCGGGAGTCGCTGCACTCGACGTGGACCTGGATGTACAACGCGCCGGTCCTCCCCTGGACCAAGTTCAACCACGCCGTGGTGCTGGGCGGCTTCGTCGTCGGCCTCGCGGCGGTCTACCCGTCCTACCGGCTCTCGCGACCCCTCTTCGAGAAGTACGCCCCCGTCGTCGCCGACCGCGTGCGGAAGTGGTGGATCGCCCGGTTGCTGTGGGGGACCGACGTCGGCGGCCGCATCGGCTCGGTCGCCTCGGTCTGACACGCCCTCCCGTTCACCTCGCCGAAGCCAACGACGGAGCCCGTCATGCGTCTCGGATACCTGGTCCCGCGTCTCGTCGTCGTCGGTTGCCTCTGGGCCTTCTTCGCGTTCGCGTTCGACCCGCTGCTGCGGTGGTCGGTCGTCACGGCCGGGCAGTCGACCACGGGCGCGAAGGTCGACGTCGCGGCGCTCGACACGACCTTCTTCCCGCCGACGCTCTCGGTCCGCGAGGTCGCGGTCGCGGACCCGTCGTCGCCGATGCAGAACCTGGTCGAGTTCGACGAGCTGAAGGTCTCGCTGTGGGGCCGTCCGTTGTTGAAACGGAAGCTCGTCGTGGAGGAGGCGTCGGTCGCCGGCGTCGAGTTCGGCACGCCCCGCACCGAGAGCGGCGCGCTGCCCGAGACCGTCGCCGGGCCGGGCGTCGACCTCGGGCTCGACCAGTACTTCGACGCCATCAAGGGGCAGGCGACCAACCTCGGCAACCAGTGGCTGGACGACCTCGTCGACCGGGTGAAGATGGAACTCGACCCGAACCAGCTCGCCTCCGTCCGGCTCGCCGCCACGCTCGAGGCCGACTGGCGGCAGCGACTCGACGGACTGCAGACGCGGGTCGAGGAGATCGAGACGCGGATCGAGACGCTGCGGAATTCGGTCGATGTTCCCGGCCGCGATCCGATCGAGCGGATCCGGGCCTACCAGCAGGCCGCCGTCGAGGCCCGGAGCCTGCTCGACGAGGCGAAGCGGATTCGTGCCGAGCTGAACCAGCTCGGCCTGAAGGCTCGCAGCGACTTCGCCCAGGTCGAGGTCGCCCGTCAGCAGGACCTCGAGACGATTCGCAGCAAGGCCGACGTGCTGAAGATGGACGGCGGCGAGATCACGCAGGCCGTCCTTGGCCCCACGATCACCGGCCATCTCGAGACGGCGGGCGAGTGGATGGGACTCGCCCGGCGGTACGCGGGAGCCGTCTCCACGCCGAAGCCGCAGCGGCTCGACGGTCGCGTGTTCGAGTTCCCCCGTCCCGAGGACGACCTGCCCAATCTGCTCGTCAAGAAGCTCGGCGTCTCCGGCCGGTTCGCGTACGACGGGATCGACGTCCCGTTCCACGGCGTCGTCACAGACCTCACCTCGGAACCGCGGCGGCTCGACCGGCCGACGCTCGTGCGGATCGTCAGCGACGGCGAAGCCGAGGTCCGGATCGACGCCGTCGTCGATCAGCGGCCGGACGTCCCCGTGCAGGACGTGACGATCACCTTCGCGTTGCCGCGACCAACCGAGTCGCGGCTCGGGAGCACGGGCGACAAGCTGCAACTCGGCGTGACGGCCGCGCGGACCGACTGCAAGGCGCGGTTCCGCATCGCCGGCAAGCAGGTGGACGGTCGCGTCGCCTTCGAGCAGTCGCCGGTGACGATCGTCTCGCAGGCGGGCGAGGGCGTGGAGGAGCAGGTGGCCCGGGTGCTCGCCTCCTCGCTCGGCGGCGTGCAGACGCTGCAGTGCAACGTCGCGATCGGCGGCACGTTCGACGCGCCCGAGTGGAGCATCGAGTCGAACCTCGGGCCGCAGCTCGCCTCGGGGCTGGAAGGCTACCTCGCCTCCGAGCTCGAGGGCCGGAAGACGGAGCTGATCGCCGAGGCGAACGCCCTCGTCGACGAACGGGTCGCCGCGCTGAAGGCCAAGCTCGACGGACGGTTCCGCGACGTCGTCGCCCAACTCGACCTCGACGAGCTCAACACGCGGAAGCTGATGCAACAGCTCGCCGGTGGTCGCCTCGACCGGCTCGACGGCATCCTCCCGGCGGGCGGGAACGCCCCCGTTCCCACGCCGGGCGGCGACGACGTGCGTCGCAAGCTGGACGAGAAGCTGCGGAAGGAACTCGAGGAGAAGAACCCCTTCGACCTGCTCCGCCGCCGCTGAGCGCGGGCGAGACCGGAGTCGGGCACTCGCGCGGCTCCGCGACGAGACCGTCGCGGACGGACGCCGTCGGCGGAACGCACGTGCTCCGGGACGACCCGATTTCGTGAAGACCGTGTTCGAAGACGGGGATCTTCGTGCGCGCTTGGCCAGTGGCGGATTGACGCGACGTCGCCCGGCGTCGATCGTCGTGGGCCCGCGCTCGATCCCTCCTTCCGTCCTTCCCTGATTCTCCCCTCCCGAGCCCCACCCGATGAAGTCCTGGCGACACTTCGACGAGTTCAACGTGGACGGCGTGACGGTCGTCCGCCTTCGCGAGTCGACACTGGGAACGAGCGACGCTGCGAAGTTCTACGAGGACCTGCTGGAACTGGCGTCGTCGATCGACCGAGAACGGCCCGATCTCGTCGTCAACCTCCGCGTGACGAAGTTCCTGTCGAGCGACACGCTCGGGGCCCTGCTCGCGATTCTCCCCAAGCTGGAGAACCGCCGCGGCCGCGTGATCCTCGCCGAGCCGCAGCCGATGGTGCGGGAACTCCTCGAACTGCAGCGGCTGAACGACCTGTTCCACGTCTTCCCGAGCGAGGCGGAGGCCGTCGACTGGAGCCGGAACTGGCGACTCGAAGAGGACGAGTCGCCGAGCCACACGGCTTGAGGACCGCCGACGGGGGTCACTCGGCCGGCAGCCGCTCCCAGACGTAGTCCGGCTCCTCGGGGTCGTCGGACTGGTAGCGGAACTCGTCGTCCGTGACGTGGACGATCGGGTACGTCTTCGACTTGCCGTGGATCGACGTGATCACGTTGACGCTGGCGGCCGGTTCGCCGCCGACGGTGTCGAACGTCAGTGCGCCGTTCTCGATCGTCCAGACGATCTCGAAGACGACGCGGTCCGCACCGACGACCTTCTTCTCGAACCACGAGTACTCGACGAGGTTCGCCTCGATGGTGGCCGTGCCGTCGGCGCGGACGGTCATGTAGCGGTCGCCCTTGTAGAAGGTCTTCCAGCGTCCGAGGACCGCCGTCCGCCAAGCCGTCTCCGGGGTACTGGTCGCCGGTCCCATGCCGTCGTCGACGGGGTTCGAGCCGTCGTCGAGCGGTTGGGTCTCCGGCGAGTCGGCGACGACGGGGGGCGTCGGTTCGGGATCGTCGCTCCAGAGACTGCCGCCGAGCCCGCTGCCGTACGCTCCCAAGGCGACGCCGAGAACGACCACGGCAGCGCCCGCGGCCCACCAGCGGGCGTGTCCGCCGGGGAGGGACCGCGGCGACGACTCGCCGGAGAAGTCTGTCGTCGTCTCGCTCATCGTCTGTTCCTCGTCGCGGTCGGGCTCTGAACCGGTGCTTCCAACTCCAAGACGTGGTGGCCGGGCCTTTGTCACGCGGATTCGGAGGTGTCTTCCGGGTTCGGCGATCTCACTCGTAATTCCGGATGAACTCGATCGCCTCCGGGACGAACTTGGGATCCCGCTTGGCCAGGTAGGCGATGGCGGCCGTGGCTCTCGCCGCCTGCGGGCCGGGGGCCCGCTCCGCGGCCAGCAGGTACCTCAACACGGCCCTTTTCACGGCCCCGCTGTCGTAGCCCTTGGTTCCGTACAACTTCACGATTCTGCCGATGTTGGACCAGTCCTTCCACCGGGCGAGGTCCGCGATGACGATGTCGGCGAGTTCCGCGCGGTCGATGAGCAGCCGCATCGACTGGTTCAGCCGCTCCTGCGGGATCACGCCGCTCTCGTACTCCTGCAGGAACCGCAGGGTCTGCAGTCCGGCGTAGGTCTCGCTGAACGGGACCGGCTCCGGGTCGCCGTCGGCGTCCAGGATCGGGTTGCCGTCGGCGTCGGTCAGGAGCTTCGCCTTGAACTTCGTCTCCTCGATGACCCGGAGCCCGCGCTCGCCCGTCAGCAGGACGTAGCCGGCCATCACGCCCTCGATGCCGAGCCGGAACTCGGTCGTCGGTTCGAGCACCATCGCCTGCATGGCCCGCGCGTCTTCGGCCGTTCCGCAGAGACCGAGCAGCAGGCCGTACAGGCCGAGCCGCGTGGGGGGCGTGGCGTCGCTCTGGATCCACTTCCGCAGCCGCTCGCGGGGGAACTTCGCCCGCAGCTTCACGATCTCGTCGTAGGGGGAGTTGGCGAACTCGGCGTACGCGTCGTTCGAGACCTCCTGGTTGGGGAACTCGAGGAAGCCGAGGAAGTACTCGAGCCGTTCCACGGTCGGCCGGTCGGGCTTGGGGGCCTGCTCGACGTACCGCAGCAGCGTCTCGTCGACGGGCATCGGCGGATCCCACTCGAGGCCGCGTTGCTCGATCCCCGTCAGCAGCACGAGTTCGCCCTTCTCCCCCTCGCGGAAGCGGACGATCGTGACGGTGTCCCCCTTCTGGAACGTCCGGGTTCCGTTCTCGATCACGCGGACGACCTTGTAGTCCGTCTCGCCCGGCACGTTCCCCTGCCGCTGCCGACCGCCGGCCCACTCGGCGACGAGGACCACGTCGGACTCGTCCACGAGTTCGGAGAGCGTCCGCGACGGCGCTTCGCAGAACGGGCACGCGAAGCTCGGTCGGCTGGTCGCGAGGAGCGAGGCGACGACCAGTGCCGCGACGGCGACACGCGTGGAGATCGGGCGTGGCATGGGACCAGCTCCGGAGGAGGACGGTCAGTCGGGAACGACGGCCGCGTTCTCCAAGTGGTAGAAGAACACGAGCTCGTCGAGGAAGACGGTCGGCTTGATCCGGAAGACGCCCTCGACGTCGAAGGGCCGCCCTTGGATGAAGTCGGTCGTCGTTCCCTCCCGGAGTCGAACGTGGATCATGTCGTACAGCTTCGCCTGCTGGCCGAAGCAGCAGACGCCATTGTCGCGGACGAAGATGAAATGGGGAATGTCGGTGACCCGCTCGTTCGGCTTCATGAACCCGGCGATCCGAATCCGTTGACCGTCCAGCGCGGACAGCCACTCCGGGAGATCCCGCGGAGTGTCCACCGTCGGACGTTCGACGTCGATGATCCGCTTCAGGTCGATGTCGTCGAACGAGACCCGCAGCGCCCCGTCCCGCTCGCGACGAAACTCGGGCTCGGGAACGAGCGGCTCCACGGAGCGACGAACGCCCTCCTCCGGTTCCACCGAGTCGGCCGGTGCTTCGACCTCTGCCGCGACGAGGGTCACCACCTCGGTCAGCGGCGGATCGGCCGGCGATTCGGCCTCGACGACGGCGGGTCCCTCTTCAGGCAGCGGATCCGTCGCCGGTGTCGCCGAGGTGTCTCGGGTCTCGGCTTCGATCGCCTCGGCTGGCGTCTCCGAGGCCCCGTCCGCCTTCACGGTGCGAAACTCGCCCCGCTCGGTCCCTCCGCAGCCTGCCAGCAGCAGCGAGAGGGTCAGGGCGACGCTGGGGAGGCGGAGTTGCAAGCCGAGACGCCGGGAATCAGGTTCAGAACGAGGTCTTCGACCGCTCGGCGCTCTCGGCGACGAGCCGGTACACGATCGGCTGCATCTGCTCCGCACCGGGGAAGTTCGGTCGGGTGCGAACCAACTCGAACGTGCCGGCCACCGAGACCATGTCGATCGTCAGGTCCATGGTCTTTCCCCCCTGCATCTGCACGAGCACCATGTCCTGCGGCTTGATCTGGCCGGGACCGAAGCAGCAAACCTGGTTGTCCTTCACGAGCAGGAACTCGGTCAACCCCTCTTTGTGTTCGGTCTGCCACATGTATCCCTTGAGGAAGACCTTCTGCCCGACCAACTCCTGCACGGGCGGGGGCACGACCATCTGCCCTTGCCGCTGGCCGATCGCGTACTGAGAGATGCTCTGGACGAAGTGGATCTTCGTGAAGCCCTCGGGGACCTCGGTCGCGATCACGTACGCGTGTTTCGCACTACTGGTGACGAGCAGGAACACCGACAGGCCGAAGCCGACGGCGGCGAGTTTCATCCCGCCGAGCTCCCCCTCCGAGGCGGAGATTTTTCGGACCGCGATCGCCCCGACGACGACCCCCAGAATGGCAATCGGGATCGCGAACAGAAATCCGAGTGCGAACAGCGAACAGACCCCGAGCACCATCGAGAACGGTGCGAGGGGCGGGATCTGCTTGTAGTGGAACTCCCCGTACCCGTCCCGGTACTCCGGTTCGTCAATCGGCTCGTCCGCCACAACCGGCTGGAACTCCTCGACTTCCGGCTTCTCGGTTTCAACGGCCTGAGACATCGGCGATGCTCCGAATCGTCGCTTCTGGCGCGGGGTGAGCGGACTGCGATCCGGAGAGAGTACGTCGAATCGCACGCATTCGTGGGCAGCCGGATCCACGGAACCCCCGATGCTCCTTCATCCTAACACGCCCAAGCCCGCAATCCACCTCTCGGTTTCCCGCCCGCCCCGCTTGTCGGTGGTCGCCCGCTCCCCTTCGTGCGCAACCGGTCCACCCCGCCAACTCGCGGCCTGCGACGAGTCGTCCGAGTCCTCAGGCCCCGAAGTGCCAACGAGAAGGTCGCACGATTCCCGCGGATCGCGTCAGAAGAGCTCGGCGATCGGGTGGCCGGCCGTCGCCCGGGTCAGAATCTCGCGGGGCACGGCAGGGTCGAGGCGAAGCTCGCCCACGTCGAGCAGGGCGTGCAGGATCGTCGCGTGCAGGTCGGCGATGCTGACCGGGTTCGTGGCCGGCTCGCCACCGCGACGGTCGGACTGGCCGACGACCTGCCCGTGCCGCAACCCGCCGCCGGCGAACAGCAACGGGCAGATGCGGGGCCAGTGGTGCCGGCCGAGGTTGTCGTCCATCTTCGGCGTGCGGCCGAACTCCCCCGTGACGACCAGCAGGATCTTGTCACTCAGGCCGCGGTTCTCCACGTCCTCCAGGAACGCGGAGAGCGCGTGGTCCAGCGGCGGGGCGAGCACGCTCGTCCCCTCGGGCGTGTTCGGAATGCCCTTCCGCGCGTGGAAGTCCCAGTTGGCGTGCACGACCGTGACGAACCCGCAGCCCGCCTCGCACATGCGGCGGGCCATCAGCAGCTGTCGCCCCAGCGAGATGCCGATCGAGGGACCGTTGCGAATGAACTTCGAGTCGTCGGTCACCTTGTAGTTGCGGAAGTGCTCCGTGTCGTACGCGGCGAGCACGCGGGGATCCTCGGCCGTCAGGTCGAGCGCCTCGCGGACCGCCCCGCCGCGGAGCAAGTCGACCGCCTGCCGGCGATGCTGCTCCATCCCCTCCATCACGCCTCGTCGGTCGATCTCGCGGTCGAGCCGGTCGAGCGAGTCGAGCAGCTGCATCCGGTCGTCGATGCGGAGATCCGCGACGAACGGGTCGAGGTCCCGCACGAATCCGGGCCGTTGGTCGCCGTTCTTGTCGCGGTCCGTCTGGAGACGCTGGCGAAGCTTCTCCCGCCCCTCGGCCGTCGTCTCGCCCATCGGGACCTTCACCTCGAGCGGGGCGTAGGCGGGACCGAGCCACGCGGGCTGTGCCCCCTCGACGATCGAGTCGTACGCGCCGGCGAACCCGTTGGCACCAGGGAGGTGCCGGGTCGTCGGCGGGACGACGGCGCTTCGCAGCATGCCGGTCCACGGGTGAACGGCCCCGGACGCACGCGCGAGCAGCGGCCCCAGACCGGGCTGCTTGATCGGCTTGCCGTCCCCGATCGACAGGTCCGACGTCATCAGCTGCTTGTGGGCCCCGTTGTGCTCGGCGTGGTTCGTCTGGAACGAACGGACGATCGTCAGCCGGTCGGCGAGACGGGCGAGCTTCGGGAACGACGCACCGAAGCGGACGCCCGGCAGGACCGTGGGGAGATGGCCGTCGACGCTGGTCGAGCTGTCGAGTCCTCCCGGCTTCGGGTCCCACGTCTCCAACTGGCTCGGGCCGCCGCCGAGGAACAGCAGGATCACGGAGCGGTCGCGGACGTACTCCGGCGCGGCCGAGCGCGCGGCGGACAGCCACGGGCCGAGAAGCCCGGCACCAAGCCCGGCCGCCCCGACACGGAGAAAGCCGCGACGCGAGGGAGCGAAACGGTTGGGCCGTCGTTCGTTGCCGAGCAGGAACACAGGTCACTCCGGATGCCAGTACCACCTGAAGTTGTCGGCAGACGCCCCGTGGTTACGGGCACTTCCGTTTTCCGGTGGTCGTCCTGCCCGGAGCCCCAACCATCTTCAGTGAAGGAGGTTTCAGCGAATGGTACCGAAACGCGTCGAACCGGGCCCCGGCCAGGAGTCCGTCTGGGACTACCCACGGCCGCCCCGCCTGGAGCCGGTCGAGCGACCGCTCCGCATCGAGTTCGCGGGCCAGACGATCGCCGCGACGACCTCCGGCTACCGGGTCCTCGAGACGAGCCACCCGCCCGTCTACTACTTCCCGTCCGACGACGTCCGCAGCGACCTCGTCGTCCCGACGTCCGGGGGTAGCTTCTGCGAGTGGAAGGGGATGGCCGCCTACCACTCGATCGTCGTCGGTGACCGCGAGGTCGTCCGCGGGGCGTGGTCGTACCCGACCCCGACGAAGCCGTTCGCGGCGATCAAGGACCACATCGCCTTCTACGCAGGGCCGATGGACGGCTGCTTCGTCGGCGACGAGCAGGCCCGTCCGCAGCCGGGCGGGTTCTACGGCGGATGGATCACCGACGACGTCGTCGGACCGTTCAAGGGCGAGCCAGGCACCCGGTTCTGGTGACCCGGGCGAGGACTCACTTCGACGCGTCAGCCCGGGCCGTCGCGTCCGCGGCCGACGTTTCGCCCCGCATCGCCTGCACGCGACTCTCGACCTCGGCGAGGCCCTTGTCGAACTCGGCGAGTTGAGCGCGAGCGGCGGCCAGCTTTGCGGCCATGGCCTGCTGCTCCGTGGTGGCCGCGGCCACGGCCTTCGTCGCAGCATCGACGGTAGCGGTCGCCGTGGTAGCGTTCTTCTCGGTCTCGGCCTTCTTCGCGGCGAGTTGCCCGAGTAGCGTCGTCTTGGCGGCCGCGGCGGCCTTGGCGTCGGCGACGGTCTTCGCCTTGGCGGCGCGTTGGGCGTCGAGTGCGGCGACGGCCTGCTTGAGTGCCTCGTCGTTCGGCAGCTTCGCGGCGGCCTCCTTCGCCTTCGCGACCGACTCGCCGAGTGTCGTGACGACCGGTTCGACGGCCGCGGCGGACTTCTGCAGCGCGTCCCGCTCGGCCGTCGTCTTCGCGACGTCGGCCACGATCTGCTGCATGGTGGCCTCGAGTTCCGCCAGCTTCTGCTTGGACGTGGCAAGCGTCGCCGTGGCCGTCTTGACCTTGCCGTCGGCGGCGGCCATCGCGGCCTCGGCGTCGAGCGTGGCGGCGGCGATCGGCTGTCGTTCCTTCTGCTTGGCGGCGAGTTGCCGGAGCTGGGCGGCGAAGGCGATCGACTCGTTCACCTCGTTCACGGCCTTCTGGGCCGCGTCCCGCTTCGCAGCGGCGGCGTTGGCGGCAGCACGGGCCGCGGTCGCGGCGTCGGCGGTCTGCTTGACGACCGGCGTCAGTCGGGCGACCTCCTTCTTCGCAGCGTCGAGCTTCGCGGTGGCGTCGGCGACGGTCTTGTTCGCGGCGGGCAGTTCGGCGTTCGCCGCGGTCAGGGCGGCGGTGGCCGCGTCGAGCGACTTCTTCATGGTGGCCATCTCGGTCGACTTGGCGTCGAACCGGGCCTTGGCGTCGGCCGCGAGCTTCTTCAGGGCCTCGTCGTTCGCCGCCTTTCCGGAGGCCTCGGCCAGCTTGCCGGACGCCTCGGAGAGGAGC
>JANQQW010000312.1 GCA_028284885.1 Planctomycetaceae bacterium
CGTCGGGCAGGCGGAGCCGAACCGCTCCGCCGACGCAGCGGACGCCCCGCCTCTCGGCGAGTTCGAACAGCCGGGCGATCCAGTCGGGTTCGGCCAGTTGGTCGTCGTCGAAGAAGGCGACCCATTCGCCCAGCGCTTCCGCGACGCCGCGGTTGCGGGCCGGCACGATGCCCTGTTCGGTCTCCAGCACGCGTCGAACGGGGATCGGGGACCGGCCGGCCAGCTCGCTCACGACCTCGGCCGTTGCGTCGGTCGCGTTGTTGTCGACGACGAGGATCTCGCCCGTCCGTTCGGCCAGTTCGAGCGCGGCGAGGCTGCCGAGCGCCGTGCGGAGCGACTCCGCGCGGTTGTAGGTGCAGACGACGATCGTGACGTCGGGGCGCTTGGTCACAGCATCGGGTTCCCGGAGACGGTGAGGCGTTCGGGGGCGAGGGCGAGTCCGCCGCTCGGCGACTCGGCGGCGGCGTTCGCGCGGGCGGCGGTCTCGTGCGAACGGGTGGCCGTGAAGATCAGCCCGGTGCCGAGGACGAACGTGTAGAACGCCGGGACGAGCATCGCCGACTCCGTGCAGGCGTTGACCAGTCCGAAGACGGACATCGCGAGCAGCATGCCGTACAGCGGGTGGCCCGACTCCGAGTACGCGACCTGACACCGCCACGCGCCGACGAGCGTGGCGACGAGGGCGATCGACATGCCGACCAGCCCGACGGCGAGTATCGCGTCGAGGAAGGTCGAGTGTGCCTCGCGGATGCCCCAGTGGAGTTCCTCGGAGACCTTGGTGATGTGCTCTGCGGTCCAGAACGCCTCGTACCCGTGTCCGAGGATCGGCCGGGCGGCGGCGTGCGGGGCGAGTTCCGTCCAGATCGGCAGCCGCCCGGTGAGCGACGAGGCCTGTTCCTCGCGGCCGAGCAGGGCGGCGTCGGAGGCGCTCCCGCCGACGTCGGTGCCGGCGAGGAGCGCGGTGAACAGGACCGCGACGCCGCACCACGTCCCGACGAAGCCGAGCAGCAGCTTCGTCCGCAGCGGCGTGGTGATCGTCCAGTAGGCGGAGACGGCGAGGATCAGCCCGGCGGCCGAGGTCCGCGACTTCGTGAGCAGCACGAACGTGAAGCCGAACAGGAACAGTCCGACGAACAACGGCCGCCAGCGACGGTGGATCTGGATCAGCCCGGCGGACGAGAGACACAGGCAGGCGAGGCTGATGCCTTGGGCGTTGGGGTGCAACGTGCCGGAGAAGCGGTAGTCGCCGGCCCACGGTCGGAAGGTCCCCAGCCGCAGTTCGGACAGGATGCCGATGCAGAGGAAGACCGTCGGGACGACCGCCGCGACGAGCATCAGGTCGGCCGGGCGGAGACGGCTGGCGGCCCCGGCGGCCCCGGCCACCACGCAGAACATCACCACCAGTCGCTTCACCGTCAGCGACGGCTCGTCCGACCAGACGACGCTGGCGGAGCACCACGCGAGGTACGCGACGAGCGGGGTCAGCAGCAGCAGGTCGATCCGCCGCCGCTCGTTCGTTCCCGCGAACCACGGCGACGTGAGCACGCACGCCACGCCGAACAGGCCCATCGTCGGGTAGACCAGCCGGCGGACGGTGTCGCCACCCGCCACGCGTTGCTGCATCTCCTCGGCGGTCTCGGTGAAGGCGTCGGCGAGGGAGACGAGCGGGTCGTGTTCGGTCGCGTAGAAGGCTCCGCCGACGACGAGCATCGTCAGCCACGGCAGCCAACTCGCCTGCCGGACGTGGTCGGACGGGCCGGTCACGGCTCGGACGTCCGCGTTGGTCGTTCCCCAGGTCGTCGAGTTCACGCCAGCCCCTCCGCTCGGGCGGCGCGGTCCTCGGCGGCTCGACGGTCGAACATCAACATCCGCAGCGTGAGGCCGCGGACGCCGGCGTCGATCAGGTTCGCGATCAGCGTCACCAGGGCGGCTCCGAGCGGCCCGAGCCACGGGACGAGCAGGATCGTCCCGACGACCGACGCGACGAAGGCGGCGACGTCGGCCCGCAGGTTCGCGGAGGGCTTCTCCATCGCCCACAGTCCGTTGCCCGCCGTGATGCCCCAGCTGCTGGCGAGCGTGGCGAAGGCGAGCAGGGCGACGATCGCGTTCCCGCCGTCGTACCCGTCGCCGTAGACGAGCGTCACGAGGGTGCCGCCGGCGAAGGTGGTGAAGAGGGCGAACAGGCCGAGCGTGGTCGTGAACAGCACGAACGTCTTCCGCAGCACGGCGGCGAGCGCGCGGGTGCCTCCGTCGCCGTACGCGTGGGCCGCCTTCGGG
>JANQQW010000328.1 GCA_028284885.1 Planctomycetaceae bacterium
AGAGAGCCGACTACACTGAGCCGACGGTCGCCGCCTCGGCGAGTTCGCGGGCCCGAGCGATCGACGTGTCGACTTCGATCGCGAGTCGCACTTCCCAGCGGCCCTCGGCCTCGTCGCCGACCTGGACGGTCCAGTGCGGGACGACGCGGCAGCTCTGGTGGACGAGTTCGAAGCCGGCCTCGGACTGGCTGATCGACTCGATCGGGAACGTCCAGATGCCGCCCGGCTGGTCGCACTCGACGGAGACGTCGAGCCCCAGCCACTCGTCGACGAGACCGACGCGCTGGGCCGTCGGCAGGTCGAGCGACGACTCCAACTGGCCGAGCCGGTTCCCCTCCGGACCGTAGTAGTACCGGTCCTCGGCGTTCGCGGCGAGACCGGCGAAGCCGAGTTCGACGGCGAAGTGGAACGGCAGCCCGCTCGGCAGGTTCGAGAGGACGTACTGGACGAGCAGCGTGCCGGGGTTGTCGGCGTCCAGCCGGACCGTCTTCGCGACCTCGATCTCGTACGGCGAGACCGAACCGCGACGGTGCATGCGGACCTCGACCTTCCCGTCCGCCCGCCGCAGAGTCGACTCGTACTCGCCGGTCGCGAAGTCGGAGACGCGGCCGTTCCCCGCACGGAAGTCGTCGAGCGACAGCCCCGGCTGCAGGAAGTGGTCGACGAGGCTTCGCCGCGGCCAGTCGTCGTACATCAGCTTGAGGTGCAGGTCCGGCTGCTTCAGGGTGACCTCGTCGTCCGACTCCTCGCCCTGCCCGTTCGCGACGGCGAGCGCCTTCTCGCGGACGACGCCGTGGTAGGCCTCCGGCCGGCGGTCGAGCGTGGCCAGCAGGTTGTGCGACGTCGCCCGCACGTCGAGTTCGTAGAGGTGGCCGCCGACGTCCGGATCGACGTAGGCGATCAGGCGGTCGCCCGCGATGCGGACCTCCGAACGACCGTCGAGGTCGAAGTCGTCCCCGGACAACTCGACCCAGGACGAAGGCCGGTCCGCCGTCTGTTCGAGCAGGTTGTCCGCGAGGATGAGGTGCTTGTAGACGGCGTTTCGCAGGTGCGGCAGGTACAACCCGCCGAAGGCTCCGTGCCAGTAGGTGCAGTTGCACTGGGCCCGGTACAGTTCCGTGCGGGCCCGGTCGACGAGCGTGGTGTCGGCCCCCGACCGGGCCGCCTCCTCGACGCGTTCGCTGATCTCGAGCATCCGCGCGTACATCGCGTTGCTCTCCGGGTAGCGAGCGCGGAAGTTCCGCCAGAAGCCGCCGCGGGCGAACGACCGCAACCGCTCGAAGTCCTCCCCTTGTTGTTCGAGCTTGCGCAGCCGCACGAGGTCGCGTTGCGTCTCCGGCTCGAGCACCCACTCGGTCATCTCGCGGTAGGTGCCGTCGGGCAGGTAGCAGGTGCCGAGCGGCCGTGTCTCGTCGAGTGCCTCGCCGAGCGGCCGGGTCTGCAGCCAGTCCCGGTTCTGCATCAGCAGCTCGAAGAAGTGGTTCAGCCAGCCGTTCGCGTAACAGTGCTCCTTCGTGTTGGGCCAGACGCCGAACTTCTCGCCGTCGTCGCCGAACGCGACGAGCGCCCCCGGCCGCCGGTTCGCGATCCAGCGGAGGTGGTCGATCGCCTGGTGCGGCTCGGAGAACGGGATCAGGTACCGCAGCGACTCGTCGATCGGCAGCACCCGCAGCAGCCGGCCCTCGTCCTCGGTGAGGTACGAGCCGAGCAGCCGGTCGCCGGAGAGTCCGGCGGCGTTGAAGTGCTGGTCGTCGAGCAGCGTGTACTCGATGCCCGCCTCGACGACGTCGGAGACGAACGACTGCTCCCAGACCCGTTCCGGCACCCACATGCCGCGAACCGGCTGGCCGAACGTCCGCTCGAGGAAGTTCGAGTAGGCGACGACCTGCCCGATGCGGTCCCGCCGCGGGATGTTCGCGAGGATCGGTTCGTAGAACGGCCCGCCGAGCACCTCGACCTGTCCCCGCGCGACGAGGCCGCGGACGCGGTCGACGTAGTCGGGCCGCTTCTCGACGAGCCACTCCAGCAGCGAGCCGGACGTGTGCAGCGTGACGGCCACGTCCGGGAAACGTTCGAGCACTTCGAGGAACGGCAGGTACGCGTCCGCGTGGGCGGCGGCGAACACGTCGTCGAAGTTGCCGACGGGCTGATGGTCGTGAATGGCGAGAACGAGCCGGAGGGGGCCGCTCATGGTCGGGTCCAACGTCGCTGGGGAAGGTCCGCGCGCGAAGCGAGCGCGTCGCAGGCATGTCAGCAGAATCGGAACGATCCGCCAAGTGGGGAGAGCCCGTTCCCTCCGGAATGTCCGTACGACCCACCCGACGGTCCGGTTGGGCAAGCCGGGTGAGATCGACCGCTCAACGGCTCGCGATCGCGTCCCGGAGGGCCTCGGCCGCCCGCGTCGGCGAGACCGGGTTGATGTACGTCCCCCCGCCGAACTCGAACCCGCCGAGCGACGCCAGCCGCGGAATCACCTCGATCCACCAACGGAACCACTGGACGTCGTCCGGCTCCTCGAACGGCAGCGTGTGCAGCACGAGGTTGTAGTCGACGCGGTCGTGCACGGCCTCGAGCGCCCGCAGCACACGAAGCAACGTCTCGGCGAGGTCGTCGAGGACGACGTCGGGCGTCGACTCGGGCCGGACGTGTCGCTCGCGCGGGACGAGTCGGCACTCGAACGGAAACCGCCCCGCGGCCGGGCAGTACGCGGCCCACGCCTCGGACGTGACGACCACGCGTTCGGCCGACCGGAGTTCTCGTTCGAGACAGGCGCCGCCGAGGTCGCGCCCGTGTTCGTCGAAGTACTCCCTCGCCGTCGCGAGTGCGGCCTGCACGCGTCGCGGAACGAAGCGGGTCACCAGCACCTGCGAGTGCACGTGTTCGACCGTCGCCCCGGCGAGCGGACCACTGTTCTTGAAGACCAGCCCGTAGCCGCGGCCGCACTCCCCGCGAAACGCCGCCAGTCGAGAGCGGTACGCCTCGAGAACACGGCGGACCTGGGTCGCGTCCAGTGCCGTGAACCGCCGCTCGAAGTGCGGACACTCGACGACGACCTCGTGCCGACCGACCGACTCGTCGTTCGCGGCGTCCGGGCCGACGACCGGGTACTGGTTGGGGACCACCCGGACGAGCCAACCCGGACCGTTCGGCGGAGAACCGTCCGGGCGAATCGCGAACGTCTCCGGCGGCGTCTGTTCCTCGTTCCCTTCGAGAAACGGATCGATCTCCGCACCAACCGGCCCGCCCGGCGTCGCGAGCGCGTTCGGTCGTTCCGAACGGCTCGGCGAGACCAGCACCGTCTCGCCCGTCAGTTCGTCGAAGCGGCACTCGCCTCCCTTGCGAATCGACGACCGTCGACCGTCACGTTCCTCGCCGCTCACGAGGCGGGCTCCGCGACGCCGGCAGCGGCCCGCTCGTAGACGGTCTCGTACTTGGCGGCACTCGCGGCCCAGGAGAAGTCTCGCGTCATCCCGTTGCGTACCAGCCGCGACCAAGTCGTTCGGTCGGCGAACAGCTTCAACGTCTGGTGGACCGCCCAGAGCAGCCCGTCGGCCGTGTAGTGCTCGAAGACGACGCCGGTCGCCGTTCCGTCGGCGAGGCTCTCCTCCGTCGCGCCGACGACCGTGTCCGCGAGACCGCCAACGCGATGCACGACCGGCACGGTGCCGTACACCTGCGAGTACATCTGGTTCAGGCCGCACGGCTCGAAGCTGCTCGGCATCAGGTACGCGTCGCTGCCCGCCTCGATGCGGTGGGCGAGCGCCTCGTCGAACCCGACGGTGGCGGCGACCTTCTCCGGGGCCCGCTCCGCCAGCCTTCGCACCAGTTGCTCGAACTCCTCCGCCCCCGTGCCGAGGAAGCAGAACTGGGCGTCGAGCGACAGCAGTGCCGCCGACGCGTCGCGAATCAGGTCGAACCCCTTCTGGTCGGTCATCCGCGAGATCATGCCGAACAGCGGCACGTCGTCGCGGACCGGCAGCCCGAGCAACGTCTGCAGTTCCCGTTTGTTCGCCGCCTTCCCCTCGCTCGCGGAGTCCACGTCGTAGTGGTGGTCGAGCATCGGGTCGCTCGTCGGGTTCCAGGTGCCGAGATCGACGCCGTTGAGGATCCCGGTCAGGCGGTCCTCCTTCGCACGCAGGACGGGGTCGAGCCCGTGGCCGAACCTCTCGGTCCGAATCTCGTCGGCGTAGGTCGGGCTGACGGTCGTGACCTCGTTCGCGAGGACGACGCCCGCCTTCAGCAGGTTCAGCCGGCCGAAGAACTCAAGGTACTCCCAGCTGAAGTAGCGGCCGTCCAACCCGGTGCCGGGCATCGCCTCCGGCGGGAAGTCTCCCTGGAAGGCGATGTTGTGGATGGTGAACACGCTGCCGGTGCCGGCGAGGTTGGGGACGCGTTCCCGCGCCCCGGTGGCGAGCAGGGCCGGCACGAGGCCGGTCTGCCAGTCGTTCGCGTGCACCACGTCCGGATTCAGTCCCAGCAGTCGGCAGGTCTCGATCACGGCGTGGCTGAAGAAGGCGTACCGCTCGCAGTTGTCGGCTCCGTCGTACAGTCCACGGCGGGCGAAGTACGCCGGCTGGTCGACGAGGACGAGCCGCACACCGTTCTCGGGCACGACCGAGGTCAGCAACTGACCCGTGACGCGACGTTCGCCGAGGTCTGCGGTGACGAACGGTCCGGACCGCTCCGGGTGCGGAAGTCGGTGCTCCGGCCAGACCAGCGAGTGGTACGGCAGCACCAACGTGACGTCGTGACCGCGGGCGGCCAAGGCGGACGGCAACGCCGCGGCCACGTCCCCCAGGCCCCCCGTCTTCGAGTAGGGGACCGCCTCCGAACTCGCGAACACGATCTGCATGGACGATCCGATCCCGGCACGCTGAAGCAACGCCGCGCAACGTATCGGAGCGGTCGGGCGATTCCAAGCGAGTCGCCGCCGGGTCAGTCGAAGATCGCCGCCATGGTCGCCGCGAACACGCCGACCACCGCCAGCCCGCCGAAGATGCAGCCGACGATCAAGAGAGCGAGCTTCCCGTCCGCCATGCCGTGGTGCGTGCGGTACGGGTCGAAGTCGAGGTAGTCGTCCTGCTCGCGGGCGGCCGCCGGGCGCTTCAGCCGAATCCGCTGGTTGTCGAACTTCTCGACGAGCACCCAGCCGGCGCGTCCCTCCTCCTCGAGGGCCTGCCGCAGCTTCTCCCGGTCGCCGAACGCCCCGAAGTTCGACCGCAGGATCTTGAACTCCCAGTCCTCTTCGAGGTCGCGCGTCGTGTAGCCGGTCATCTCCTCTTCCTCCTGCCGAGCCATTTCGGCCGCCGCCGCGGCTGCCGCCGCCCCACCCCCAGCCGCTCCCGCGTTCATCGTCTCTTCCTCCAACGGGCCGTGGTCGTGGAGAACGCAGCCGGGACGCCGCCGGATCTCGCCAATCGGGCAAACCGCAGTCTACCGACCCTCGAGCGAACGCACTCGACCGATTCCGTGGTGAGACGTATCCTCCCCGCCCCTCGGCCGGCAGGGAAGCCGGCAGCCCGGTTCAAGGAGAATCGTTCGATGCGATCGCCCTACTCGATGCTCGCCCGCGCGGCTACCGTTGTCGCGTGCCTCGTCTCGACGCTGCCGGCCGACGAGCCGCAGCCGATCTCGGCCGAACTCGTGTTGATGGAGGTCCCCGCACGGCAGGCTGCCGGCGACGAACCCGGGCGGCCAGCGGGGGAGGTTCGAACGGTCGTCGGAGACGCGGCCGCGTTGCGACGGTTGTTCGAGATGATCGCCGAGCGCGACGACGCGAAGGTCCTGTCCCGGCCGACCGTCGTCACCCTCCCCGGCCGGGAGGCGAACGTACTCGTCGGGGGCGAGTTCGCCGTCCCCGTGCTCCAGCCGAACGGCAAGTGGACCCGTGAGCCCCGCACGTTCGGAACGAAGCTCGAACTCGTGCCGACGATCGTCGAGGACGGGATCCACCTCGACCTGTCCGCGGAGTTCTCCGAACGGGACTTTGCGAACGCCGTGACGCTCGACGGCGAGAAGGTGCCCGGCCTGAAGGTTCGCAGGTTTCACGCGAACGGCTCGGTCGGCACCGGCCAGGCGATGCTGCAGATCGCCCAGTACGAGGACGCGACACGGATCGTCTTCGTGCACCCACAACGGACGACCGCCCTCACGCCGTGACGCGCGAGTTCGCCCGTGAACGAAAACGGCCCGACCGGAACTCGGTCGGGCCGCGTGGGAGGTCGGTGGGAAGGGATGAAGAGGCACCGGAGCGGGTCCGCCGTTCCCTCGTGGACGTGACCGGGCTGGCAGCGGTGATGAAACTCCCCGCAACCGTCCACCCCGGTGGCCTCTCCCATCCGTGTTCGCGAGTTGAGAGAGGAGTGACGAGAGTTGAGCGACGTCCGAATGACGGTCTCTCAACTCTCCACTCTCGCCTCTCAACTCATTCAGTCCCAGCTCAGCGTGCCGCCCGTCTGGTACTCGGTGACGCGGGTCTCGAAGAAGTTCTTCTCCTTCGAGAGGTCCATCGTCTCGCTCATCCACGGGAACGGGTTCGGGCTGCCGTACTGCTTCTCCAGGCCGATCCGCTCCAACCGGCGGTCGGCGATGTGCTGCACGTAGTCGCGGAACAGATCGCCGTTCAGCCCCAGGATGCCCCGCGGCAGGGCGTCCTCGGCGTAGCGAATCTCCAGCTCCACCGCGTGCTTCACGCGATCGACGATCTCCTGCTGGAACTCCGGCGTCCACACCTCGGGGTTCTCGGCCTTGATGCCGTTGATCAGGTCCACGCCGAAGTTCAGGTGGATCGTCTCGTCCCGGAGGATGTACTGGAACTGCTCGCCGATGCCCGTCATCAGGTTCCGGCGGTGGAACGAGAGGACCATCACGAAGCCGGTGTAGAAGAAGATGCCCTCCATGATCAGGTAGTACCCGATCAGGTTCTTCAGGAACGCCTGCGTCCCCTCGAAGCCCTCCGTGCTGAAGTTCGGGTCCAGCACCTCCGCGGTGAGCTGCATCTCCAGCTCGTCCTTCTCACGGATGACGGGCACCTCGTGGTACATGTTGAACACCTCCCCCTCGTCGAGGCCCAGGCTCTCGACGACGTACAGGAACGTGTGCGTGTGCACCGCCTCCTCGAACGCCTGCCGCAGCAGGTACTGCCGGCACTCCGCGTTCGTCACGTGCTTGAAGATGGCGAGCACCAGGTTGTTCCCCACGAGGCTCTCGGCCGTGGAGAAGAAGCCCAGGTTCCGCACGAGCACCTGCCGCTCGTCCTCGGTCAGCTTGTCGCTCCGCCAGATCTCGATGTCCTTCGTCATCGCGACCTCGCTCGGCATCCAGTGGTTGGCACAACCGTTCTGGTAGTGCTCCCAGGCCCACTGGTACTTGATCGGCATCAGCTGGTTCACGTCGACCGCGGCACAGTTGATGAGCCGCTTGCTGTCGACGTTGATCCGCCCCATGCCGGCGGGGTGCAGTTCTTCCATGGTCGGCTCCACGACGGGTTGCGAAGCAGTCGTGTTGGGCGTGGAGAGCGTTGTCATCGTGACGGGTCCGTTTCCGTTTCAGGAGTCAGCGGTCAGAAGTCGGGTTTCAGCAGTCAGCAGTCAGCGTTCGGCAGTCAGTCTGGCGCCCTCTCCCTTGGGGAGAGGGCCGGGGTGAGGGGCCGCCGGCCGGCGACGCCCCCGCGGTCTCACGCGTCAGTGCTCCGGGGCGCGAATCTCCACGCCGTACTCCGGGGCAATGCTCTTGATTCGTTCGATCTCCTCCGGCGTCACGGTCGGCGGCGACAGGTCCTCGCCCGTCACCTCCACGCCCGTGCGGCGGAACATCTCCTCCAGTCCGGCCGGGGCGACGAGGATCAACACCTCGGCCGGTTCGTCGGTCTCGTTGCGAAAGCGGTGCTCGCAACCGGTCGGCAGGTTCACGAAGGTCCCCGGCTTCCCCACGAACGACTCGCCGTTCGCGAAGAACGTCAACTCGCCCGAGAGCACGTAGAACCCCTCCTCCTCGCGGCTGTGCACGTGTGGCGGCGGACCGCCCCCGGGATGAACCGTCGCGTGCCAGATCGCATAACGCGAATCCGTCTGCCCCCCGACCGCCAGGAACCGGTAGTGGTCCCCCACGGCAGCAATCACCGGCCCCGCACCGGGCTCGACGACGGTCGGTTGTCGGGTTTCGTTGGTCATGGCTGCCCCGTCTTCTTGCCGAGGCTGATCCGCTCCTCGACGGCGTAGCCGAGGCGTTCGTAGAAGGCGATCACGTCGCGGTTGTCGGGGAGGACCTGCAGGTTGATCTTCGGGCAGCCGTGGTCGGCCAGTCGGCGTTCCACCTCGCGGACGAGGGCCGTCCCCAGTCCCAGTCGGCGAGCCGGCTCGGCGACGGCGAGCGAGTAGATCCAGCCGCGGTGCCCGTCGTAGCCACCCATCACCGTGCCGACGACCGCCCCCTCCCGCTCGGCGACGAGGAACAGTCCGTCCTCGCCGGCCGCGACCTTCCGGTCGATCGACCGCTCCGGGTCGTTGTGCCCGGTCGCGTAGGTGAAGACGTCTCGCCACAAAGCCACCACGGTTTCGCGGTCCTTCTGGTTGTCGTAGGTCCGAATGGTCAAGGGGTTGCCGGCCTCGGTCGGCCTGCCGCTTTCGACTCACTCGAAGCCGAAGTCGGCCTCGTCGGGTCGTGTCTTCCGCAGTTCGTCGTGGGCCCGCTTCCGGGCCGTCTCGATCTCCTCGGCTCGCGGCCGGCCGGGGACGTTGAAGGGGATCTCGAAGGAACGGCAGACGGCTCCGTCCACCACGAGGTTGACCTTGGCCCACCCCTCGCCGTCGGGGAAGACGCTGACGCTGTCCACGTCGAGCGACCCCCCGAGTTCCTCCGCCATCTCCTGCGACGTCAGTTCCCGCTCCGTCTCCAACACAACCGCGCCCTCCGTGAGTTGTCCTCGCCACCGTAAGGCCGGTTCAACCGGCCGATCGCTCCGCTGCTCTCACTCGGCGGCCGGTGAAACCGGCCCTACTTCACTGGTCTCTCCGCAGCACCGGTTCGAAGCCGATGTTCCGGTACCGCACCGACGTGTGGTCCCCCTGCAGGTACAAGGGGCCCGGCTGGGTCACGTCGGCTTGGAAGGCTCCGTTCGTGTTCCCCGCGAGGGGTTGATTGTCGATGACGGTCTCGCCGTTGAGGACGACGGTCGCGTGGCGATCGACGATCGTGACCACGTACAGCTGCCACTCGCCTCCCGGCCGGCCCGCCTTCTTCGTGGGGGCGATGCGGCCGAAGACGGCGCCCACCCCCTGAATGCCCTGCATGCGGCTGTCGCGGTCGACGACCTGGGCCTCGTACGCCCCGCGGACGTAGACGCCGCTGTTGCCTCCCTTGGGGACGTTGAACTCGATCGTCAGCCGGCCGTCGCCGAAGGTCTTCTTCGTCCGCAGGTTGCCGTAGCGGGAGAAGGGGTCGAACGTCGTCTTCGGCGTCTCGTTGACGAGTTCTCCGTTCTCGGCCCGCCAGCCGTTCTGCTGCTTGTCGTTCGCGAGCACCCAGCCGTCGAGGTTCTTCCCGTTGAACAGTTGATGCTGCGGCCCGAAGACGACCTTCGAGAGGTCCGGCCGCGGCGGCATTGGTGGCAACCGCTTCCCGTGATGTACGACCGGCGGCTCGGTCTGGCGTTCCAACCAGATGTCGTCCCCCGCCAGCGTCGCCGAGAACCGGCACGCGACCGGCTTCCCGGTCGCCGGTCCACCGGGATAGGCCGGCTTCCGGATCCGCACGCGCCGCGTGAACGTCAGCTTGAACCCGTCGACTGCGAAGTCCTCGATCCCCTTCGGCTGCCCGACGGTCCACAGCTGCCCGCCCCACTCGCCGTCGTCGTGCTTGATCTCGAGCCACCCCGCCTGCCCGTCCGCCATCTTCAACCCGTACGCCCCCACGAACCCCTTCGTCTCCTCCGCCACACACGCGGCGGAGAGAAGGAACCACAGAGACACGGAGAGGCACAGAGGCCGCCAAGCCCCCGTATACGTTCCGAGTTGTGCGAACCGACGTTGCATCCCGTTCCCCGTAGGGTGGGCTCTGCCCACCACGCTTCCAGGTTGACTCACAAACTGGTGGGCAGAGCCCACCCTACTTCACTCAGCCCCAGCCACTCCGTCGGCCCTACTTTGCCACTTCAGTGCAATCATGCCACAACCTCCGTGGGACGTTGGTGAAGAGCGTCCTCCACTCGCCCATGGCTGTGTTCCAACTCTGCGAGCAGTTCACCCTCGTACTTGTATCTCGGGCGTTTGACACTCGGCGCGTCTTCCGCACACGAACCCCAAGGAACGGGAGAGGTCATCCGAAAGAGCGAGGTAAGGCTTGGACATCGCCCCGCAGGCTCCACTTGCCTCGCCGGGAACACGTAGTTCATGTAGGTCTTCGGGTCGTCGTGATAGTCCGTGTAGTGCGTGGAGAAATACCGAATGCCGTGGAACTCGTCCGAGCGCGTCACCCATTGCAACACAAGTTGCGGCAAGATGTACTCGGGATGGAATGCAGCTTCCGGGTACAACTTCCGGATGGAGCAAAGTGCCACAACCGGCCAGCAAGCCACATGAGCCCCAATGATCGCCGTGCCTCTCCCGTCACCTTCAAACTCGTCGGGACGGGATTCTATCCAAGCCGCGAGAACAGGCATTCGATGCCCAAAGTTCAGGACCTTCAGGTTTGTGCCAGGGACGGCCTCGAATCGACTTACAGAGAGCGATTCAAGATCGGGCTCTCCGAGTTCCTTCCAGCACACGTAAGTTGAGCCGCCGAGGTAAAGACACGGCAGTCCGTTGATGCTGTATCTCATCGGGCGAACGATGTGCCGCAGCTCAAATGGGATGTGGAACAGGTCTGCCTTCTCGAAAGGGTGTGACGGGTCAATCGACCGCATTCTGTACATTGGATTCACAAACTGCGACATGTCCCCCGGCGTCTTCAACAAGTCAATATGTGGGCCGAGTATGCTAAACGCCCTCTCAACTGCGCTGAATGCCGCCGCCGGATGCCCTCCCAGATAAGCACGGATTCCCTCGATCACACAGTCACCGACCTCTTCGACGAGATCGGCACGTGACCACACCACGAAGTCAATCAGGCTTCTGTAGCGATCAACTGTCCGCATTCCTTCCACATACTCTTGGACGACAGTCTTCGCGAACTCCAAGAAG
Organism: Planctomycetaceae bacterium; assembly: GCA_028284885.1. Lineage (GTDB taxonomy): Bacteria > Planctomycetota > Planctomycetia > Planctomycetales > Planctomycetaceae > JANQQW01. The sequence continues at coordinate 11,178 of JANQQW010000328.1, forward strand.
TCCCCCTCAGGTCGCTCCTTCGGAACGTCTGCCGTGCCACCACTCAACAACTGAACGCAGTCCACAAGTCCCCCCAATCACTCCGTGTCTCTGTGCCTCCGTGGTTCCAACCACCGCAGCGCAGCGGGGGACCCTCGCCCCCCGCTGGCCACGTGACTTCGCCCGCGTGCCTACTGGCACGCCTCGCAGTCGGGGTTGTTGGGGTCGCAGGTTTCGCCGACCTGGGTGGCCGGGACGAGGACCGGTTCCTCGGCGGCCGGGGGCTGCTCGGCCGGTTGTTGGCCGCGGTCGATCTTGATGTCGCCGCTGGCCGACTGGCTCTTCATCCAGCGGGGCTGGACGCCGAACTTGTTCACGTCGACCGTCGACTTCTCCACCTGCGTCTTCGCCAGCGTGCGGAGGTAGTAGGTCGTCTTCAGGCCCTTCTTCCAGGCCTGGAAGTACATGTCGTGCAGCTTCTTGCCGGACGGCTCGAACATGTACAGGTTCAGCGACATGCCCATGTCGATCCACTTCTGCCGGCGGGCGGCACACTCGATGAGCCACTTCGAGTCGATCTCGAAGGCCGTGACGTAGCGGGCCTTGATGTCGCCCGGCACGCGGTCGATGTCGCCGAGCGTGCCGTCGAAGTACTTGAACGCCTCGAGCATGTCCTCGTCCCAGAGGCCGCGGGCCTTCAGTTCCTCGACGAGGGCGATGTTGATCTGCGTGAACTCGCCGGAGAGGTTCGACTTCACGTAGAGGTGCTTGTACATCGGCTCGATCGACTGGGCGACGCCGATGATGGTGGAGATGGTCGCCGTGGGGGCGATGGCCATCACGTTCGAGTTCCGCATGCCGTGCTTGGCCACGAGGTCGCGGACCGGCTGCCAGTTCATGCGGGCGGAGCGGTCGACGTCGATCCGCTCGCCCCGTTCCTCGTCGAGGACGGCAATGGTGTCGATGGGGAGCAGGCCGCGGGCCCACTTGGAGCCGGCGAAGCTGCTGTACGGCCCCCGTTCGCCGGCGAGTTCGGCCGAGCTGCGGATGGCGAAGTAGGAGATCGCCTCCATGCTCTCGTCGGCGAACTCGACCGCCTGCGGGCTGGCGTAGCTGACGCCCAGCTTGGCGAGGGCGTCCTGGAAGCCCATCAGGCCGAGGCCGACCGGGCGGTGCCGCTTGTTCGCGTTGCCGGCCTCCTCGGTCGGGTAGTAGTTGATGTCGATGACGTTGTCGAGCATCCGCACGGCGATGCGGACCGTCTCCTCGAGCTTGGCGAGGTCGAGCCCGGTGTCCGTCACGTGGGCGACGAGGTTGATGCTGCCCAGGTTGCAGACGGCCGTCTCGGTGCGGCTCGTGTTCAGCAGGATCTCCGTGCAGAGGTTGCTGCTGTGGACGACGCCGACGTGGTCCTGCGGGCTGCGGACGTTCGAGGGGTCCTTGAAGGTGACCCACGGGTGGCCCGTCTCGAACAGCCGCGTCAGCATCTTCCGCCAGAGCTCGACGGCCGAGACCTTGCGGAACAGCTTCAGCTTCCCGGCTGCGGCCCGGCGTTCGTACTCGGTGTACTTCGTCTCGAACGCCTGCCCGTACAGGTCGTGCAGGTCGCGGACGTCGTCGGGCGAGAACAGCGTCCACTCGCCGTTCTCCTGCACCCGCTTCATGAACAGGTCCGGAATCCAGTTGGCCGTGTGCATGTCGTGCGTACGGCGGCGTTCGTCCCCGGTGTTCTTGCGGAGGTCGAGGAACTCCTCGATGTCGAGGTGCCACGTCTCGAGGTAGGCACAGACGGCCCCCTTCCGCTTGCCTCCCTGGTTGACGGCGACGGCCGTGTCGTTGACGACCTTCAGGAACGGGATGACGCCCTGGCTCTGCCCGTTGGTCCCCTTGATGTGGGCCCCGGTGGCGCGGATGTTCGTCCAGTCGTTCCCCAGCCCGCCGGCCCACTTGCTGAGCTTGGCGTTGTCCGAGACCGACTTGAAGATGTGGTCGAGGTCGTCCTGCACCGTGGTGAGGTAGCAGCTGGAGAGTTGCGGGTGCAGCGTGGCCGAGTTGAACAGCGTGGGCGTGGCGGAGGTGAACCGCATGGTGCTGAGCACGTTGTAGAACTCGATGGCCCGCGCCTCGGGGTCGTCCTCCTCGAGGGCGAGGCCCATCGCGACCCGCATCCAGAAGTACTGCGGCGTCTCGATGCGGCGGCCGTCGATGTGCAGCAGGTAGCGGTCGTAGACCGCCTGCAGGCCGAGGTACTTGAAGAGGTCGTCCCGCTCCGGCACGAGGGCGTCGGCGATGCGGACGAGGTCGTACTTGCGGAGGGCCGGGCTGAGCCGCTCGGCGTTGATGCCGTCGATGACGTAGTGCTCGAACTGCAGCCGGTACGGCTTCTCGCGGGACTCGTCGTCACGCGGGGCGTCGCCGAGGGCCTCGTTGTAGACGACCATCAGCATCAGCCGGCTGGCGACCGTGTCGTAGGCCGGATCGACCTCGATGCGGGCGCGGGCGGCAAGGATCATCGCCCGGTAGACCTCCTTCACGGAGATGCCGTCGAAGATCGACTTCAGCACCTCGTCCTGCAGCTCGTCGGCGGAGCAGTCGGCTTCGAGCCCCTCGCACGCCTGGTCGATCCGGGCGCGGATGCGACGGACGTCGAACGGGACGAGCGTGCCGTCGTCGAGCGTGACCTTCAGCTGCGGCCGCTGCTCGGAGTCCTCGAACTCCCCCTCGGCACGCAGGGCGCGGAGCTTCTCATGCTCGGCCCGGTAGACGATGTACCGGCGGGCGATGCGGAAGTGCCCCTCCTTCATGAGGAGCATCTCGACGGCGTCCTGAATCCGCTCGACCTCGATGCCGTTGTCGGTGCTGGCGTGCGGGGCGATCTCGCCGGTGACGGCGTTGGTCAGCCGGTCGATCTCCTGGACGAGGTCCTGCTCGAGCGGCTTCTCGGCGTCGATCTCGAGTTCGGCCCGGAAGGCCTTGCCGATCGCCGTGTGGACGAAGTCGGGCTCGAAGGGGGTGAGACGGCCGTCGCGCTTGCGGACGATCCAGTCGGTCTGTGCACGAATCATTCGTAGCTCCCAGTTGGTGAGGGGCACGGGCTCACGGCGCGTCTTGCGCAGGGCGACCCAGCGTTGAAACGAGAGAAGGAGAACCGCTCGGCGAGACCGTCGAGCGGAGACGGTTGCAGCGAATGCGGAGCTGGCCGTTGGGAGTCAGGCTCCACCGCATTGTTGCGGCGAATTGCGTGAACGCAAGTGCATTCAATGCACATTGGCGCATGACTCGACCCCGACTCCATCCTAGCCGTTCCGAATCCTTGGCCACGCCATCCGTGGCTGGTGGGGCGACCACGAGATGTTGGGGTTTGGGTGGTCCAAAACGGCTGTTTTGAACCTCTCAACAACTCGCCTCGCCCGCCGCTCGCCCGACCTAAGCCGCTGTCTCGACAAGTGCTTTTGCCGATTCTGGCGGCCGCTCCGGGTGAGCGACAAGAACCCAATATAAGGTGATCCAACGAAGCGTCAACACCAAATGTTGTGTTCTTTCCCTTTCCCGGTAGATCGGGCGAACACCCCCGAAAACCGCGTGAGAAGGGTCGTCGTCACACGATTTTCACGCGAATCGCATCACGATCGCGTCCTCGCCGAGTGTCGTTTTCTCGTGCATTCTTCACATACCGGGCCGCGGCCGGTCGTCCGGATTGGTGGGGTTGCGACACCGCCCCTGCAGCCGCAGGCGGCCACACGCCGATGCGCGTGCGGGAGAGAGGGCGAAGCTCTCCGAACCGCCGCCGCACGAGTCGAGTCATGACGCGATCACATGCTGGCCTCCTCTTGTTCGCGGCGGCCGTCGGGTTGCTGGCCGGGTGCGGCTACTCGGGTCCGCGGACGGTGACGCGGCGGTGGATCGACTGCAACCACTACGGCATACCGGCCTATGTGAAGGACCGCATCGACGTGCGGCCGCACAAGGCGCACCGCGTCGCCACCTACCGCTGGTCCCACGTGCGGGGTCCGCGCGGGCCGCTCGACTCGACCCAACCGGTCGCCGTTCCCGTGGAGTTCGCGACCAGGGTCCCTGGCTCCGCGCCGGTCGAGGGCCCAGTCAGCGAGTCCAAGTCGAGTCCGATTCCGCCGCCGCAGCCGCTCTTCCCGGAGGACGAGCAGACAGCCCCGGCCGGCAAGCCGTCGCCGGACGTCGTCCGCCGGCCGCGCGTGCGAACGAGCTGGATGTTCCGCGAGACCCACTGACGGCAGGGTGGATTCCAACCACGGACGTTGCGTTCGCGGTCGTCTGTGGCGACCATGAGGGCTTCGAGCCGCACGCGTTCTGTCGGACCTCGTAACGGAGCAGCTTCGCACCCATGCCGGACGTCGAAACACGCATCGCCGATCTGGTCCGGCGGTGGGTCGAGTCGAAGGGGCGAGGTCACGAGATCCCGCCCGAAGAACTCTGTACCGACTGCCCGGAGCTGTTGGACGAGGTCAAGTCGCGGATCCAGTCGCAGCCGGGCACGGGCGAGCACCAGACGACGCTGATCGACCCGAGCACGCCGAAACCCTCGGACACGAGGGCACACGTCCCGGTCCGCCTCGGGCCGGTCCTCGGCGGCGAGGAGTTCAGCACGATCCCGGACGACTTCCGCGGCCTCCACGAGGGCGAGTCGTTCGAGGTGCTCCTCCCGTTCGGCGACATGCGGCTGCACGCGAAGGGGGGCCTCGGCGAGGTCTACGCGGCGATCGAGGAGTCGACGAACCGCCGACTCGCCCTGAAGACGATTCGAGCCGAGCTCTCCGACGACGAGGACCTGCACACGCGGATGATGGTCGAGGCCGAGATCACGGCTCGGCTGGAGCACCCGGGCGTGGTGCCGGTGTACGGCCTGGGACGATCGACCGCGGGCCGGCCGTTCTACGTGATGCGGTTCGTCGAGGGCCGCACGCTCGAGGATGCCATTCGCGACCACTACCGGCCCGACAACCGACACGCCGGGCGGTCCAGCACGTCCGAGTTGCACGCCTTGCTCCGCGACTTCGTCTCCGTCTGCAAGACGATCGCCTATGCACACAACCGCGGGATCGTGCACCGGGACATCAAGCCGCACAACATCCTGCTCGGCCGGTTCGGCGAGACGCTCGTCGCCGACTGGGGTCTCGCGATGCCGGTCGTGCGGGAGGACTGGGCTCGCGAGAGTGGCGAGAAGACGCTGACGGTGGGGGCGAGCCTGCCGACCGAGGAGGCCTCCGGGGCCTCGACCTCCGGTTCCGGGGCGGGGACGCCGGCCTACATGAGCCCGGAGCAGGCTTCGGGCACGGAACACGTCGGCCCGGCGTCGGACGTCTACAACCTGGGAGCCACGCTCTACAAGATCGTCACCGGCCGCGCCCCGTTCGCCGGGCGGAACGTCGAGACGATGATGCAGCGCGTGACCGACGGCGAGTTCCAGCCGGCCAAGAGGGTCAACCCGCAGATCGCTCCGGCACTCGACGCGATCTGCACGAAGGCGATGGCGCTCGACCCGCGAAACCGCTACCGGACCGCGATGGAGGTCGCGGAGGACGTGGAGCGTTACCTCGACGACGAGAAGGTCCACGCCTACGCGGAACCGGTCACCGCGCGACTGTCGCGGTGGAGTCGAAAGCACCGGAGCGCGACCCAGGCACTCGTGGCGGCCACGCTGCTGGTGACCGTCTGCGGCATCGCCGCGGCTGTCGTGTTCGGCAAGCAGGCGGCCCGTGAAGGCGTGCTGCACGCCCAGGCGGAGGCGTCGCGGGTTCGCGAGCACACGCTCCGTGAACGGAGCATTCAGGCGGCCGCCGAGTTCGCCGCCCGCGGCCTCGCCAACCAGATCGACGTCCGCTGGCGGGTGCTCGAGCGGATGGCGGCCGACCCCGACTTGGCAACGGTCCTTCTCGAGATCAACCAGGACACCTCGGATGCCGCGACCCGCGAGCCGCTGCAGCGCTGGCTGAGCGACTTCGGCGAACGGCTCGAGAACCGGGTCCCCTCCCGAGCGTTGTTCGTCAACGCCCTCGACGGGACGCAGGTCGCCCGGTACCCGCAGTTCGACGACGACGGGCAGCCCGTCAAGAGCCTCGGCAACGCGTACCCGTTCCGCGACTACTTCCACGGCCTCGGCCAGGACCTGAAGCGCGGCCAGAAGGCCCCCCCCTACGAGAAGACCGTCAACCTCTCGACCGTTCACGAGAGCACCAACGACGGCAACCTGAACGTCGTCTTCGGCACTTCGATCAAGAACCCCGACACGGGCGAGACGATCGGCATCCTCTCCATGTCGGTCTCCATCGGCGAGTTCGCCGACCTCGCCGTCGATCTTCCCGAGGGGCAGTCGGTGTTGCTGGTCGAGACGCGTCGGTACTCGATGGAGCGGCGACGACCGACGCCGCACACGGAGTACTGCGGCGGACTCGTGCTGCACCGGCCGGGACTGGAGGACATCGAGTCCCGCCGCAAGCTGCCGAGAATCGCCGACGGGGTGCTGGAGGTGATCGAGACGCCGACCGACGCCGAAAACAACCTGCTGCCGTCCAGTTACCGCGACCCGTACTCGCGGGAACCGAACAAGCGGTGGACGGCGGCCTACGCCCCGGTCGTCGTGAGGACCCGCGACGACGAGACGGCGAAGACCGGCTGGGTGGTCATCGTGCAGCAGGCGCAACCGGACGCCGGCTGACGCGTGTCCGGCCGGACCCGACGACCGGAATCCGAGGGGAACCGAGCCCGCGAGGGCCGGAATCCTCAAGACACCGGTGGTGATTCCCCGATGTTGACCGTTTCGCCGCAGCCAGTCTGCGGTACAATTCGGCTGGTCACTTTCGAACGGACGTGACTTCTGCGCTCGACTCACCGAGGGCCACGTCGTTCGAGTCCGATCGCAGTACGGTGTCCGTCTCCGTGTCCAAGATCGTCGTCATCAACGAGTTCCTCGAAGTTCTCGAGAAGAGCGAGTTGCTCTCCCGCGAACGGTTCGACGCACTGGTCGACGAGCTGGAGCTGGACCAGGCGGCAACGGCGAAGGACGCCGCCCGCAAGCTGATCAGGGCCAGCGCCCTGACCGCCTTCCAGGCCGAACGCCTGCTGCACGGCCGGTACCGCGGCTTCTTCATCGGCCCGTACAAGGTCGTCAACCTGCTCGGTTCGGGCGGCATGGGCTGCATCTTCCAGGCGGTCCACGCGAAGTCCGGCGAGAAGGTCGCCCTCAAGGTCCTCAACGACGCGGCGAAGAACGACGCCGGCATGCTGACCCGCTTCGAACTCGAGGCCCGCGCGGGCGTGCGGCTCGACCACCCGGACATCGTCCGCACCTTCAAGGTCGACCAGTCCAGCCACGTCGCCTACGTCGTCATGGAGTTCGTCGAGGGCATCAACCTCCACGAGCACACCGTGCTGCACGGAACCTGCAGCTGGCCGCAGGTCTGCGACTTCATGCTGCAGGCCGCCCGCGGGCTGCAGCACGCCCACGAGAACGGCATCGTCCACCGGGACGTGAAGCCCTCGAACCTGCTCGTCAGCACGGACGGTCGCGTCCGCATCCTCGACTTCGGCCTCGCCATGCTCGACGGCAACGAGCAGGAGGACGAGTTCACGCTCGCGATGATCTTCGGGCACGACTGCCTCGGCACGTCCGACTACATGCCGCCCGAGCAGTCCAAGGACAGCCACCGCGTCGACGCCCGGGCCGACGTCTACAGCCTCGGCTGCACGTTCTACTACGGGCTCACCGGCAACGCGCCCTACCCGGCCGAGACGAACTCCAAGAAGATCGAGGCGCACCGCACCCGCCCGGTGCCCGACGTCCGGAAGGCCGCTCCCGAGGTGCCGGCCGAGATCGCGAAGGTCGTCGCGCGGATGATGGCCAAGTCCCCGAAGGACCGCTTCCAGTCGATGGACGAGGTGATCGCCGTCCTCGAACCGTTCGCGAAGCGGAAGCCGCTCGACTTCGACTTCGACCGCGTACTCCGCATCCGCGCGAACGACACCCGACGCCGGATGGCCCGAGAGCGGAAGGAGAAACGCCGCTCGGCCGGTCGCTCGTCACTCGTCGTCGGCTCGACGACCGGGTCGACGATGTCCGGCATCCTCGCCGGCGACGACTTGAAGTCCGGGTCGCGGGCCTCCACGATCGTCGGCGAGGGGGACACCTCCGCCCACGAGGACTTCCGCGCGAAGAGCGACGACGCGATCCCCGACGCCTCGACGATGGCCCACGAACTCGCCGAGCGGTTCGCCGAGGTCCCGCCCGACCACCAGCTCCGCCGGCTCGACACGGGCGAACGGGTCACCCTCGGCCACAAGCAGTTCGTCATCGGTCGCGGCACCGGCTGCGACGTCCGGCTCGGCGGTCGCGAGATTTCCACGCGACACTGCCAGCTCGAGTACGAGAACGGCGGCTGGTTCCTCAGCGACCTCGACAGCAAGAACGGCGTGCTTGTCAACGGCGCGAAGACGAAGAAGCGAAACCTCGTCCACGGAGACGTCATCGGCGTCGGCCGGACGGCCGAGTACCGCTTCGAGCACGTCGCCACCGTCGAACGCGAACGGGGTCGCGGCCGTACGCTGACGTTCGCGGTCGTCGGCACACTCGGGCTGCTCGCCGTTGCCGCCTGTATCGTGCTCTGGCTGGCCCAGTGACGCCCGCTACCTCGCCGGCACCTTGTTCACCGTGCCGTAGAGCACGTCCCGGAGCTCCGTGCCGTCGGCCGCCCGCACGTCGTAGGTGATCCCCATCTGCATCACCGGCACCACGTCCTCCTCGAAGACGAGTCGCACCGTCCGGCCGTCGTCCGAGACCTCGACGTCCTCCAGGAAGACCTCCTCGCGACCGGTCTTCCGCGGCTCGCTGACGAGGTAGTCCTTGCTGCCGTACTCCTTCGAGTACCGGTAGTTCCACTGCTCGACGGCCCAGTTCTGTGGGTCGCCGGCCGACTCCCGGTCGAGCGGTTCGGAGAACACGAGCTCGACGCCGGTGCGCTTCACGTGGAACTCGACCGGCAGGTGGGCGGGCTTCCCGGTGCACCGGACCCGTTGCAGGCAGCCGTCCTTTGCGGCCGACGTCTGCCAGCCCCGCAGCCCGCAGACGTAGAGGTGTCCGTCCGACCCGAACCGCCCCCGCATCACGCCCGACTCGAAGAACATCGGCAGCCGCACGGTCGCCCCCTGGGCCACGCCGTCCACCCGCTCGAACGGCACGGCGAGCATGGCGCACTGCCCGTAGGAGAAGTGCAGCATCATGCCGGACAGCGGGCCGAACCCCTTCTCGGGGGCCCAGGTCTGCCCGCCGGACGAGTTGTCCTGCAGCCGCGGCATCCAGCAGATCGGCGGGTCGTACCCCAACGGTCGGTCGGGCGTCACCTTCGGGCCGGCGAAGCCGTACCAGCCGTTCTCCTTCACCTCGAAGATGCCCGAGGCCGGCGTCCAGGTCCCCTCCTGCGGGGCGGCCGTGACCATCCCGGTCGGCGAGACCCCCAGCCCGACCGGGTTGCGGAACCCCTTCGCGATCGACTCGCTGCGCGCGCCGTCCTTCGAGACCCGCACGACCCCCTCGTGAGCCCGGATGTAGTACAGGTTGCCGTCCGGATCGGTCTCCAGACAGGCCGCGTAGTCGTGCCCGCTCGTCGAGGTCTGCCCGGCGTTGTTCACGTTGACGTACGTGTCCGCCTCGCCGTTTCCGTCGATGTCCTGCAACCGGGTAATCTGGTCGCGGCCGAGGACGTGGACCTCACCGTCGACGACCTTCAGCCCAAGCGGTTGGTGCAGTCCGGTCGCGAAACGATGCCAGGCGACCTCGTCGAGACCGTCGTCGACTCCCCGAACGAGCCAGACCTCGCCGTAGAGCGTGCAGACGGCGAGCGTGCCGTCGGGCAGGAAGTCGAGGCCGGTGAGGAACATCAGCGAATTCCACGGGTTCTCGAACGGGACGCCGATCGTGTCGACGACGTAGGCGCTGTCACTCGCCCCCGTTTCCCCCTTCGTCACGACCGGCTCCCAACGGCGTTTCGGCAACTTCAAGGTCGGGAGCTTGAGGACTTCGGCGGCGAGCGTGTTCCCTGTGTCGGGCTCCGCAACCGCGGCCCGGGAAATCACCTTGAAACTCACCTGTTGCCGCCCTGCGCGAATCTTGATCGCGGGCTCGTTGAGCGGTGGCTTGGCGACTCGTTCGGGAACGTCTTCGACGAGTTGAAGCGTGACTGGGTGCTTTGACTTCTCGAGCGGCAGCAAGAGCCGGATGTCCCGATCGGCTGAGCCGATTCGAAAGGTCCTGACCACGGTTGCGCCGTCGGTGGGAAGCCGCTGCACCGACTCCTGGACGCGGACACCGTCCACTGCGTACTCGAAGATCACGCCCCCTTGCTGAACTGCGTGACCGAAGAACCGAATCTTGGCCTTGCCCCACGCTGGTCCGGCATCGACCCACTGCACCTCGCCGTCGATTTGCGGGGCGCGGACGATGCCGAACTTCTCGGCGTCGAACTTCAGGAAGCCACCCGTCCAAGCGGCCCGTGGGGTCATCGTCGCGAGGTCGTAGGCTATCGTCGTGTCGTTCCCGACCTTGATCGACAGCCCCTTCGCGATCGTTCCGGTCGGGGTCGGCAGCACGCTGGCGAGGAACGGACCGACGTCGGTCTGGTTCCAGCGGCCGTCCTTGTTCCGCGAGCGGTCCCACGTCGCCCCCGGGTCGGCCGGGCGCCCGTCCGCCCAGACCGGCGGCAGCGAGCAGGCGAGCAGCAACGTCACGAGCAGCGAGCGGCGGGACATGTCGTCTCCTCGACACGAGGGGGTGAGCGTCGATGCAGCGTAGCCGGTGGCGCGTCCACGTTGAACGTCCCCGACTGGACCACCTCGTTGACCCCGGCCCCCGAGAGGCGGAGAATCGGCGTCCATGTTCAGGTCACTCGCCCTTTTCGTCCTGCTCTCGCCGAACGGGTCGGCGTTCGCCGAGGAGACGGCCATCGACGAGGGGGCCGTGCGGCAGTCGGTGGAACGAGGCCTCGCCTTGGTGACGGCCGCCGCTCGCCGGTACCCCGAGCACCGCAAGTGCTTCTCCTGCCACCACCAGACGCTGCCGTTGTTCGCCGCCCGAACGGCCCGTGATGCCGGCTTCGAGGTGCCCGTCGACTTCGACCAGGAGGTGCTGGGCTTCACGGCCAGGTTCTTCGACGGCAAGCGGGAGCGGCTCGCCGAGGGCCAGCCGATCGGCGGCCGCGACGCGACGGTCGCCTACGGCCTCTGGGCATACGAGACCGTCGGGGCCGAGCCGAACGAGACGACGGCCGCGCTCGTCGAGTCGCTGCTCCGTTCGCAGCGGGAGGACGGCTCGTGGCATCCGCCGTCGAAACAACGTCCGCCGCTCGCCGAGTCGCCCGTCACGCTGAGCACACTCGCCGCCCTCGGCTTCGAGAAGTACGCCACCGAGGAGCAGACGGACTGCGTCGCGAAGGCGAACGAACGGATCCGCAAGCTGCTCGCCACCTTCGAGCCGAAGACGCACGAGGACTTCGTCTTCCGACTCTGGGGCCGGTGGTTGCTCGACGAGGACGAGAGCGGGATCGAGAACGCTCGACGCACTCTCCTCGCCCGGCAGCGAGCGGACGGCGGCTTCGCCCAGAGTGGCGAACTCGAGTCGGACGCCTACGCGACCGGGCAGGCGTTGTACGTCCTGCTCGACACGGGGACGACGACGGACGACGAGGCCGTTCGGCGGTCGGTCGCGTTCCTGCTGAAGTCCCAGCTGGAAGACGGATCGTGGCACGTGAAGTCGCGGGCGAAGCCGGTGCAGGTCTACTTCGACAACGGCGACCCGCACGGGAGAGACCAGTTCATCTCCACGCCCGCCACCGCGTGGGCCGTGGCCGGGCTGGCGAAGTCGCTGACGCCCCCGGCGACCGAGAGCGGGGACGCGAGCGAATGACTCCGAGACTCCCGCTGCTGTACCTGTTCTGCGTGCCGCTCGTGCCGTTCGCCCTCGTGGCGTGGCTGCCGTGGACGGGCGGCGTCGGGCTGGTGATGGTGCTGGTCGCGTTCATCGTCGGCCTGGTCGACCTGCTGCTCTCGCCGCGGCTGTCCGAGGTGGGCGTCGGTCGCGAGGTGGGCGAGGTGATCAGCGTCGGCGTGGAAAACCTCGTGCGGCTGCGGTTCGTGCACCGCGGGAAGAGCGAGCGGACGATCGAGGTCGAGGACGAACCGCCGCAGCCGAGCGACCGGCCCGGGCTGCCGCTCGAAGTGACGCTGCGGCCGGGTCGCGAACGGGTCGCCTCGTACCACGTCGTCCCGCACCGGCGGGGTCTGTCGAAGTTCGGCTCGGTCCACCTTCGCTGCCGCAGCCGGCTCGGGCTGTGGCTGCTGCAGGAGACCCGCGACCTCGCCCAGCCGGTCAGCATCTACCCGGACGTGCAGCAGGTTCGCCGCGTGGAGCTGCTGGCTCGCATGAACCGGCTGGCCGAGGCGGGCGTGCGGCTCTCCCGGCTGCGGGGCCGCGGCTCGGACTTCGACCGCCTCCGCGAGTACCGCCGCGAGGACGAGTACCGCAGCATCGACTGGAAGGCGACGGCCCGCACCCGCGAACTCGTCAGCCGCGAGTACGTCGTCGAGCGGAACCAGAGCGTGCTGTTCCTGCTCGACCAGGGCCGTTCGATGTGCAACGAGGCGGACGGCATCTCGCACTTCGACCGGGCCCTGAACGCGGCGATCTTCCTCAGCCACGTCGCCCTCCGGCAGGGGGACACCGTCGGTCTGCTCTCGTGCTCGAACCAGGTGGAACGCTGGGTTCCGCCGGTCCGCGGCGTCGGGGCGGTCCGCAGCATCGTCCGGCAGACGTACGACCTGAAGCCGGTGTACGAGGCGACCGACTACGAGGCGATGGTGAAGAGCCTTCGCGTGCGGCACCGGAAACGGTCGCTCGTGGTGCTGCTGACGTACGCCCTCGACGACGTGCACCTGAAGACGATCGCCGACCACATGCGGATGCTCCGGCGGCCGCACCTCGTGATGGGGGCGTTCCTGCGGAACGTGCCGCTGCAGGAACGGGTCGACTCGATGCCGACGAGCGAGCGGGACGCCTTCCGCGTGGCGGCCGCCGCCGACCTGCTGGCCGCCCAGACGAAGCAGCTCGCCGAACTCGAGCAGTCGGGTCTGCTGATCGTCGATGCCGTGCCGGAGCAACTCTCGGCCGAGCTGATCAGCGGGTACCTGGAGGTGAAGGCCCGGCACCTGCTGTGAGGCAAGCGCGGTGGAGTGTCTGCCCCCCGGTGCCGCGTGCCGACTCGTTCTCGGGCCGCCAACTCGGAACGCGGCCTACACCGGTCGCTCGCCCGCCACGTCCACGTCGCCGCGTTCGATGTGCATCGTGGAACTCGGCAGCGCGAACTCGATGCCGGCGGCGGCGAAGCGTTCCTTGATCTCGAGGTTCACCTGCTGCGACAGGGCGAGGAAGTCCCAGTAGTTCGGCGGGTGGTACCAGTACAGGACCTTCAGGTTCAACGAGTCCTCGTTGAATTCGTCGAGGAACACCCGCGGCGGGAAGTCCGGGGCCTGCCCGACGTGGTCCTCCAGGATCCCGCGGACGATCGCAACGGCCTCGTCCGCCTTCTCGGGCGAGGTGTCGATCGGCAACCGCAGGTTCGTGTGCCGTCGGATGTGCGGACGGCGGCCGATGTTCTCGATGTCGACGCGGGCCATCTGCTCGTTCGGGATCGTCACCTGGTGGCCGGTCAGCGTGCGAATGCGGGTCGATCGCAGGCCGATCTCCTCGACCACGCCGTCGTACCCGTGGGCGACGATCCGCTCGCCGAGGCGGAACGGCTTGTCGAACAGGATCATCAGGCTGCCGAACAGGTTCTTGAGCATGTCCTGCGCCGCGAGTGCGAGGGCGACGCCGCCGACGCCGGCACCGGCGAGCAACGTCGTCAGCGGGATACCCAGGTACTGTCCGCCTTCGAGGAACACGATGACGGCCACCACGAGGCCGAGCAGTCGGCCGACCAGGCGCACGAGCTGCTCGTCGAGTCCGCGCGGCTTCATTCGCCGAGAGGAGACGATCGTCTCGATGATCCGCACGTTCACGCCGAGCACCAACGCGACCAGCGCAAAGAGGATGCAGAGGTCCATCACGAACCGCACCGTCAGCAGCGTCGTCCCGGAGATGACGAGATGGTCACGGAGCAGGCTGTTCACGCCGATCGGCACGAGGAACACGACGACCGGGGCCCACAGCGTGACCCAGTACCGGAACAGGTTCTGGCCGCGGAACTCGGCCGTCTTCTGTCCGGCGATCCGGTAGACCACGAACACCACGGCGATCGCCAACGACAGCAGCAGGAACAGCCCGATCCACTGCCAGACCGCCTGCCCGAGCACGCGGAACAGGAACCAGTCCGGCAGAGCCAACACCAACTTCGCCAACCACGCCTGCCGCGGCATCGAGACGAACCAGTTGTGGAACCCCTTCGACGGACGCGTGCGGACGTACGGCAGGTGCTCCACGCGGTCGTAGAACGAGACCGCGTTCGCGACGGTCTCCTGGGTGAAGAGGTACTCGCCGGCTCGCGGCCCGTCGGCGACGCGGGCGATGGTCAGCGTGGTCTGCGGCACCACCCACCGCTCGGGCAGCTCGTCGTCGCCCCAGCCGGGGCCGCCGGGAATCGACGACGCCTCGATCGGCGGCAACCGGTCGAGGATCTCCTTCAGGCAGACCGTCGCCTCGCCGGCCCGGTACTCCTTCAGGAACTCGGCCTCCCCGGTCATGTCGAGGCAGCGAAACGTCCGCTCGACGACGTCGAGTAGACGACGGTCCTTGTCTCGTGAGACGAGTCCCTGCCGCCGCTCGATCCACTCGTAGATCTCGTCGCAGCCGGCGACGAACGTGCGGTAGGTGTCGAACGGCGAGGAGGTGTCGGGCGGCTCGAGCGGGAAGACGGCGTCGTCCGCGTGAACCGGACTCGCGACTGCCAGCAGGACGACCGCAACGGCGAGGGGGAGTCGGCGAGGCATGGCACCGCGGGACAGGAGGAACGTCGTCGGGCACTCCTCCGTGGCCCACCGACGACGAGTGTACCCGAGAAGGCGTGCTCGTGGGCAAGTACGCGACGTTGCAAGCGGCCCGGTTCGGGTGATTCAATGCAGGGCGTCCGCACGTTCGCCGAGGTCCGTCCCGTTTGCCCAAGTTCCTCGACCCCGCCGTTCTCGCGAGGATCGACTCGCTCGAGGTCCGGGCGCGGATGATCGTGGAGGGCTACGTCTCCGGCGCGCACCGCAGCCCGTACCACGGGTTCTCCGTCGAGTTCGCCGAGCACCGCGAGTACGTCCCGGGCGACGACCTGCGGTACGTCGACTGGAAGGTGTTCGGCCGCAGCGACCGCTTCTACCTGAAGCGGTTCGAGGAGGAGACGAACTTCGACTGCCACCTGCTGCTCGACGCCAGCGAGTCGATGTCCTACCGCAGCGACGGCGTCGCGATGTCGAAGTTCGACTACGCCCGCACGCTGGCCGCGTCGCTGGCCTACCTCGTGGTGAAGCAGCAGGACGCCGTCGGCCTGGGCACCTTCGACCGCGAGGTCACCCGCCTCGTCCCCCCCTCCGGCAAGGTCGCGCAGGTCGGCACGTTGTGCGAGATGATGGAGCAGACGACCGCCGAGCACGAGACGTCGCTGGGCCCCATCCTGCACGAACTCGCCGACCGCATCCGCCGCCGCGGCCTCGTCGTCCTGATCAGCGACCTGTTCGACGACGTCGACTCGCTGCTGCTCGGCCTCCGCCACCTCCGCCACCGCCGGCACGACGTGCTCGCCCTGCAGGTGGTCGACCCGGCCGAGCAGGACTTCCCGTTCGACGACCCCACGCTGTTCAAGGGGATGGAGGGCCTGCCGGAGCAGATGACCGAGCCGCGGTCGCTGCGGCGTGCCTACCGGCGGGAGTTCGAGACGTTCCTGAAGTCGATCCGTCGCGGCTGCCGCGCCGCCCGCGTCGAGCACGCCCTCGTCCGCACGGACCAGCCGGTGGACCAGGTCCTCTCGAGCGTGTTGTCCGGCCGCATGCCACTCGGGTGAACGCGGAAACGCGTCGGACCGCGCGAACTTGTCAACGTGAAAGGGCGTCGGTACAAGACATCGTGGCCTTCGCGGCCGCAATTGGGCGCGTAACTCAGTGGTTAGAGTGCCATCTTCACACGGTGGAAGTCGCTGGTTCGAATCCAGCCGTGCCCACTGATCACAACCTGTTGCCGAGTCGCCAGTAGCGACTACCCGCCTCGCGGCGGTGCGGTGCGAAACGGAGCCCTACTACCACCTAGAAAAGTGGTAGTACGACGACCGTGGAGCCCAAATCCATGCCGCGACGTCCGCAACGCCCCGCTCTCCGCCTCCACAAGGCGACCGGCCAAGGCCGTGTGATCCTCGACGGCAAGCACGTCTACCTCGGCACGTACGGTTCACCCGAATGCGACGCCGCGTACGACGAAGTCGTTCGGAAATGGCGCATCGCGCAGTCCGATCCTGCCGCGATCACGGTCGACGTACTCGTGCTTCGCTACCTCGAGCACTGCGATCGCTACTACCGCCGGCGAGACCGCACCCCGACCGGGAGTGCCGCCAACATCCGCGACGGACTCCGTCCCCTCGTGAAGCTGTTCGGTCCACGGCACGTGCGGACGATCCGGCCACAGGATATGAAGGCCGTCGTCGAGTTGATGATCTCCCAGGGGCTGGCGCGGAAGACCATCAACGGTCGACTCTCGAAGATTCGGTCTGCATTCAAGTGGGGCGTAGCCGAGGGACTCTGCCCGGTCGAAGTCGGGCACGGGCTCACGGCCGTGTCAGGGCTCAAGGCTGGGCGCACCGAGGCAAGAGAGACGGAGCCGGTGCGTCCTGTGCCGGTCGCCGTTGTCGAGGCCACGCTCCCCGAGATGCCGAAGCCAGTCGCCGGTCTTGTCCGCTTCCAACTTGCCACGGGCTGCCGCCCCAGCGAAGCCTGCTTGGTTCGAGCGTGCGACATCGACATGACCGGGGGCGTCTGGCTCTACCACCCGCACCGGCACAAGACCGAACATCATGGACACGATCGCGAAATCGCTCTTGGCCCGAAGGCGAAGCAGGTCGTTCGCGAGTTCCTCACGATCGAGACGACCGCCTACCTCTTCACGCCGCGCCTCGTTCGTCGAGACGCCGGCGAGCACTACACGCGGCAGACGTACCTGAACGCGGTCATCCGAGCTTGCGAACGAGCATTCGGGATGCCCGAACGACTCCGGACGATTCCCCGGAAGGGGGCCAAGGACATCTCGGACTCCGAACGGAGGCAGCGTCTCGCGGAGGTTCGCGAGTGGCGCGCCGCCCACTGCTGGTGCCCGCTCCAATTGCGGCACACCCACGCGACGGAGGTTCGAAAGCGATTTGGGCTCGAGGCAGCCCAGGTCGCGCTCGGACACTCACGCGCCGACGTGACACAGGTGTACGCGGAACGTGATCTTGAGAAGGCGCGAAAGGTCGCGCAGGCAATAGGTTGAGCAGAGGAGGAATCATGTCCTGGAAACGGAGTTGTGCTCAGCGGGTTCGCCAGCACTTTCTACCGGAGGAGAAACGCGATTGGTTCCTCGAGCAAGTGGCTTCGGGTCTGGATCAGATGATCCATACGCGCCGCCAGTTTCTGACGGAGGCTGACCCGCATCGCCAGGCGATCCTTCTCCAAACGACACTCCAAGACAAACGACGGCAGCCGGGTCCAGACTGGGAATGGTAAAGATCCGACGTGGAGGTCTGCGGATGGGTGCCAATTGGGTTTGGGAAGGAGTACGAGCCGCTCGCGCCTCACGAACTCGTCAATGCGCTCATCGATCCAACTGGATTTCCGCCCGGCTCACCGGAGGCGATCTTGGGCCGGTCGCGACCGCAGTGCCGGTCGCTCGAGACTGACTGTGTGCTCGCATCCGCAATCCACGACCACCTCTTTCCTCGGTCGACCTTTGGGCTCCGTACGAACAACCGGACCGTGTCTGACGGCATCCGTTGGGGTGAGTACTCGAAGCTCATCAGAAGAATCCATGAGATCCCGCTGGCTGCATCGGCCGCCATCAACGAAATCGTGGGTGGCGTCATTGACGCAGCGAACGCCGCACTCGAACCGCGGTTTCTGGACCTCGAATGCGATGAAACGACACGCAAAGTTCGTCGATTGGGACGTGAGTACGCTGGAGTCGAGGTCGTCCTTACCGAGGCATTGTGGAGGACATTCAGGTGCTTCTACGACGTAGGAGATTCGGGGGACGCATCCCTTGATGCCTGGCGCTTGGCCCTCGGCGACGACTTCGAGTTTGAAGGCAACGCGCGGAACAAGGCCGTGGAGAGGCTGAGGGACGCGCTCATCCCTCTCGACGTGCAAGTCCCCAGCCGGCGTAGGTGTCTGCGGGATGCTCGGACGGAAGTCGAGTTGACCTGACACCGAATGTCGAGTTCTGTTGGAGAGACTCCCGTTGCGGTGAACCACGTTTCGTTCCGTAACAGGAGACTCCAATCATGCCGTGCGACTCGTTGCACCAGCCCGTCAGCCTTGCCGAGGCCGCTCGCAAGCACTTCCCCGGGAACCCCAACCCTTCGACCGTCTGGCGATGGGCCACGAAGGGCCATTCCGATGGCCGTGGCGGCCGCATCCGACTCGAGATCACGTACGTCGGCCGGCGGGCGATGGTTACGCCAGCTGCGTGCGCGGACTTCATCGATGCTGTCACGAAAGCCAAGCTCGCTCGCCACATGCAGACGGACGAGGAGCCATCAACTGAGCGCTCGGATGAGACCGAGCGGCGGTTGGTTGAATCGAATCTCATCTGATCGAGTGAAACGTGCGTCTGAGGCGATGAGCCAATGTCAGATTGCCCAACACCAGATTGGCATGGAGTCAACCGGAAGAAACGCGAACCCTTCACGGGGAGGCTACGCCGCCTTCCCGTGAAGGTCGTCTACCGGGTGCGAGCGGGAACACCGTGTCGTGTAAAGCGCGTCGGAGCATCCCGCTGGATTGAGCATGCCATGAAGCAGGACATGGAGTTCGACGCCCTGCATGGCCAGAACGGGCGAACCCTCACGTTCTTCTCGATCGGCTGGCTACTCAACTTCGATCGGCAACACGTTGATGTCGTCGAGGTACCACGGACCCAACGCGGCTGAGACGCAATCGAGACGGAGCGCGGTCGTGTCGTGCGAACTCCTACTCCCCTGGCACGGTGGCTCCCGAGACGACCACGAGCATCCGGACGTGCCGCTCGATCCGTCATGCCGATTCCGTCTCTCTGAGTGCGCGAACCTCGCCGAAGACGTGCTTGGCGGTAGGCAACGTCGCACACGACGCTTGGCAGCGGGGATCCTGTCGCAGGCGGCCTTCCACTTGGGCGGTCCGTTGATTGCGTACAGCCGCGATACGAACTGGTACACGCACCACCCGTTGCTCACATACCGCCGAACAGTCGAGTCGATCGACAAGCTGTGCCAAGGCGGCTTGCTCACGTCTGCGAAACCACCATGCAGCGAAGTCGGCTTCCAGAGTGTCTTGGCGGCTGGGCCGCGTCTTATCGAGGAACTCGGCCTCACAGAAGAAACGCGCACCCTCGAACCCCTGTTTTCCAAGGGATTGAGCGCAAAACGTTCTGCCAATATGGTGGGCTGCCCGTGTCTCCCTGAGTGGGTTGTTCCCAATCCCATTCTGGGAGTGTCTCGTTGTCGTCGTAGCCGTGGGGTACTGGCCTTCGCCTCCCCTGCGTCGTGCTTGCGACCCGTCCTTGGTCAAATCCGCACTCTCAATCGGGACTTGTTGCGGACGCCCACTTGGCTCAACACGGCCAAGACCTCGAGCGGATTCGTGAGCTTCGAGACGGACCGCGGCCGCTCCCAGCGAGTCAACCTGTTCTCGCGTCAGCTGCACGCCTCGTACGTTGCACTGCGCCGTGATCGATGGAAGTACGGAGGACGCCTCTACGGAGGGTGGTGGCAGACGATACCCAAGCAGGCTCGGAAGCACATCACCATCGCTGGTGAGTGGACAACGGAACCCGATTTCGGGTGCCTTCATCCGGGGCTAATGTACGCCGCCGTGGGAGCCGAACTCGAAGGCGACGCATACGAGGTCGCCGGGTTCGGGCGAACGACCTGCAAGGTCGCGCTCAACACACTCATCAACAGCACCAGCGAATCGCAAGCGATTCGCTCACTGACGGACCAACGGCCGTCCTCATCGTCTTCGAGGCTGAGCCGGCACGAAGCTGAACGTCTCGTCAACGCGCTCCACAAACGGCATCGCCAGATTCGGGGATTGCTCGGACGTGACGCCGGAATCGTGCTCCAGAACGTGGCCGGCCGGATGTGCCTCGTGATCTGCCGTAGACTCTTCGGCGAGGGGATACCGGTGCTTCCCGTACACGACTCCTTCGTATGTCGCGAACGGGATGCTGCTCGCGTGGAGGAAGTCATGCGGGAGGAGTTGGACAAGACAAAGGCTCGCCTTCGCTCCGACGGACTGAGACTTCCCGCCTGAAGACCTCGGACTTGGGAGTACCGTCTCGGATTCCGATCCTGAGCAAACGAGATGACATCCTTCATGGATATCTCGCCAGCCTGCCGCACCGAGCGGTAGTCCGCGGCTTGCCTCGCGCACGCGCGAGGCTCAGCTTGATTCCCCGAGGATTCGATAGATCGTGGGTCGAGACAAACCGGTGGACCTCGCAATCGCCGCCACGGCTGTCCCCTCTGCCTTGAGCCGTGTGATCGTGGCGACCTGCTCCTCGGTGACCTTCAACCGTCGTCCCTTCGCGGAGCCGCCCCACCGCTTCCCCAGGGCGCGTGCGGCCTCCTGACCGGCCACGATGCGCTCGGAGCGGACCTCGTTCTCGTAGGCGGCCACGGAGGCCAGGACGTTCGCGATCAGCCGTCCTGCGGGTGTCGTGAGATCGACACCATCCTTGATCGAGACCAGCCCCACGTTGAGCCGTGCGAGCTTCTCGAACAGCGCCGTCAGACCGCTGGCTGTCCTACCGAGGCGGTCGAGACGCCAGACGACGACCTGCTCGACCTTCCCGGTGTCGACATCCGCCTCGAGCCGCTTCCAGCCGGGGCGTTCCATCGACTTGCCCGATGCCTTGTCCCGGTACCACTTCACTGGGCGTCCATCCGCGTAGGCCTCGACCCAGCGTTCGAGATCGGGTTGCTGGCTGCGAGTGTCCTGCCGCTTCGTGGAGACCCGGAGGTAGATGGCGACGTGACGCATACCGTTCTTTCTGGACGACTGGATGCCGCTGCGGTCAGGCGTGACATGGCACGAGTCAGGCAGGACGCGGCATGACGCTCAGGCATGACGAGGGGTGACGCTCAGGCATGACGAGGGTGACGCTCAGGCATGACACGGCATGACGTCTCATGCATCGACCGAGGTGCCTCGAACTGTCAAGAGTCATCCCTCGCCCGAAGTACTCCATGTTCACCCCTGTATTTCCGGGGTATTCCGAGGATTCCCGACGAGTCATGCCGTCAGCACTCGACTATACATGACATTTTACACTCGAGAGTTCCGATCGAATTCGGAGCCAGAAGATCAATCCGAGTTCGATCCCACCTGGGCGCCAGACGCCAGCATCACCCGTGGAACGCACCGCTAGGGATGAACGACGAGACGCGATCAAAGCGGGGGGAGGTACGAGGGGTCCCACGGCCCTTCTGAGTTCGCCCAAGCCCCCCACCCCGACTTCTCCGGTGCCATGTCAGTTAGCCGGCTCGTCGCCCGACGAGTCTCGGAGCAAGCGAGATGCGAACCGTACGTGGTGCGATCGACTGAGGTCGCAACCGGCCGACGGTAGATCGAACGGCTGCAACACTGCGAAGCGACTCAGCAGAAGTGCCGTCCGAATCCGAGTGGCTCACCAGGAAGCGCCGAATCGACGGCGGCTCGAAGCCGCTGATTGGGCGGTCATCCCGTACACGGACGGAATGTCGCTCACGGCCTTGGACGCCCACGCGGTCGAGGAGTATCCGACCGAAGCAGGACCGGCCGACTACGCTGGTCGTGGACGGCCGCATCCTCGGAATCGTCGAGGCCAAGAAGTACGAGGTCGGGGCTGGAAGCATCATCCCGCAGGCCGAACGGTTTAGCAGCGACTGACATCTAGAGATAGACCGACCAGTAGGTCAGGCTTCGGCCGACGAACACAAGGCTAAAGCCCGTCACGCCGCACGGGTGGTGCCGACTGTCCGCAGAGCGTCCCAGGATGAACGAGTTGAGATTCGTCCGGGGCGGGCGTTAGCCTGTTCGGTACGCGGCGACTTCGGGTGATTCTCGTTTTCCGCGCTCGTCGGTGACCGTGATTGCGCCTTTCCGGATGGAGGCTCCGCTTGTCGGATCCGGATGTCGAACGACTCCTCGAACGAGCGTTGTCCCATGATCGTGAGGCCCTCGGCGAGTTGCTCGAGGTGCACCGGGGGTACCTTCGCGTGCTGGCCCAGCGATGGATCGACGACGCCGTGGCCGCGCGGATCGACGCCTCCGACGTGGTGCAGCAGACTTTCCTCTCCGCTTTCGGGAAGTTCGACCGGTTTCGCGGGAGTGACCCGGCCGAGTTCGCCGCGTGGCTGCGGGCCGTGCACGACGGCAACGTGCGGGACGCCATCCGCAGGCACGTGCTCGCGGCGAAGCGAACGGTCGCCGTCGAGGTCCGGCTCGACAGCCCGGACGTTCCGCGGACCGACGACTCCCCCGGCAGCCCTTCACAGATTGCGCTCGAGAACGAGCGAGCCGTGCTGGTCGCGCGGGCGCTCGAACAACTCCCGCCCGAGCAGCGGGAGGTCGTGCGGCTGCGCTACTTCGAAGGGTGGCCGCTCGCCGACATCGCCCTGCGGCTCGAACGCTCGCGGGCGTCCGTCTCCGGCCTTCTGGCCCGCGGCATGCGACACATGAAGTCCCACTTGAACGACTGACCCGACCCCGAGCGCTCGTCGATGTCCGACTCGATTTCCCCGGCCGCCGAGGCCGCGATCGCAGAGTACCTGGAGCGGATCGACGCCGGCGAGCCGGTCGACCGAGCCGCGTTCGTCCGGTCGCACGCCGACATCGCCGACGAGCTGCGGTCGTACTTCGAGAGCGAGGACCTCGTCGACCGGGATCGCCCGGCGGACGACCCTGACACGGTGACGAACTCGCTGGCCGTCGACGAGACGGCCCCTCCGAAGTCCCACGCGATCGACGGTGGCAACCGGCTGTCCGTCCCCGGCACGTTCGGCCGGTACGAACTGGAGAAGCTGCTGGGGCAAGGGGCCATGGGCTCCGTCTACCTGGCGACGGACACGCAGCTTTCACGGCAGGTGGCGCTCAAGATTCCGAAGACGCGGGACTCGGGCGACTCGGAGTTCCTCGCCCGCTTCCAACGCGAGGCCCGCTCGGCCGCCACGCTGTCTCACGTCAACATCTGCTCCGTCTACGACGTGGGCGAGTTCGAGGGGACGCACTTCATCTCGATGGAGTTCATCGAGGGACGACCGCTGTCCGACTACATCGCCGGGAAGCTGCAACCGGTGCGGCAGGGGCTGAAGATCGTCCGAAAACTGGCCGCAGCGCTCGGGGAGGCCCACCGGCGGGGCGTCGTACACCGCGACGTGAAGCCCGACAACGTGATGATCGCGAAGAAGGGGGGCGAGCCGATCGTCATGGACTTCGGCCTCGCCCGGCACGACGAGAGCGGCGACCTGAGAGCGACGCAGTCCGGCGGCCTGATGGGAACGCCCGCCTACATGGCGCCGGAGCAAATCGACGGCGAGTCGGACAAGGTGGGCCCGCCCAGCGACCAGTACAGCCTGGGCGTGGTGCTGTACGAACTGCTGACCGGCGAGCTGCCGTTCAAGGGCTCGCTGGCCGCGGTCCTCGGGCAGATCGTGACGAAGTCACCCGACCCGCCGTCGAAGCGAAGGCCGGAGGTCACGCCGGACGTGGAAGCGGTCTGCCTGCGGATGCTGGCGAAGGCCCCGGAGGACCGGTTCGAGTCGATGGCGGCGGTCGTCGCGGCGATCACCGACTGCCTCAGTGGGAGTGCGACCGCGACGTTGCCGCTCGTGACGGGCGATGCCGGCAAGGCGCGCCAACGATCGAAGTCGTCCGAGGAGTCGCGGCCGACCGAGGATCGCGAGTCCGCGATCCCGTTCGAAGAGGACCGGGTGGCTGGGAGCAAGTCGTTGCGCGGGATCGTGCCGATTGCGATTGTCGGGGTGCTGTTGCTCGGCGGCGTGACTTGGGGGGTGATGGAGTCCGTCTGGTCCGCCACCTCCGACACCACGGAGACTCCGGAGACTGTCCAGGTGGCCTCGAAGCCGGAGGAGTCGAACCCGGTCTCGACGAACGGCGAAGACGAGTCGCCGCTGCCGGACAGTACGGTCGAGGATCCCGAGACGCCCGAAGAGCAGTTGTTCGAGGTTCCCGAGGGCAGCCCGTTTCCGGACAGGCTGGCGGACCTCGCGACCGGGACTTGGACGACGTACTGGGAGACCGAGAGCTCGTTCCAACGTGACGGGACCGATGCGCCGATCCTCGACGATCGGGGCCACGGCGTGGGACACGTTGGTCGGATCGGTTTGGGACGCGATGGTTCGGTCGTCGTCGTGGGAGAGTTGCTGCAGGACCGCCCGCTCCACATTCCCCACCGCATTTCGCAGGTGCCGCACGCCCGAAACCTGATCGTGAGCGCGAAGATGACGATCGTCGAGGGCGACTCGGTGGAGGTCACGCTGGGACCGGCCGGACCAGGGGAAGGCGATCACGTGGCGGCCGGGGTGGTGCCGGACGGCTGGCGACTCACGCGAAGATCGGACGGCAAGGAGCTCACGACCCGTCGGACCGTGAAGGGCCCCGCGAAGAACGTGGCCTTGGCCGTCGTCGACGGACGCGCGGCGATGTACGTCGACGGGGTCCAAGTGCAGTACATCGACGGACTGCAGCCGGACGTCGCCCGGCAGCCCGGTATCCGGGTCCGCACCGAATCCGGATCGAATGGGCTCTACGGACGATTCCAGGACGTCCGCGTGATGCTGCTGCCGCACGAGTTCCGACTGCCGAACTCGGGACGTTCGCCGCTGTACCAGCCCGTGGACCTCGCTTCGTTCTCGAACCGCACGCTGGAAGAAGGTCCGCCGGGACGGCTGCGGAACGGGATGGACCTGTCGGGCACACTGGTCTCGAACGGCGTCCCCTTCGAGATCGGGAATCGGTTCGTACTGACGAGCGTCGGCCAGCCGATGATGGGGCTCGACGTCAACGAGAAGGCGGCCGCCCTGCACATTCTGCATACCGCGGGCGGCGGCGGCGGAACGGGAACCGAACCGCCCTACCCCGTCGGAACGCCGCTCGGAACCTACCGTGTCATCTACATGAACCGGACGTTTGACGAACTCCGTCTGCGGTACGGCAAGGAAGTCCGGTGCTACTACGACCGCCCCGACAGGCAAACGGCGTCGCAGGCGAACGTTGCCTGGACCGGGCGGAATCCGAACTCCGAGCAGTTCGGGGCGAACACGCGTCTGTTCCACTACGAGTGGCGGCTGTCGCAACCGGGCAGGGCGATCAAGTCGTTCGACGTCTTTCCCGAACGGCAGTACCCCGGCAATGGGCCACCGGGGGTCCCCATGATCGTCGCGATGACGGTCGAGCGATCGGACGCGCCGCTGCGGCCGCTGCCAACGTCACTCGACGTCGGCACCATGGGCGACCTCCCGCCGGATGGCGTCATCCCGGACGACCTCGCCGAAGTCGCCACCGGTCGGGGCTGGATCCCGCTCGTCGAGTCGCGGGACCGCGTGAACTACCTCGGACAGTTCCCGCGAATCGAGGCCGACGAACCGGGGGGCCAGTTCCCGCCCACCGGAATCGCCAACCTCGTGAATCGAACGCTTCGGCTCAATGGCGACGTGCCGGTGCCGGGCTCCTTCCAGCTGCGCTACGACGTCCCGGACGCCCCGCGCACGCGGAACTCGGTCGTCTCGGCGCGAATCTCGTTGAACAAGGGGAGTTCCGCCGAGTTGGTCCTGTGGAACCCCGAGCAGGGAGTCGAGGTGGCCGCCGGTCCGCACTCGGACGGTACGTGGCAACTCCGTGCCTCGCCGTCCGACCGGATCGAGCGGGCCCCACGAGCCAGCGGAACCGAGACGCAGGAGGTGGCACTCGCCATGCTGAACGGCACGGCCGTCATGTACGTCGAGGGGAAACGAGTCCTGACGCTCGACGGGCTCGACGCCGGCCAGTCCTTCCGTCCCTGCGTCAAGATCACGACGCACGAGGCGAACGGGATGACGGGCCAGTTCGGCAACCTTCGCATGATGCGGCTCGCCCCGCCTCCCGACCCGAAGTCGACTCGGCGGTGACGGGCGGGCCGTGCCACGTCGTCCCCGATCGCCCGATCGACGACGGGCTTGAGACCCCGAGTCGGTCGTGGTCGAATCGCATGCGATCCGGTTCCGAGGGCGAACGTGGAACTCTTCCTGCACATCTCCTCCGGCCCCGACGACTCTCGCCGGGTGGGCCCGTACCAGTCCCACGATCTGATCGTCGGTCGCGGGGCCGGAACGCACGTCCGGCTCGGCGACCCGGCCGCGTCGCGTCAGCACTGCCGGATCGAGGTGACGGACGAGGGCGTGCTGCTGGTCGACCTCGAAAGCCGCTGGGGGACGCGGGTGAACGGCGACCGGGTCGAACGACGGCGTCTCGTCGACGGAGACGAGATCCTCGTCGGGGACACCATGCTGCGGGTCGAACTGAGCGAGTCGGCCGAACGGACGACGCTCCCACCGCGCTCCCAGCCGTACGAGTTGGACGGGCAGCCGGACGGAGACGATCCGTTTCCCTCGGCACGGGACGAGCCGAGTCGCGAGCCTCGGCCCACCGACACGGCCCGCCCCGGAACCGCTCGGCCGCGGGTCTCCCACGGCCCCGACCAGTCGCGCCGGGACGATGTCGGGCCGATCCCGCCGCCGATGGAACTGCGGGAACTCGTCGGCCACACGCTGGTTCGCTACAAGATTCGCGACGTGATCGCCGAAGCACGGACGGGTACGCTCTTCCGCGCGCGCGACGTCCGACATGACCGGCCCGTTGCACTCAAGGTGCTGTGGCCGGAACTGACGGGCGACGAGACCGAGGTGGCCCGGTTCGTTCGCGCGTTCCAGACGATGATGGGACTGCGGCACCCCAACCTCGTCCGGCTGTACGGGGCCGGCAAGACCGGCAGCTACTGCTGGACCGCCTGCGAGTTCGTCGACGGCGAGAGCCTTTCGAGAACCGCGAGAAAGCGTGGCGTAGCGGGAATGTTGGACTGGCGATCGACGCTGCGGATCGCCCTCGACGTGGCCCGGGCCCTCGAGGCCGCACGCGAGCACGGCGTGGTGCACCGGAACGTCACGCCGACGAACATCCTCGTGACGCGGGACAACCGGGCGAAGCTCGGCGACGTCGCCCTCGCCAAGGCGGTCGCCGGGTCGATGGTGCAGAAGGTCACCCGCAGTGGGGACGTGGTGGGCGAGATCGCGCTGTCGGCCCCGGAACAGTTGCAGGGCCTGCCGGAGGACACTCGCACGGACCTCTACAACCTGGGAGCGACGCTGTTCTTCGCCCTCACCGGCCGCACCCCGTTCGAACGCTCGACGGTTGCCGGCACGGCGGCCGCCATTCAGAAGGCCCAAGTGGAGCCGCCGTCACGGTTCCAGCTCTCCATTCCGGGGCAGTTCGACCAGGTCGTGGTCCGGATGCTGGCTCGGCGTCGTGAGGACCGCCCCGATACGCCCGACGATCTCGTCCGCGAACTCGAACGCATCGCCCGGTTCAACAACATCGACACCTCGCCGCTGCCCTGACCGTCCTGACGTCGCGGCTGGATTCGGCTCGCTGGACTCGTCGTTGCCATCATGGCCGCAGTCTTCCAGGCCGGCCAGATACACAAAGAGGCCATGCGTCGGATGGACGCGATTCAGGCGGGCGTGAACTCCACGAAGTCCGACTGGAGGATCCTCGACGACATCGAGGGCGTGGTCGAGCTGTCTCGGCAGCGGGTGCGGGTGCCGGTCCGGGTGATGCCCGTGACCTCCTGGACGTTGCGCTCACGACGGCCGACCAGCACTTCGTCCCTACGTTGTGAGCGGCCCGTCCCACTCGCCTCGTTTTCCCGAGTCGTCCGTCCATCGAACACGGCATCGCTCCGGACGTCGGCACACGTTCGACGTGGCGAGCGTGTAGGACACCTCGTGGCCAGGCGGGAGCGACGTCGTCAAGCGGTTCGTC
>JANQQW010000329.1 GCA_028284885.1 Planctomycetaceae bacterium
GGTCGGCGTGGAGCCGGGCACTCGATCGTGGTCGCTCGTCGGCGTCAGTCTTCCGGCACGTACGGCAGGAAGCCCATGAACCGGGCCCGTAGGACGGCCGTGCGGACGGCTCGCTGGAACAGGGCCGAAGTCCCCGTCCGGCGACGCGGCAGGATGCGGCCCTCGCGGTCGATCAGCGACCGCAGCAGCCGGACGTTCTTGTAGTCGACGTACACCGGCCGCGGGATCTCGCCGCCCGCCTCCTGGATGAAGCGGCACTTCAGCTTCTTGCGAAGCCGGGCCTTCTTCTTGCGTCGCTTGCGGATCTCCGCGGTCGAAATGCTCATCTGGTGGGTCCTCTCGGTTCCCGGTGGTGTGTCCCTCGGCTCACTGCATCGCGGCCAAGGCGAGAACTCGGCGACGACCGGTCGCCGAAGAATCGAGCAGCATAGTCAGAGACGACCTGGTGTGCCAACCGTGCAGTGGCATCAAACGTCGCGAGTGGATTATCCTCGTGTCTGGCGCGGAGTTTGTGGAGGCCGTCACGCGGCCGTGAGGACAGACCGCGTCGGGTCACGGACTCGGCCGCGGTGGCCGGTTGTCGTCTGGGAATTGTCGGTTTCATCCATGACCAACCCTACTCCCAACGGCGAACCGGCCGCACTTCTGGAGGAGTGGCTGGGTAGCACGCTGCCGGAGGACGCGGCGAACTGGTTGAAGTCCAGCTTGGCCGACGCGGAGACCGCGGGGTCGGATCAGGGCTTCTACATCGCCTTCGGAACGGCTCCCCGCAGGCTCGGCAAAGCCACGCTGGAGCTGACCAGTCAGGACTTGCAGAAGGCCGACGACGCTTGCAGTGGCTGGCGACCGCGGGGGCTGAGCGTGGACCAAGCGGCTAGACTGTTGCTCACGCTGCGTCGCGCGGCCGTCCTGGGAGACCGCTTTCCCGGATGGTTGGACCAGTTGATCGCCACCGGCGACGTCGCCGAGCAGGTCGCGTTGTACCGGGGCCTGCCGCTCTTTCCTCTCGGCAGCCGACTGTCGCTCAGGGCGCAGGAAGGGCTACGGACCAACATCAAGACCGTGTTCGAGTCGATCGCCCACGACAGTCCGTTCCCGAAGGAGCACTTTGAGGAGAACACGTGGAACCACATGGTCCTGAAGGCGTTGTTCATCGGCAGCCCGCTGTATCCGATCCAGGGCCTCGACGACCGCGTGAACCCCCAGTTGACGCGAATGCTCACGCAGTACGCACACGAGCGCTGGGCCGCCAACCGGATCGTCAGCCCGGAGTTGTGGCGGTGTGTCGGGCGGTGCCCGAACGCCGGTGCGGTGGAGGACTTGAAGCGGGTCTTGGCCAGCGAGAACGAGTTGGAGTCCGATGCCGCGGTGTTGGCGTTGAACGACGTTCCGGAGAGAAGTGCTCCGGTTGAAGAGCTACTCGGAACCCGAAGTACGGTTCTGGAGAGAGTGAAGAGCGGTGACCTCACTTGGGACCGCCTCGGCGAACGGGTGGCGGGAGCCTCCGCCCAGTGAGCGGCGTGCGTCCTACGGACACCGGTCCAACCAGTCGAAACGGAAGGGTTGAGCAACGATGATCGACAGCTCAGGCAACCACGGCGAGCCCCTCGACCAGGGCTTGAAGTTCATCGACCCGCACATCCACATGAATGCGCGGGTCACCGACGACTACGAACGGATGGCAGCCGCAGGGGTGGTGGCCGTCATCGAACCCGCCTTCTGGCTCGGGCAGCCCCGGACCAGCGTCGGCACCTTCGTCGACTACTTCTCCACGCTCGTGGGCTGGGAGAGATTCCGCGCCGCCCAGTTCGGAATCCGGCACTACTGCACGATCGGCCTGAACAGCAAGGAGGCGAACAACGAGCCCTTGGCCGAAGAGGTCATGGAGGTGCTGCCCCGCTTCCTGACGAAGGAGGGCGTCGTCGCCGTCGGCGAGATCGGCTACGACGACCAGACCGAGGCGGAGGACAAGTACTTCCGCGCCCAGCTGGAACTGGCCAAGGAACTGGAGATGCTGGTGATGGTGCACACCCCGCACCGCGACAAGAAGCAGGGGACGTCGCGGAGCATGGACGTGATCGAGGAGCACGGGCTGGACCCCGCTCACGTCGTGATCGACCACAACAACGAGGAGACCGTCCGCGAGACGTTGGATCGCGGATTCTGGGCCGCCTTCACGCTCTACCCCCGCACCAAGATGGGGAACGAACGGATGGTCGAGATCGTTCGGCAGTACGGTTCCGACCGGATCATCGTCGACTCCAGCGCCGACTGGGCAACTTCGGATCCGCTCGCCGTCCCCAAGACCGGACGGCTGATGCTCGAGCGGGGCATCTCGCGGGAAGACGTCCACAAGACCTGCTACCGGAACGCGCTCGACGCGTACGGACAGAGCGGGGCCTTCAACGAGGAAGACTGGTTGAACCCGGCCCCGATCGACCAACGCGTGCTGTTCGAGGGAAACTCGGTGCTGCGCGGGCAAACGCCCCGTGTGGACGCGGAGAGCGACAGCTTGGTCATCGAGTAGGGCCACTCGCCTTCTGCGATCACCGACTCCGACGCACACCGCGGCCCCTCGCCCCGTCGCCGCACGTCGCGCTGTGACGCGGAAGAACGCCGTGTAGGGGCCGGACTCCGTGCCGGCCCTGCGGGTTCCTGCGGAGTGGATCGCCCGAACGGCTTCGAGTACCAGCCGTGACGAGATTCAGCGGGCGACGAATGACGTAGACACCGCAGGGCCGCCACGGAGTGCGGCCCCTACAGGGGAGCCGTCGGTTTGCCGCCATCCCTCGACGCCCGCAGCCGGCCGACGATCGGCCACGCGAGCATCACCATCGCCGAGGCGAAGAAGAAGGCCGAGATCGGTTCGGTGAACAGCGGCCACAGGCTGCCACGGTGCTCGATGAGCCCCTTGCCGAGTTCACGTTCGGCGACCGGGGCGAGGACGAAGCCGATCACAAACGGGGCGAGCGGCAGCTTGCCGCGCTCCATCAGGAAGCCGGCGACGCCGAAACCGAGCATCACCCACACGTCGAACATGCGGTTGTTGAGGGCGAATGAGCCGACGACGCAGAAGACGAAGATCGTCGGCAGCAGGTAGGCCCGCGGGATCGTCGTCAGCCGGGCGATCCAGCCGCTGGCGACCACCATGAACACCAGCATGGCGATGTTCGCGAGGAACACGGTGCCGATGATCGTGTAGACGATATCCGGGTTGCTCTTGAACAGCAGCGGCCCCGGCTGCAGGCCGTGGACGACCATCGCTCCCAGCAGGATCGCGTCGATCACGCTGCCCGGGATCCCCATCGCGACGAGCGGCACGAGGGCCCCGCCGACGGTCGCGTTGTTGGCCGCCTCGCTGGCGACGATCCCCTCCTCGGACCCGTGCCCGAACTCCTCGGGCGTCTTGGAGAACTTCTGGGCGGCCGAGTAGGCGGCGATCGACCCGATGTTCGCCCCGATGCCCGGCAGGATGCCGATCCAGGTCCCCAACACGGAGGACCGCAGCAGGTTCCCCCACTGGCCGAGCGTGTCGAGCAGCGTCCGCAGCATGCCGGTCCGGTCGGGGGTGACCGACTCGGGCACCTTGTCCGCGTCGAGGACGTCCTGCACGACCTGGCTGATCGCGAAGAGGCCGATCAGCACGGGCAGCAGGGCGAAGCCGTTGTCGAGTTCGCCGAAACCGAACGTCCACCGCAGGCTGCCGTCGACGGGCGAAGAGCCGGGCATCGTCGCGAAAATGCCGAGCGCCCCGGCCAGAATCCCCTTCAGTAGCGAGCCGGTCGACACCGAGGCGATCAGCACCATCGCCATCAGCACGAGCGAGAAGAAGTCGTAC
>JANQQW010000335.1 GCA_028284885.1 Planctomycetaceae bacterium
TGTCGGCGGGCCGCGTCGTCCTTCCCCTCGACCGCGTGGTCCAGGCCGATGTAGAGGTGGGCGTAGAACAGGCGGGACTGACGCTCGTCGTCCTCGATCTTCGCGCGGGCGACGTTCGCGACGATCTTCTCCGGCGTGAGGTCGCCGGCGAACAGCTTGTAGACGTCGGGGAACGGCTCGCGGTCGGTCTTCTCGTACTTGAGCAGTCCCTCGCGGGCCTTCTTGCGGCCGTGGGCACGGTGCTGGGAGAGGTACCGCCAGATGCCGTTCTCGCGGTCGACGTTGTCGAACGTGTGGTACGCCTCGAACTGGGCGGCGGCCCCCTTGTAGTCCTCCGCGTAGAAGCGGGCGATGCCCCGTTGCCAGTGCGAGTTCGCCCGTTGCGGGCTGAGCGCGACGACCTTGTCGTAGTCCGAGACGGCTCCCTTGAAGTCGCCCCGGAAGAACCGGGCGTCCCCGCGCGCCGAGTAGGCGGCCACCGACGTGTCGTCCCGCTCGATCGCCGCAGTGGCTCGCTCCTCGGTCTGCTGGAAGACGGTTCGCAGATCGGCTCGGAGCTTCGACGAAAGCGGATGCTCGGCTTTCCGGTTGGCTGTTTCGTCGTCGACGGAGTACTGAGCGGACTCACGCGGTCGGTCGGGTGACTGGGCTCGTTGGACGGCCGGCGTGACCTGGACCTCGGCCGGAAGCCGGCGGAAGGTGTTCACCGAGCGGGCGAGCCGGTCCTCGACGCCGTTGAGAATTGCCTCGTCCAGAACCTGGACGACGACGCGTTGGGCGAAGCGGTACAGCTCCCAGCCGGTCTCCTGCACGCCGTCGACGGCTCCTTCGGCGAGCATGGAGCCCGGCAGCCGTTCGCGTCCGACGAGTCGGGCCACGTCCTGGTCGACGGCGGCCGCGCGGGCCTGCACCCAGTCGACGACGCCGTCGATACGCTTCAGGTTGCCGGCCGAGGACCAGGTGTAGTCGCCGAGCGAGGACCCGCCGATGTTGAGGGCCTCGACCGCCTCGCCGGCCCAGCCACCGCGGACACGGACCTCGGCCTCGGCCGCCTCCACGCCCTGCACGAGGTTGCGGCCGCCGTCCCCGAACGGTGCGGCCAGGTCGTCGACGAGGCGGAAGACGTTCCAGTCGAGCAAGGCGATGCCGTTGTAGGCGAGGTTGTTGAGGTCGGCGGCCCGGTAGGGCCGGTTGACGGCGAACGGCAGGTGCTCGTACTTCGCGAGCGGCTGGTAGACCAGACGGGACTCGGCCCGAGTGTCGAGGTCGCCCCAGTAGACGGGCGAACGGACGACGAGTTCGTCGTCAGGACCGGACTCGTACTGCACGCGGAGCGGCCGGCCGTCGAAGTCGTTCGGAGCCGGTTCGTGCCCGATCATGTCGAGGATCGTCGGCGTCAGGTCGACGAGCCGCACCGGGTCGACCGACCGAGCACCCCGTCGGACGTTCGGTCCGGAGACGAACATCGACGCGGTGACGGCGTCGCGGAACGGGTAGCCGTGCATGGTGCCGGGCGAACTCTCGCGGCCGAAGTACCAGCCCGGTTTCGCCGTGACGACGAAGTCCGGAGCGAACTCCCGCTCCCGGTGCGCGATCGACTTGTCCCAGAGCAGGTGGCGTGACAGCGTGACCACGGCGTCCGGGTAGACGCCGCGGGACGTCAGCCGCAACCAGGTGCGCTCGTCGAGGTGCCGACCGACGAGGTCCAGCGGCACGGAGTCGAGGACGTGGAGGGGGTCGGTCGACGGGACCGGGACGACGTCGAACTCGACTCGCCCGTCCGGGCCGGGCCGCAGGTTCGTGACGACGCGGTACCGGAGTTCCCAGCCACGTTCGCTGCCGCGGCGGCGGTCGATCACCGCGGCGCCGCGGTCGCGGCTCGCGACGAGGACGGAGGTCTCCGAGAGCTTCGTCAGCACGAGATCGACCGGGTGCTCGACGCGGCCGCTGCCGTGCCGGGCCCGGACGTCGAGCAGGGTGCGGACGAGATCGACCGGCGGTTCGTCGTCGTCGACCGTGTAGGCGAGCAGGTCGCCTGGGCGGTTCGGCCCGGACCAGTCCTTCGTTGCGAACGACCGTTTCGGCAGGAAGACGCGGGCGGCCCCGTCCGACTCGCCGTCGACGAAGACGAAGCTGCGGGACGAGTCCTCGGAGTGCCGGTTCCAGAAGCGGTGCTGCCGGACCGACACGCCCAGCCCTCCGGAGACCCACTTGCCGGACTCGTCGACCTCACGGGGGGCGAAGAAGAACTCGTTGGCGAGGTCGAAGTGGCAGAGGTGCGTGGAGCGCCCGCCGTGGTGGCCGTGGTCGCTGACGAGGAAGAAGTAGGTCGAGCCGAGCCGGCCGCGGGACGCGACCTCCTCGACGATGTCGCCGATCAGCCGGTCGGCCTCGGCGATCGTGCGACGCGTCAGCCCGAACTGTCCACGGCTCCGCTTGTGGCTGACGGAGTCGGTCTCCGGCAGCCAGACGATCGTGACCGGGGCGTCCCGGGCGAGCAGCTGACGGCGGGCGTAGTGGCTGTTCGCGTCGTCCACGAACTCCCACGCCCGGTGCGACTGGAAGTAGGGCAGGAACCGGGCCATGCTCTTCGTCCAGAGCAGCGGCGGCGTCTCGGTCATCACCGGCAGCACGCCGGTCGCCCAGTCCTCGCCGCGGTCGCGGAGGCGTTCGTACAAGGGGGAGGCCCGCGTGGTGACGCTGCCGTCGAGGCGTTCGGCCGTCTCCCGCCCGCTCGTCAGTCGGACGGTCTGCACCGTCGTGTCGTGCACGGCCCCGTCGAGCCCGGTCGGCCCGAGCAGCCGCGAGCTGCGGTTCGGCCCCATCGGTTCCAGGTAGGAGTCCGAGTGGAGCGTGCGGCGGCTGAAGCGGACCTGCCCCTTCAAGCCGTGGCGGTCGGAGAAGACCCCGGTCCACATGGTCCCGTTCGACGTGATCGTGTCGGACGGGAAGGCGGTGAAGGCGTTCTCGAACCAGACGCCGCCGTCGAGGAAGAGCTGGCGGATGTTGGGCAGGTGGCCGAGGGCCGCCATCTCGCGGACGACGTCGGGCCGGAGTCCGTCGACGTAGAAGAGGACGACGGAGGCCCCTTGGAGCGGTTGGCCCGCGGGCGTGCGGTCGTCGAGGACGAACTCCCGGTCGACCGGAACGGGCGTCGCGGAGGTCGACACGCGGACCTGCCACTCGCCGGCGTTGTCCGTGACGTCGAAGTCGTTCACGCCGACGAACAACGGCCCGGCCCGGTCGGCGAACCAGCTGTAGTTGGTTCCCACGGGGAACGGCGGTCCGTCGCCGATGCGGGCGACGAGTCCGTAGCACGGAGCCGGGCCCTCGGCGGCCGCGGCGGCCGGGAATCGCTCGCGGAGCACGTCGTCCGAGTGATGGTACGTGCCGGCCGGTCCGACCTTGTGGCCGTCGTCGTCGATCGTGACCAGTCCGGAGGCCTCGATCGTGACCGCCTCGCCCGCCTCGACCACGTAGCCGGTGCTCGTCCACTCGCGGTCCGCGGGAACGGCGAAGGCCTCTTCACCGAGCTCCGTGAGTGCGAGCGCGACCGATTCGACCGGTGGCACGACGTACTCGCGGGAGCAACCCGCGGCGCAGGCGACGACGATGCAGCAGACGGACGCGAGAGGAGCGCGCATCGTTCTGGTGTCGGAGAGGAGTGTGAGGAGCACGGTGGAGAGAACGGAGGTATAACCCGCTGGTCCGTCCGCGCGAAGATCAGTCGGTTCTCCATGCCCAGCCTGCACTTCGGCAACTTCGACTGCGAGCACGAGTGGGCCGATCCCCGTTGGGTGCCGCCCGACCGTGTCCGCCGAGTGAACGCGGAGCTCGCGACCGGCTTGGTGGGAGCCTGCGATCCGGGAGACGCGATTCTTGTCGGCGGAGCCGTCGAATCGGATCACGGAGCCCAACTCGCCGACGCGGGTCTGCCGTCCGTACGCTTCGTGAGCGAGCCCTCGGACGAGTTCACCGGCTGGCGGCTGAAGCCGTGGGGGTGGACCGCGACAGCGGAGTCGTTCGCCTCGGCGGCAGGTCTCGTCGGTGACGCACCCGATCCGGTTTCGGTCCGCCGGGTGAACTCCCGGTCGTTCGCGTTCGCGCTGGAGGAGGAGCGTGGGGCACGGCCGGCGGGCGCGCGACTCGTACGCTCGCGACGAGAGTGTTCGGAAGTCGTCGCCGGCCGAGCGTCCCGTCAGCGGTGGGTGTTGAAGGCCGAGTTCGGCATGTCGGCCCGGGAACGGATGTTGGGCGAGGGGGCCCGGTGCGACGAGTCGTTGCTCGCGTGGCTGGACCGACGTCTGGCTCGCGACGGGTGTGTCGTCTTCGAGCTGTGGCTCGACGTGGTTGCCGAAGCCGGGGTGCAGTGGACGGTGCGGTCCGACGGGTCCGTTGCCCTCGACGGCGTCGTCCCACTCCTGACCGATCGTGTCGGGCGTTACCTCGGGACCCGCGTTCTGGCAGAAGGCGAAGCCGAGGCGGACTGGTCCGATGAAGTGGAGGCGACCCGTGACGTGGCACGGCAGGTGGCAGCCGCCGGCTACCACGGGCCGCTGGGCATCGATGTCTGCTGCTTCCTTGACGGGAACGGGCGGTTTTGCCGACGGTTCGCTCAGGACGTGAATGCCCGACGGACGATGGGGCGACTCGCACTCGGCTTCGCGAGATCGCTCGGTCCGGGCGCCTGGTTGCACGTTCGCTGGCCGGACTCACGGCCCGACGAGTGGCTTCGCGGACGACTGAGCGGGTTGCCGTCGGGTGTGCGGTGGGTGCGAACGTCGCCGTTCCAGCTCGACGGTCAACCGGTCCGGCACGGGAGCCTCTACGTGGCCGGGGAAGACGGCGTCGCCGTCGAGTCGGTTGTTGAACGACTCGTGAATTCCGACACCGCGGCGGAATGAACGGACCTCGCCCGGTAGACTCGGCCGAACGAGTTCCTCCTTCTCCCCTGCGAGAGTCACCTGTGTTCCGCGTCCCGTTTGCCTGCCTCGCCGCCTTGGTCGCCGTTTCGACCGCCGTCGCGGACACCGACGTCGAGACGCCTCTCGCCGCGGTTCCGGCGGACGCGTTGTTCGTCGGTCGACTTGCCAGCCCCGAGGCGACGCTGGAGAGCGCTCACGCGTTCCTGCGGGCCGCCGAGTTCCTTCCCAAGCGGTCGAACGACCCGTTCGCGGCCATTGGCACCTGGATCGGCAACCCGCGGTTGGCGGGTGTCGACCGGTCGGCCAACTGGTGGTTCGCCGGGCTCGTCGACGCGGACGGCCGGTACTCCACGGTCTTCCTGATCCCGACGACGTCGTTCGTGGAGGCACGCCGGACGCTGGAGGCGACTCTCGGGCGGTCGCGCGTGCACCGCAGCGGCCGGTGGATCGTCTACTCGACGGACGAGGCGGCCGTCCTGCAGGTGCGGAACACGATGGACGGCAAACAGGAGTC
Organism: Planctomycetaceae bacterium; assembly: GCA_028284885.1. Classification (GTDB taxonomy): domain Bacteria; phylum Planctomycetota; class Planctomycetia; order Planctomycetales; family Planctomycetaceae; genus JANQQW01. The sequence continues at coordinate 5,440 of JANQQW010000335.1, forward strand.
GCTCGACGACTCGCTCGGCAAGGCCGAACGCGAGCTGCTGTTGGAAGGTGAAGTGACGGTCCGGGTCAGTCCGGCCGCCGCGGCAAGACTGCCGGTCCCGGACGACCTTGCCCTGCCGGTGCCGCCGGAGTGGTTGGAGCGGATCGGCTTGGAGATGTCGGCCGCGACCGACCCGAAGGCGCTCGTGAAGATGGTGAACGCTAACGTCCGCAGCCTGACCCTCGCGGTGCGGGTGTCGCCGGGTGGGCTCGGGCTCGAGCTTCTGCTCGACCCGGCGGGAGACCGGATCGTGTCTCTCGTCAGCGGATGGCAGGCACCGACCCGGTCGGAGTGGTCGACGCGACTGCCCGAGGAACAACTCGTTTACCTCGGCCTGCAAGGAGTGCCGTCGTCGGCCGTTCGCGGCATTGTCGAGAACGCGGTCGAGGAGATGCCGCGTCGCTCGGAGCTGCGGCGTCGCCTGGCCGGGATCGGCGAGACGCTCGGCGAGATCGAACTCGGCGAGGTCGCCGTCTCGGTCGGCCTCGGACGCGTGGAACAGGGGGCACTGCAGGTGGCGAAGGTCGTCGCCGTCGATCCGGCGGACAAGGTGCTGGAACTGATGCGGCGTGAATACGAGTCGACGGCGTTCGACGCGTTCGAGACGGCTCAACGCGTTCGGGTCGAGACCGGGGGGGCGACGGTGGCCGGTCGGCGAGCGGATCGGCTGCGGGTCTCGGTCCGACGGGAAGGCGTGGGGCGGGCCTGGTTCGACACGCTCTACGGAAGGGACGGACTCGAGGGGGCTCTTCTTGCCGAAGAGGGGCGCGTCGTGCAGGTCATGGGGGGCGGACGGGCCTTCGCCGACTCCTGTCTCCGCCGGCTCGACGATCGCACGGGCCGAACCGGCAACCGCGTGTTGGCGGCCTCGCTCGGCCGGCTGCCCGAGAACGCCAACCTGGTGTTGCTCGCGGACCTCCCGTCGCTCGCCGTCGGTGTCCTGAGAGCCGGGCTACGGGGCGGGGCGGTCGAGGAGGAACTCGACCCGCGCTTGCTCGACGAGTTCGACCGCGAACGGAACTACACCGGCATGGCGGTCGGCTTGGAGCCGGCCGGACTCCGTGTCGCCGTCCACGTTCCTGCCGTGCAGATCAGGCGCACTCGCACCGTCTTGGGGTTTCTCGCGAGCCGGGTCCGGTTGGGCGGGTCGTAGTCGTTCACGCGGCCTGTCGTGTCCGATTCCTTCGCACGTTTCCCGGCGAGTGCGGCGGTGTGACGTAGGATTCGACCGACGCCCGAGTGCTCGGGACGTGACGGTCGTCGACACGTTGCACTGGGAACCGGACGAGTGGTCGACTGGCAGAGACAACGCGAGCAGTTGCTCGGCGACATGGACGACGGCCTCCCGCCGGACATCCGTCTGCCGATGCTCTCGAAGGCCGTGAACGACTTCACGGAGCGGTCGAACGACCCCGAGGCGACGAACGAGGAGCTGGCGGCGATCGTCGAGACGGACGCCGCGCTCACCTGCGAGCTGCTGCGTTACGTCAACTCGTCGGCCGTCGGGCTGCGACGCGAGGTGAACTCCGCCGCCCACGCGATCGGGCTGCTGGGGATCGCGAAGGTCCGGCTGATGGTGCTGACGACGGCCGCCAAGAACGCCGCCGCCGCCCGCCCTTCGAAGCTCGTCAACCCGCAGACCTTCTGGAACACGAATCTCGAGCGGGCGTTGTTCACACGCCGGATCGCCAGCCTGATGCGAGTGGACGAGGACGTCTCGTACGCCGCGGGGATGTTGCAGGACTTCCTGCTGCCGACGCTCTCGTCCGAGCGGCTCGACCAGTACGTCGCGTTCGGCGAGCAGCAGGACCGGGAGCCGGGCGACCTCGTCGTGTTCGAGAAGCAGGTGTTCGGCTGGGACCACGCCCTGGCGGCGGCCCGCATGGCACACGACTGGGGGCTGCCCGCCCAACTCGTCTGCTGCATCGGCATGCACCATCAAGGGCTGGAGATGCTCCGCCACCCGGAGCTGGCGAGAACGCCGGTGGCCGCGGTCGCGATCGGGGCGCTGATGCCCGAACCGTTCCGGCAGCATCCCGGAGGGTTCGAGCTGCTCGACCGACTGGACGCCGCGTGGCCGAAGTTCGACCTGGTCGAGTTCGGCGAGCGGGTGGCCGAGGACTTCGCCGAGTTCTCGAACGGAGCCGAGGGAACGTCCGCGTTCGCCCGCCGTTGTGCCCGACTGGCGGCCGAGCGGGAGTGTGCTCCGTGTCCGTGACCGACTGGACGGCGATCTGCGACGAGTCGCTGGGCGACTTCACGCTGGCGGCGTTGCCTCCGACGATCGAGCTGCCGGCGTTGCCGCACGCGGTCACCCAGTTCCTCGAACGGTGCGACCGACCAGACGTGGATCTCGCGAACCTGGCGTCGATCGTCGAGACGGACACCGGGCTGACGGTCGAGCTGCTGAAGCACGTCAACTCCGCGTTCACGGGGCTGCGTCACCGGGCGAAGTCGGTCCAGCAGTCGCTGTCGTTGCTCGGCCGTCGAAAGGCGAAGATGTTCGTGACGACGACCGGCATGCAGGCAGCCGTTCGGTCGCGGAAGTCGAAGATGCTGAACCAGGCCTGCTTCTGGAACGCGAGTCTGCAGAAGGCGTTGTTCGCACGCGAGGTCGCGAAGCTGCTGAAGACGGACGAGGAGGTCGCCTTCGCGGCCGGCTTGCTGCAGGACTACCTGCTCCCGGTCGTCACCAGCGACTGCATCGACACCTACGCCCCGTTCGTCGACACGCGTGCCGGTCAGCCGCGGTCGCTCGTGGAGTACGAGCAGCGGGAGCTCGGCTGGAACCACGCGCTTGCGGGGGCGGTTCTCGCCCGGCGATGGCATCTTCCCGACGAGTTCGTCGTGTGCGTGCTGTTCCACCACCACGGCCTGCGGATGCTCGCCCACCCGCAGCTCAAGCGGTCTCCCGCCGCGGCGGTCGCGCTCTCGGCCTTGCTGCCGGACCAGTTGCGGCAGGAGTACGACGGACTGGAACTGCTCGCGAAGCTGCAGCAGAGCTGGAGGTCGTTCGACCTGGCAGCGATCGCACAACGGGTCGACGAGCAGCACTCGACCGTGGACGTGGGCGTGAAGAACGACTTCCCGCTGACCCGGCGGTGCCGAGCCGTTCTGGAACCGGAAGCCGCCCTCGCCTGACGAGTGGCCTCAGGCGGCGTCCGAGAGACGGTCGTCGTCCGGCGACGCGTCCTCGCCCGGCGACTCCGGGTCGGCGTTCGTCGCGCTGCCGTCGCCGCCGAATGCCTCCTTGCCCTCGATGATCGACCGGCTGTCGAACCGCTTGCCGAAGTACATCTCCTGGGCAGTCGGGTCGTCGAGTACGGTCTGGGCGTCGCCGGAGACGAGGACCTTGCCGGCGCAGATGACGTAGCTGCGGTCGGTGATCGTCAGCGTCTCGCGTTCGCGGTGGTCGGTCAGCAGGATCGAGATGCCGTCGTCTCGGAGCCCGGCGATGATGTCCTGGATGCCGTGGATGGTGACCGGGTCGATGCCCGTGAAGGGCTCGTCGAGCAGGATCAACGCGGGCTCGCTGGCGAGACAGCGGGCGATCTCGAGTCGCCGTCGCTCACCGCCGGAGAGCGTCGACGAGATCTGCTTGCGTTTGTCGGTCAGGCCGAACTTCTCGAGCAACTCGTCGGTGCGACGGTGCCGTTCGCGGCGGCCCTTGTTCAGGTACTCGAGCACGGCGAGAATGTTCTGCTCGACGGACAGCCGGACGAAGATGCTGTCGTCCTGCGGCAGATAGCCCATGCCGTGCCGGGCGCGGCGGTACATGGGCCACTTGGTGACGTCGGTCCCCTTCAGGGAGACGGAGCCCTCGGTCGGGGCGACCAGTCCGCAGCACATGCGGAACGTGGTCGTCTTGCCGGCACCGTTCGGACCCAGCAGCCCGACGATCTCGCCCGGTTCGACCGTCAGGTCGACCCCGTCCACGGCCTTCTTGCCGCCGGGGTAGATCTTCACCATTCCGCGGGCTTCGAGAAGCGACATGCGATCCTCCTTGATCTCGGTCGCCGGCGAGTCGTCGTGACCCGCTCAGCGGATTCGCTGCATTCGCTGGAACTGCGGGTAGAAGGGGACGCCCCGGAGCGGGTAGTCCTCCGAGAGCTTCACCTCGACGCGAGGCGGCCCGGGGCCGAACTCGTTCTCGACGCGCACCTCCCGGTGCCAGAAGAACCGGTTGAGCCCCGGAATCGGCTTGGCCCAGCCGGAGAACCCCTTCCCGTCGTTCAGGAACGGAACTCCGTGTGGCCAGTAGACGAAGAACGCCTTGCCGACGAGTGCGGACCGCGGGACGGCGTGCCGGCGTTCCCGTTGCAGGGCGGGGATCATTCCGTTCGGCCAAAGGCGGCTGTCCTGGCTGCGGGCACTGTTGTCCCCCAGCATGAAGAACTCGTCGTCGGCGAGCCGGTCGAACGTGACGACGCGAGTCCGCTCGTTGTAGACGTCGGCCCACGCGTCGGGGTCGTCGTTCGCGAGGGCCAGCCGTTCGAGTTCGGCGTCTGACGCCTCCGAGCGGGCGTGCCCGCCGAGCTCGCCGACCTCCTCGGC
>JANQQW010000336.1 GCA_028284885.1 Planctomycetaceae bacterium
TGCCGTTCGAGCCGGAGTCGTTCGACCTCGTCTTCTCGATCGGCGTGATGCACCACGACGCGGACACGCGGGCCGTGTTCGACGCGGTCGCGAAGACGGTCCGACCCGGCGGCCGGCTGGCCGTCTGGCTGTACCGCCGCAACCAGTGGTGGCAGGAACGGCTGAACGACTTCGCCCGCCGCCGCACCACCCGCATGCCGCCCGACCGCCTGGAACGCTACTGCCGCTGGGGCGCGTGGCTGGGCGGGCTGCCAGTCGTCAACCGCACCCTCAACAAGGTGCTCAACTTCAGCGCCCACCCCAACCACGAGAACCGCGTCTGCGACACGTTCGACTGGTACGCCCCCGAGTACCAACACCACCACACGACGGCCGAGCTGACCGACTGGTTCGAGACGGCCGGCTTCACCGACCTCCGCGTCCTCCCCCCCGAGAAGCCCGGCCGCCTCTACCGCTGGTGCTACGACCACAACCTCCTCATCGGCAGCGGCGTGAACGTCGTCGGCACACGAGAGTAGCTGCGTTGCCTCGCAACCCAGCCGAGCGCGGGGTGCGCGTGCCCCGATTGAGGCCGCTCACACTCGCGAACAATCGGAGTGGCTGGGGTCGGCAAAAGGACGCCCCCAGACCGTGGTCGTCTCGCGGGGATCGAGGCTGGGGAACACGTCGAAGTCCAAGTCACCCACTGGGGGCCTCCGCTGTCGGACCCCAGCCACCCGTCGCTGGTGCTACGACCACAACTTCCTCATCGGCAGCGGCGTGAACGTCGTCGGCACACGAAAGTAGCTGCGTTGCCACGCAACGCAGCCGAACGCGGCGTGTGCGTGCCCCGATTGAAGCCGCTCACACTCGCCAACAATCGGGGTGGCCGAGGTCGGCCAAAGGACGCCCCCAGACCGAGGCCGTCTTGTGGGGCTCGGTCCCCCGCTGGGGGCCTGCGTTGTCGGACCCCGGATAACCGTCGCATCAGCGCTCAATCCACCGCCACATCGATGGGTACCACTGTCTCCGTTCGTCTGCAAACCGCCGGAATGCCGGACTGTGTTCGTACATGTCGTTTGCGTACTCCTCCCACCCCTCGTGAGTGAGAAGACTGGCCGCAGCGTGGTCGATCATGTCGGCCAGCATCTCGGAGATGATTTCGACCTGAATCCTCGTCTTCTCGTCCACGTCGATCGGGACCGGCTCATTCTCGTAGAAGTACGGGTAGAGCTCCGGATGCTCAACCAAAACGCCCTGAATCTGCAATGAATGGGCGAAGAGTCCAGCACGCGTCTCGATCTTGTTCTGATCACCGTGCAGCGACAACGCGTAGATCGATATCGCTAAGGCAGCGACGCCCGTCGCTCCCGCAGTTGTTGCAGCCGCTGGTGCAAGCAGTGACCAGCACACTCGCCAAATGAGGGCCTCCGTACAGGCCTCTCGACGTGGATCATCCTCTGCGAACGTCCTTCGCCGAACGAAGAAGTTTCGGGCAATAGCGACTAGCCGGTGCTCCTGGGCAATTATCTTGGCCTCAAGACTTGCTTCAGCATCGCGGTTCAGCATTCGCATTCGCCCCCCTGAGCTCCCAGTCACACCGTCTAACGTTGGGCCGAATGTCGGAGCACACTCGACGCATGAGCATTGAACGGATTCAACAGGGCGAATGCCAGCGAAGGCACTTCTCCGCAGGACGCAATCTCGCGAGAGATCGAACACCGCGACAACTTCGTCACAACTCCACGCTCGTCCGCGTTGCGGGGCAACGCGGCTACTATCGACGGACCAATCCCGGCCGCACGTCGACGTCGAGCGGCGACACTTGCCCCGCGTCCAGCAGTTCCCAGGCAATCCCCGCCATGGCGGCGTTGTCGGTGCAGAGGGACAGGGGGGCGAGGTGGAGGGTGACGGCGTTCTTCTCGCACATCGATTCGAGGCGTTCTCGGAGGGGGCCGTTGGCGGCGACGCCGCCGCCGACGCAGAGGGTGTCCCGGCCGTACCGCTCGAGGGCCTGTTCGCACTTGCCGGCGAGGACGTCGACGGCGGCGGCCTGGAAGGCGGCGGCGAGGTCGGCGATTCGCTGGTCCGTCAGTTCGGGGACCGGCTTCGTGCTGCCGGGGGTGCCGCGGGCGGCGTAGAGGACGGCCGTCTTCAGGCCGCTGAAGCTGAAGTCGAGCCGTTCGTCCTTCAGGAGTGAGCGGGGGAAGCGGACGGACTTCGGGTCGCCCCGCTCGGCCGCCTTCTGCACGCTGGGGCCGCCGGGGTACGGGAGGCCGAGGACGGCGGCCACCTTGTCGAACGCCTCGCCGACCGCGTCGTCCATCGTCGAGCCGACGAGTTCGAGATCGGTCGCGGACCGGCAGTCGTACAGGTTCGTGTGGCCGCCGCTGACGACGAAGCCGATCGCCGGGAAGACGTCCCGCCCGGCCGCCATCCGGCAGGCGTAGACGTGGGCCTGGATGTGGTCGACCGCGACGAGCGGCAGGTCGAGCACGGCCGCCAGCGACTTCGCCGCCGTCACGCCGACGAGCAGCGAGCCGACGAGCCCGGGGTGCGTGGTGACGGCGATCGCGGACAGGTCCGCGAACGTCACGCCGGCCCGTTCGAGTGCCTCGTCGATCACCGGGACGATCTTCGTGACGTGCGCCCGGCTTGCGACCTCGGGGACGACGCCGCCGTACTTCTCGTGCAAGTCGGTCTGCGAGGCGACGACGTTCGAGAGGACGCGGAGATCCCGCGAGACGACGGCCGCGGCCGTCTCGTCGCAGGAGGTCTCGACGGCGAGGAGCATGTCGGATGGGTGGAACTGGGGATTGGGAACTTGGGACTGGGGACTGGGGATCGCGCCCGAGTCCGGCAATCCCGAGTTCCCAGTTCCCAATTTCCGGTCCCCAGTTCTTTCGACCTTCCAGTCGTTGGTGCGTCGAACGACTGCGAGCCCCTCTCCCTAACCCTCTCCCCGAGGGGGAGAGGGAACCGGACTCGTCAGGCGGCTTTCTTCTTGGGGGTGCCGTTCTTCTCGGCGGCTCGTTCCTCGGCCTTCTCGCCAGCGAGGCGCTCCTTGACGGCCTCGAGGGCCTTGGCGAGTTGCTTGTCGACGTAGTCGCTCTTCGGCGGGCCGGAGGCCTTGATGACGTCGCGGTCGCGGCGGTACTCGAGGTACTTGCGGAACTCCTCGTCGGTGAAGCGGACGCCGAAGCCCTCGTTGGGGGTCACGCCCCACTCGTCGGTCTCCTTGGCGTCGGGCTTGCGGTGGATGTTGCGGCCGCTGGGGCGGAAGTAGCCGGCGGTCGTCAGCTTGAGGGCGTAGGTCTCGCCGCCCGGCACGTCGATGACGTTCTGCACGCTCCCCTTGCCCCACGTCCGCTCGCCGACGACGACGGCCCGGTCGTGGTCCTGGAGCGCCGCCGAGACGATCTCGCTGGCCGAGGCGGAGTACCGGTTGACGATGACGGCGATCGGGAACTCGTCGTAGGTGCCGGGGCGGGTGGCGTCCCAGGCGCGTTCGGGCGTGTTGCGGCCCTTCGTGCTGACGATGCGGCCTTCCTTCACGAACAGGTCGACGACCTCCCGCGCCTGGCTGAGCAGGCCGCCGGGGTTGTTGCGGAGGTCGATGACGAGTGCCTTCATGTCGTCCTCGACGAGTTCGTCGATCGCGGCCTTCAGTTCCTCGGCCGTGTGCCGGCTGAAGTGGGTCAGGCGGACGTAGCCGATCTTGTCCTCGCCGGGCAGCATGAAGTCGGGCTTCTCCCCTTCGTAGTGGTCGCCGAGGACGGTGGAGACCTTGACGATGGCCCGCTTCATCTCGAGGTCGTCGATCTCCGTCTCGCCGAGGTGCCGGACGCCGATCTTGATGTCGGCCCCGGGCTCGCCCTTCAGCAGCTTGACGGCGTCCTCGATGGTGAAGCCCTCGGTGTCCTGCCCTTGGATCGTCATGATCACGTCGCCGGCGCGGACGCCCGCCTTGTAGGCCGGGGCGCCGGGCAGCGGCGAGATGACGGTGATCCGCTTGGTCTCCGGGTCGATCTGGACCTGGATGCCGATGCCGCCGAACTGCTGGTCGACCTGCTCGTTGAAGCGGGTGAGTTCCTTGGGCGGGATGAGGGAGGAGTACGGGTCGAGCTCGGAGATCATGCCGTTGATGGCGGCCTCCACGAGCTTCCGCTTGTCGATCTCCTCGACGTAGTTGCGGTCGATCTGGTCGAAGACGTCGGCGAAGAGTCGCATCAGCTCGTAGTCGACGTCCTCGATCCGTTTCTCGTCGTCCGTGTCGGCAGCGGCCTCCTGGGCTGCGAGCGGGGCCGCGCAGACGAGGGGCAGCAGCAGCAACGAGAGGAACCGGTTCCACTTCGGTCCACGACGATCGAACATGCGTGTTCTCCCAGGCGGCCGGTCGCGTGGCCGAGCGCGACGCGGCGGGTGAAGGTTCTGCAGGTCTCCGAACCCTCCAAGTGTAGGGGAGTCGGGCGGACGTCAACAAGACGCACGCCCGAGCCCGATCTCTCCGAGAACCTGCCCGGTTGTCGCCACGTCCACCGGGCGGGCAGAATGGCGACCGTCGCCCGCCACCGAGGGGACCGTTCTGGACGGCGGTATCCCGCGGCCTCCCCGATCGCGTATCATTCCGGGACGGGCCGGGAGGACGACACCATGACCACGGCGGCCCCGCCTTCCGACGACGACCCGGACAAGGATCCGATGGCCGACGACGACAAGAAACGCAAGATGGCCAACGACTGTTGGAAGCGGGGCAGCGATGCGCTCTCGAAGGAGGACTTCGAGTACGCGATCAAGATGTACCGCCAGTCGGTCAACTTCTGTCCGGACAACCTCGTCTTCCGGCAGTCGCTCCGCGGGGCCGAGACCAAGTTCTACAAGGACAACCAGAAGGGACAGACCGGCCTGTTCGTGAAGGGGAAGATCGGCAAGGTCCGGGTGAGCTGCAAGACGGCCCGGGCCCGCAGCAAGTGGGACGACCTCGACCACGCGGCCGAGGACGGGCTCGCGATCAACCCGTGGGACGCCCAGTTCAACGCGGACGTGGGGGAGGCCTGCTACCAGCGTGGCTTCCTCGAGGTCGCCGTCTTCGCGTTCGAGCGGGCGACGGCGTCCGACCCGCAGAACGCGAGCCACTTCCGGGCGCTGGCCGAGGTCGAGGAGCAACGGGGCAACTACATCAAGGCGAGCCAGCTGTGGGGCCGGGTCTACAAGCTCGACCCGACCGACACCGAGGCCCGCCGCCGCGAGCAGGACAACCTCACCAAGGACACGATGGGCCGCGGGAACTACGAAGAGGCCGAGAGCACCCGCGACATCGAGAAGAAGGACGACGCCTACGCCGAGGACCGGACCTCCTTCAGCCGCAAGCAGGACAAGGACGAGCTGACCGCCGAGGAGGAACTGGAACGGCAGGTCCGCAAGAACCCCGAGTCGGTCGAGCCGCGGCTGAAACTGGGCGAGTACTACCGGCAGCAGAAGGACTGGGAGCGGGCCCGCGAGGTGTTCGCCGAGGCGTTGCAGGTGGCCGGCGGCGGCGACCACAACATCCGCGAGATCGTCGAGGACTGCGACATCGAGATCCTGCGGCACAACTGGGAACTCGCCCGGCAGCGGGCGGGCAAGTCCGGCGACCCCAAGCTGGACGCCATGGCCGGCAAGCTGGAACGGGAACTCGTGCTGCGGGAGATGGAGGTCCTCCGCGGTCGCATCGAGCGGTACCCGAACGACTCCCGCCTGAAGTTCGACCTCGCCAAGAAGTACATGCGGTTCCAGAAGTTCAAGGAGGCGATCCCGCTGTTCCAGCAGTGCGTGAACGACTCCCGCCTGCAGGCCAGCGTGCTGGTCGCGCTCGGCAAGTGCTTCATCGGCGTGCAGAACGAGGGAATCGCCGCCCGGCAGTTCGCCAAGGCGGTCACGCTGCTGAACCACATCGACAACCCGACCGACTTCTGCGAGTGCCATTACTTCCTCGGCCGGCTCGCCGAGAACAACGGCGACACGACCGCCGCCGAGAACCACTACAACGAAATCCTCTCGGTCAACTACGGCTACAAGGACGTCCAGCAGCGGCTCGACCAGCTGGGCGAGTAGCGGCCACGGTCACTCCGCCGTCCTCACTCCGCCGTCCGCCGCGCCACCTCGTCGACGAGTTCGACGGCCTGCCGGACCTGCTCGTCGGTGACGCGCCACGTCCGACCCGTGATCCGGCAGAACGCAGTGTAGGCCGCCGCCCGCGACAGCCCCCGCAGCGTCCGTGCCGCGCTCGGGCCCCACGGCTTCTGCCGCAGCAGTTCGCGAGCAGACCGCCAGCGGCCGGACTCTGCGAGGATCGAGGAGAGTTCCACGACGCGGCGGTCCAGTTCCTCCCGAGCCGTCGAGCGGACCGACGGGCTCTCGGAACCGACAGCCTTCGCCAGGATGCGGAGGAAGTCGAGCCGCGAGACGACGTTTCGCGTCGACGCGTTCCCCTCGTGCTCGCGGCGCGAGTAGCCGACCCGTCGCGTGTAGACGACCGATCCCCCAGTCGCGAGACGGCAGAGCAGATCGACGTCGGCGGCGATGGCGAGCGACTCGTCGATGCCGCCGACCTCGAGACAAGCCTCGCGGCGGAACGTGAACCCCGGGAAGCCGACGACCATGGCAGGCTGACGGAGCAGCACCGCGACGAACGCCTCGCCGTCGCGCTCACCCGAGTCGGCCCCGGAGAAGACCGTAAACCGCTCCTCCGGCACGACGGGAGTCCGGTCGGCAAGCCGGACGCAGCGTGAGAACGCGAACGTGGCGGCCGGATGTGCGGCCAACGCCCCCGCCTCGTTCGCCAACTTCTCCTCGTCGAAGACATCGTCCTGGTCGAGGACGGCGACAAGGTCGCCCGAGGCTCGTTCGACGCCGACGTTGACCGGCCGCGCCGGGCCGCCGCTGTTCTCGTCGAGGACGTGAATCTCGACCCGGACGTCCAGCCGTTCCGCGCACCGCCGGGCGACCTCGACCGAGTCGTCGGTCGAACGGTCGTCGACGACGACCAGTTCGCGGACCGGGTGCGTCTGACGATCGACCGACTCCATCGCCTCCGCGAGGTGAGCGCTCCCGTTGTAGACGGGGATCACGACGGAGACGCTGGGGGACGACGACACGATCTGCCTTTCGAACGCCGCCAACCTACGGTGACGACCGAACCGACTCCAGCACGCGGGCGTACCGTGCGACCATCTGGTCGCGGGTGAAGTCGCGGAGGATGCGTGCCCGGTTGAACGCACCCATCCGCTCGCGCTCCCCGGTGTCCGCGGCCAGCGCGTTGACCCGGTCGGCGAACGCCTCGACGTCCCCGACGGGGCAGAGGTGCCCCCCCTGCCCCTCTTCGACCAGTTCCGGCAACGACGAACAGTCGCTCGCGACGACCGGCAACCCGCACGCCATCGCCTCGAGGACGGCGAGCGGCATCCCCTCGCGAACGGTCGGCATCAGCAGCAGGTGGGCCGAGTTGTAGACCTCCGGCATCCGCTCGTACGGCACGCTGCCGACGGACTCGAGCCGGGGGTGTTCCGGCAGCCGACCGGACGTCTGCAGTCCCTTCGTGTAGACGACGGTGACGTCGTCGCGAAGCCGGTCCGCGATCGCCGGCAGCCACTGGGCCCCTTTTCGCCGCGTGAGGTTCCCACTGAAGAGGACGCGGACGGGGCCGTCCGGTTTCGGGCGTGGCGAGAACGTCTGCTCGTCGACGCCGTTGGGGATTACCTCGACGTCGCGCTCGAGACCGAGGTCATCGAGGGCCAGTCGGGCGGTGAACTCGCTGACCGCGGTGACGACGTCGGCCGCGCGGATCGCCCGCCGGTACAGCCGCCGCAGGCCGGTCTGGTAGAAGACGTTCTGGGCGAACGAGCTGTGCTCCCGCATGAAGGGGTCGAGCACGTAGTTGTGCAGCGTGACGACGAGCGACGCCCGCCGCGACCGGAAACTCGTCCCGTAGTCGGCCGTCGTGTGCACGACGTCCACGTCCCGGCCGACCGGCGAGAAGAGGGGCAGCACGGGCGGGACCAGGGACCAGACCGGTCGAAACCCGGCGACGCGGTAGCCCGGCAGGCTTCGCGACAGCAGGCTGTGAACGACGTGCGCGCCGTTCCCCGTGGCCAGCGGACTGACGATGCTGGCCGGTCCGTTCATGACCCCGAGGTTTCGCGAGACAACCAGCCGTCCAGCGTCGCCAGCGACGCCGAGTGGCCAGAGACGATCCGCTTCAACGCCCACCGCCGAGGCTGGTAGTGCGTCTCCGCCGTGTACGGTTCGAGGAAGCGGTCCTGCAGCAGGTCCTCGCGGACGAAGTACGCGTTGACGCCGCTGATCCCGCAGCCGACCAGACGGTATCCCCGCTCGCCGAGGCGGTTGGCGAGGAACGCGAGCGACGCCCCGTACTCGTCGTCGCCGCGCCAACGGTGCGTGGCGTCGTACGGCATGCAGTACTCGACCGGCGGACGGAACTTCCCGTTGTACTCCATGACGACGACCCGCGGCCGGACGACGGTGATCGCCTGCCAGACGTGGAAGTCGTTGCCGTCGATGTCGATCGACAGCAGGTCGATCTCCTCGGCGGGGACGACCGGCCTCAAGAGGTCGTCCGCGTTCTCCCGCGTGACCGCCTCGCCGACGAGTCGGAGTCGCCCGCTCGCGAGCGTTCGACGCAGCCCCTTGCGAATTCGTTTGACGGACGCGGACGACGCCTCGACCCAGACGCCCGACCAGCCGGCGAACAGCAGGGCGAGCGAGTTGTTCTCCGTGCCGTCCCCCACGCCGATCTCGACGAACGTGCGGCTGGTCACGCCGATCCGCTCGAAGATCTCGGCGATCAGCCCGTCCTCGTCGCACTGCGAGTAGACCTTGTAGCCGTGCCGCACGAGGCACCGCGGGTGCGCGTGGACGGGGTCCGCGCGGACGCGGTCGGCCCAGTGCTGGGCGAGGGCGTCGCCGACCTGGTCGAGACTCAGGAGGAGTTCGACGCTGTTCCGCAGCTTGCGGATCAGCTGCGAGAAGAAGGGCAAGGCGGGTTCCTCGAAGAGTACAACGTGGTGCGAGCCGGTCACGAGGACTCGACGTAGGTCCGGACGATCTCACGCAGCCGGGTTCCGTAGTTCTCCCAGGAGAACCGTTCGGCGAAGGTCTTGCACCGCTCGGCCTGCACTTCGGCGTTGTCCAGCACGTCGACGACGGCCCGCGTGAAGGCCTCGTGGTCTTCACTGGGAACCAGCTTACCCGAGACGTCCTGCTCGACGGCGTCGACCACGCCCCCTTCGGCGAAGGCGACGACGGGCAGCCCGTGGGCGGCCGCCTCCACGGCGACCATGCCGAAGCCCTCGACGTCGCCGGGGACGGGGCGGAGCGGGAACACGAACAGGTCGGCCGTCTGGTAGGCGAGGGACAACTCCGCGTCGTCGAGCCGCCCGGTGAAGCGGACGTGGTCCGCGAGCCCCTGCTGCTCGATCGCGTCGGCGAGGCGGTCGGCGTAGGCGGACTCGCCCCGGAGGCCGTCCGCGGCGGGACCGCCGACGACGAGCAGGACGGTGTCGGGCCGACTCGCGACGACGGCCGGCAGCGACCGTTCGACGAACTCGGCGAGCCCCTTGCGGGGAACGATCCGCCCGACCGAGAGCAGGACCCGCTTCCCTTCGAGACCGTGCCTGCGGACGAAGTCGTCGCCACGTTCGACTGGACCGGGCAGTTCGACGCCGGGGAAGAGGACGTGCACGTCACGCACCCCGCGCTCGCGAGCGAGTCGAGCCGTGTTGTGGCTGTTGGCGATCACCCCGGTCGCCCGACGGATGAACGGGACGAACAGCCACTGGTACAGTCGGTTCTCGACGACGAGGTCGAGCCCGTGGACGAAGACGAGACTCGGCCGACGGAAGAGTCGCCCGGCGAGTACGGCGAGCGGAGCCGTCACGCCGCTCCCGGCCAGGCAGACGCCCGCCGTCCTGCCCCGCCACAGAACGCTCAGCAACGCCCGCGGCAGAAACCAGAACAGCGGGCGAATCGCGTGGCCGACCCCGCGGCTCGGCGGCTGGAGATGGTCCGTGCAGCCCGCCGGGCCGACGACCTGGCAGTCGAACTCGCGGCCGAGTTCGCGGACGGCGGCGGCCATCAGCCGTTCCATGCCGCCGACGAGCGGCGGGAAGTTCCTCGTCACGAGGAGCAGCGACGTCACGTCCGCAGTCCTCGGTCCGCGTCGGCGACCGACCCGAACTCGGTCTGGCGTTCGAGTTCGTCCGCCGGCGACGACCGCATCGCCGCCTCGTCGTAGGCACGGCGGCGTTCGTGGTACAGCACGTCCTCCAGCAGACGACGGCTGCGGCCCACCTGGTCCGCCACCATGGCCAGGACGGCGAAGATGGTCGAGAGGACGAGGCTGCCGATGCCGACCGTGACCAGCGACGACCACGGGCTCGTGCGTCCGTACGCCAGCCACCAGCCGCCGACGAAGCCGGTCGAACCGAGACCGAGCAGCAGGAACACGAGCGCCACCGGGCCGAAGGTGAGCAGTGGCCGCGTGTCCCGCATCGAACGGACGATGATCGGCAGCGTCTGGAAGGCGTACTTCCAGACGCTCGCGGCGACCCGGCTCTTGCCGAACTCGCGTTCGCCCCGCACCTTCAGCGGCACCTCCGTCATCCGCACCCGTTTGCAGGCGAGGTCGATGAAGGTCTCGTGGGTGTAGGTGAACTGGCCGAACAGGTTCAGCCGCAACGCCGTCTCGCGGGTGTAGGCCCGGAAGCCGCAGGAGACGTCGGTGAACTGGTGGCGGGTGATGGTGTTCACGATGTGACAGACGACGCCGTTGCCCCACTTCTTCACCCAGGGCATCTTCGGCACGAGGGCCGGGTCGCCGAAGCGGGTACAGGTGACGAACCCGTAGCCGTCCTCGAGGATCGGCCGGACGAGTTCCGGGACGTCGGCCGGCTGGAACTGGCCGTCCGCGTCGACGTTGACGATCACGTCCGCGCCGAGCCGGAGGGCCCGGTCGATCCCGGTGGCGAAGGCCGCGCCGACGCCGAGGTTGACGTCGTGCCGGACGACGATCGCCCCGCTCGCGCGGGCCAGTTCGGCCGTGGCGTCGGTCGAGCCGTCGTCGACGACGACGATGCAGACCTCGCCGACGTTCGACAGGTCGCGGGGGACGGCCTCGACGACGTCGCCGATCGTCCGTTCCTCGTTCAGTGCGGGAATGACGACGACCAACAGGTCGATCGTCCGCTTGCCGTTCACGTGGTGGACTGCCATGTGGCGACTCAGTTCTGGGCCTCGCCGGCGTTGCCACCCGGCGATCGCTCGTGAAGACGGATGATCTGCTCGACCTGTGGCCGGACCTCTGGGTTCTGCTGGAGCGCCAGCGAGAGGTGCTTCCGCCCGAGTTCGTCCTTCTGGTGGGCGAGCAGCAGGTTGGCGAGGCCGAGCCGCGAGTTGATGGCGCGCGGCGAAAGTTCGAGGGCGGCCGCGTAGTGCTTCATCGCGTGGTCGTGCCACCCGAGCTCCTGCGAGACGACGGCTGCGTTGTGGTGGGTGATGCTCGTGCGGGTGAGCTCGAGCGAGAGCTGGAAGTGCTCGAGGGCCTTCTTCCGCATCTCGGCCGCCGCCGCGTCCTCGCCCCGTGCCGCCGCCAGACGGGCCCGTCCCTGCAGACCGAGACCGTGGTTGAACTGCACGGTGGCGTCGAGCGGCTGCAGTTCGAGGGCTTCGAGCTCGTACTGTTCCGCCTCCTCGAGCCGCCCCAGTTCGATGAGCAACGACGAGAGGTTCCGAATCGCGAGCAGGGCCCGCGGTTCGATCTCGAGTGCCCGCTGGTACTCGGCGATCGCCTCGTCGAACTCCCCCTCCCGAACGTGTCCCACGCCGAGCGCCATGTGCGAGGTGTAGCCGGGGTAACCGTGGTCGACGACGTCCTGCCAGAAGGCCATGTGGTCGGCGTACAGTTCGTTGCGGGCGATCGTCAGCCCGGTCAACGGAACCGCGGCGACGACGGCTCCCGCGACGAGTGCGATCCGTCGGCCGCGCGGCGAGACCGACAGCCGCGACAGGGCCGTCCACGCGGCCAGCACGGTCAGCACGAGCACCGCAGCGAGCGGGACGTACATCCGGTGTTCGAACGCCAGGTTCGGAATCGGCTTGAGCGACGACGTCGGCGCGAGGACGAGGTAGAAGCTCGTCACCAGGAACGTCACGGCCGGGGCACGGCGGAGACAGAGCACGCCGACCAACAGCATGCCCGCGTGGAACAACGTCGGCAGCACGATCCACGTCAGGTTCTCCTGCACCGGCCAGTGGTACAGGAAGCACTGCGGGTAGGGCCAGAACACGAGCTTCAGGTAGTGCAGCACGATCTCCGGCTGCGTCCAGAAGTAGCCCCACCGCGACGGCGGCGTCAGCACCTGCAGGGCCAGTCGCTGGACGTTCTCCGTGGGCGTTCGGGCCCAGTAGACGCAGAACACGAGGAAGGCCGCGGAACAGGCCAGACCGGCGTACGTCACGGCCCGTTTGCGGAACAGCTCCCGCCAAGAGGTCGCGAAGAAGAGCCGGTCGAACAGGACCAACGCGAGCGGGCAGGTGATCATCACCTCCTTGCTGAACATGCCGAGCCAGCAGGCCAGGACCGTGACCGCCAACCAGAGCCGGCGACCCTTCGTCGTCTCGGCCCGTTCGGCCCGCAGGAAGGCGTCGAAGACGAGGAAGAAGAACATCCCCATCATCGACTCGCACCGCTGGATGACGTACGTCACGCTCTCCGTCTGCAGCGGGTGGACCAACCACAGCGCGGCCGAGGCGAACGCGATCGCCACACGACCGCTCCGCAGCCCGTCCGGCACGCGGTCGCGGTCGAGGGCCAGCCGGACCACGTCGAACAGCAGCAACCCCGCGAGCAGGTGGACCACGAGGTTCGTCAGGTGCAGCCCCGTCAGGCTGAGACCGTGGACGGCCTTGTCCAGCGCCAGCGTGAAGTGCGGAATCGTCCGGCGGTGCAGACCGCGGGGCACTTCGTCGGGCGTCCCGAGGAACGCCGCCGTCAGCGAGTCGAGCGCCTCGTTGTGGCTGATGTTCGGCGAGTCGTCGAAGTGGAGGATGCCGTCGAACGAGTTGTGGTACGCGACCGCCCCCAGCACGACGAGACCGGCCACGGCCCAGACGGTCTGGACGCGGGTCGAACGGTCGGGAGTGGGGGAGGACTCGGACATCGACGGGCTTTCGGCGGACACGACATTCTCACCGGGGCACCAACGGCCCGCAACGCACCTCGCGAATCCCAACGGGATCTTCACGAAGCTACGGGCACGAGCCGCACGACCCTCCGGGTCAACGCGTGAGAACGAGCGGCAACCAGTCGGTGAGGTACGTTTTCACGCCGTCCTCCTCGACCTTGATGCGGTACGCGAGCTCGGCCGGTCGTACACTTCCGCGGATGGACTGGTCGAGCCGCCACAGGAAGGGAGCCCGTTCGTTCTGCAGTTTGGCCGTCGCCTCGACGAGTTCCTCGCGAACGCCACGAACCTCGATCACGACCGCGGCACTCTGCAGCCGCCGCTCCGTCGCGAAGTCGACGATTAGTCGCGCTCCGGTCTGGCTGATCTGGGCGGTGGCCCGCTTGACGACCCCGCGGCCGAGGAGGTTCGGGTTCACCCGCGGCGGGGCGGCGACGGGATCCTCGGGCGGCGTGTCGTCGATGACGATGTACTTCGGTTCTGGCGGCTTCGGCGGCGGCGGGGCCGGTTGAGGAGGTGCAGTGGCAGCGGCCGGAGCGGGACGGGGCGGCGGGGCGGGCGGTTCCTCCTCGCCGCACCCCACGACGAAGAACACCAGCACGGGGACCAGTGCGAGGGACTTTCGGTTCACGGTGGTGGCCTCGTGGTTCACGTTCGAGGTTCGGGTTCGTCGGGACGGGCCGGTCGCGAGTCGGCCGTCGTGGAGTCGTGGCCTTCGATCAGTGCGCGGATGCGTGCCATTCGGTCCTCGTCGGCGAGCGGGTAGTCGCCGATCGGCTGCCGGAGCGCGAGCGGGACGACCCACCGCGGCGTGCCGAACGTCGGCACCGGCTCCGCGGCGAGATCGACGTCCGGATCGACCAGGAACTGGTACGGCCGCCCGTTGAGGGCACAGACGGCCCGGCAGTGGACGGCCGGTTCCCGGATGCCGAGCCGGCGTGCCTCGTCGGCGAGGAACTCGCACCACTGCTTCAGCAGTCGCGGATCCCCTTCGATGCCGCGGCTCGACTGCTGCCGCACGCTGAGGAAGCGGGAAGGAATCAGGAACCGCCGGCCCTGCACTTCGACGAGCCGCGCCGTGCCGACCTCCCCGGCCCCGAGCGAGGCGAGCACCAGCCCCATCTGATCGACCTCCCACCGGCGACCGGTCGCCTTGTCGCGGACTTCGATCTCGAGATGCGTGTCCTTGTAGGACAGCATCATCCGCCACGAGAACCGCTTCGCCTCCTCCGTCCACTCGACGTGCCCACGACACAGCCAGTGCCGGAACGGGAACACGAGGTGGAAGACCGAGTAGACGACGAGCAACGGCAGGAGGAACCGACGAGTGGACGACTGCGGCGGGGGCGTGACGTCCGCGGTTCCGTCGGTTGCCGGTTCCGAACTCGGCTGCCCCGTGAAGCCCTGCACCCACCGACGGGGCGTGCCCGCGTGGAGGAACAAGACGTTCGCCGCGAGGCCGAGGTACGGAAACACGCCGATGTTGAACAGCTGCGTGTTCGTCAGGTGGAACACGAACGTCAGCCCGATGCCGAACGCCCGCGTGTGACGCGACAGCAGCAGGTACGGGATCGCGAGGTCGAACGTAAGCCCGGTCCACGCGATGAACTCGTCCGACCACGGTTGCCGTGCGAACACGCCGAGCAGCGGGTGGTCGTGCACGTTGTCCAGCCACATCCGCACCGGCTCGCCCCGCAGCCAGTCGCCGTTCAGCTTGGCGAGGCCGCCGTAGAAGTAGGCGAGCGCGAAGTGCCCCTGCAGCAGGGCGAGCTGCCAACGGGGCACGGTGGGCGACCGCCCTCGGAACAGGGAGTCGAGCGAGGCCTCGCCGTTCGACCGGACGACGACGAAGCACGCGCCCAGCAGTGCGATCAGGTAGTAGTGGTTGTTGAAGTGCGACGGGTCGAGCAGGAAGACGTAGACGTAGACCAGCGTGAAGACCGCCGCCGCGAACCGCGTGAGCAGCCCGAGCGTCAGCCCGGCGAGGGCGGCCAGCATCAACGGGGCGAACAGGTCGAGGTCCGGCTGCGGCAGCGACCGCGTCCAGGGCAGCAGCGAGTAGGCGGGACGGAACTCGACCGCCGGGAAGTCGGTCCGGGCGTGGTGCCAGACGTAGAGCAGTTCGCCGGTCAGCAACAGACCGAACAGGATCCGGAACAGGACGAGCGTCGAGACGTCCACGCGTTCGTCGAGGTCGAGACGTCGCACTAGGAGTCTCCCCCGCCGACCGCCGAGGAGGACTCGGCTCTCGACTGCTGGATCACGCCCATCGCACGATCGTGAAACTCTTGGAGGTTCTCCGAGTAGTCGCCCAACGGCTGGTCCGGGGCGAGCGGAACGACCCACTCGGGTGTCCCCAGCAGCGGCACCTCGGCCTCGGCGAGGTTCACGGTCGGATCGACGAGGTACTGGAACGGTCGACCGTTCAGGGAGGCGACGGCGTCGACCCGGACGAACGGCCGACGGATGCCGAGGGCGCGGGCGTCGGCCGCGACCGACCGGGCATACTGGGCCAGCAGCCGTGGGTCCCCCCACACCCCCTTGCCCCGCAGCAGCCCCGTGCGGGGAATCAGGCGCGACGGGACGAGGAACAGTTGCCCCTGCGACCGGACAAGGGTCGGCTTGCCGGGCGTCACCCCGACCTCCTCGGCGATCCGCCAACCCTGGTCGACCTCGAAGACGAGCTTGCGGTCGACGTCGACGACCTGCATGCCGACGAACACCTCCTTGTACGAGAGCATCATCCGCCACGAGAAGCTCTTTCCGACCTGGTTCCACTCCACCCAGCCCGAGTACGCCCAGTGCCGGAACGGCACGACCAACTGCACGACCGCGAACAGGACCAACGCCGAGGTGGCGAGGTTCTGCCGGACCAGCGGGACGGCGGGTGGGGGCGTCGGGGCGTCCGCCGGCTTCGCTCCGGTGAGGCGTTCCCAGAGTCGCCGTGGCGTGTCGGCGTCGAGGAAGAGGACCAGCGACCCGATGCCCAGCCACGGGAAGACGCCGATGTTGAACAGCTGCGAGTTCGTGAGGTGGAAGACGAGCACGAGCCCGATCGCCCACGGACGGGTGGGTCGCCACAGCAGCAGCACCCAGATGAAGAGGTCGAAGACGACGCCGATGTACCCGATGGCGAGACCGACCCATCTCTGTCGGAACCAGTAACCGAGCAGATGGTTGTCCCCCGCGGAGTCGACCCAGGCCACGATCGGCTCGCCCCGCAGCCAGTCGGCGTCGAACTTCGCGATGCCGCCGTAGAAGTAGACGACGCACAGCAGGAAGCGGAACACACCGAGGTGCCAGAACGGAATCGTCGGCTCCGCCCCGAGACGTCTCGCCCGCACCGACCAGACGGCGTCCGACCGGACGAACACGAGCAGCCCCGCCAGCATGGCGATCAGGTACTCGTGGTTGTTGAACCGCGCGGGGTCCAACACGAACACGTAGGAGAACACGACACAGAAGAGGGCCGCCGCGACGCGTGTCAGCGTTCCGGTCGCGATCACGAGGCCCGCCGCTGCGATCAACGGGAACACGACGTTCGGGTCCGGGGCACGCCAGCCCTCCATCACGGAGAGGAACGCGTAGTGGCCACGGAACGCGTCGGCCGACCCGAAGTTCTCGCCGTTGACCCACATGTAGAGCATGTCCACGGCCATCACGAGGCCGAAGACGATGCGGAACAACGCGAGCGACGAGGCATCGACCGGGCGGTAGAGGAAGTCACGCAGGGGGGACACGAGTCGGGTCTCGGTGTCGGCGGGGAGCGCGGGGAACGTCCCGAATATACGCAGAACCGGGAGCCCAGTCGAAACTGGGCCCCCGGCACGTTGCTCAGACTTTCGTCGTCACCCGATCACTCGAACTTGCCCTTCTGGGCACGCGTCGGATCGAGGAACGTGAAGGTGTAGAGCTCAGTCGAGGAGACCTCGACGATGCCGTCGGTGTAGCCGGTGTCGACGGCCAGGGAGCCGTCGTCGATGAGGGCGAAGCCCGGGTTGAAGAACCCGTCCCCGTTGTCGTCGGTGATCCGCTTCACGCTACCGTCCGACATGAGGATGTTGGCGCTGTCACGGTGGACGGCGAACCAGTCACGCAGGTCCTGAAGGATCAGGTTGGCCGAGACGTGGGTGAAGTCGACCGAGGTGACCGTGGCACCCGTGGTCGTCGCCAGGACCTGGAAGATACCACGCTCGGTACCGGCGTTCGGGTCGAACGGGTTGAGGTACTTGGCCTCTTCGCCGGCCCCGGTCATGTCGGTACCCCGAGCCGGGAACGACTTCGGGATGAAGGACTGGGCGGCGATGAGGTCGGTGGTGATGCTTCCCGTGATCTCGATCAGGTCGATGTCCGTGACGGACTCGGTGTAGGCGGGACCGTCGTTGAACGACTCGCCGAGCCGGGCACCGGTCAGCAGGTCCTCGTTGACGGTCGAGCCGTCCGGGTTGAGCGGCGTGGCGGCCAGAACGGCCTCGTTGATGTCGCCGGGAGCGGCATCGCCGAGCAGCGGGATGTTGTTGGCCGGAATCTCGGACGTCTCGACCTGGGTCAGCGTCAGCGGACCGGTCACGTTGTTGAAGTCCTTCATGTCGTCGCCGAACGCACCACCCTGGTCCGTGTCGACGGCACCGACGTTGGTGTCGCCGTCGGTCGTGGCGAGGTTCGTGAAGCGGGGTTGGCCGCGAACGTGGTGCCAGGAGCTGGCGTAGTTCGTGTTGAAGCCCTGCTTGATCATGTCACCGACGATGAAGACCTCGTCGGTGGCGTCCAGCGTGCCGTCGTTGTTGAAGTCGAACGTCTCGATCTCGAGCGCCGACAGGTCGCCGAGGGTCGTGCCGTCGTCGAGCGTACCGCCCTGGGACAGCTCGATGATGCCGCAGTACTGGCTCCGCTTCCAGCGGCGACCTGCCGGGGTCTGAGCGTCGTTCGAGGTGTTGCCGCCGAGAAGGTCGTTGAGCTTCTCGAGGCCTTGGAGGGGGTTGCTCGGGCAGAGCATGTCGTTGCCGTTGCCCGCCTTCACGCCCTTGACGCTGGCGACCCAGCTCCAGTTGTCGGCACAGCCGTCACGCTGGTTGTCGTAGGCACCCTCGCCGAGACGCCCGCCGGGGTCACCCTCGGCGAACACGTGCAGACCGATGCCGATCTGCTTCAGGTTGTTGCGGCACTGCGTGGCGCGGGCCGCCTCCCGAGCCGACTGGATCGCCGGCAGCAGGAGAGCAATGAGAATGGCGATGATCGAGATCACCACCAGCAGTTCGATGAGCGTGAAACCACGCTTCGACTGCGACCGAAGAGACTTTCGCATTGGGGACTCCAATGAACCGAAGGTGTGCGTCACCCGACCACCGGCATGACGCGTAACTCGACTGGCCCCGGACACACGCCGGAACCTTCAACTCGAATGCCCGCCTCGGCCCGCGACTCCACTTGGCCAAGGGTCCTGATCACGTGCGGTGGCGTTTGCCGTTTCCCGCCGCGTCAGGACCAGACAGTACCGCTGCTCTGTTCGCCTTTGATGAACGCGTCGTTTTCTTCAGAAAAACCTTGGAGCTGCCAACGGCGTGAACCACGACGGCGTAGTGCAGCTGTCGAGACCTGTTGGAGTAGAAGCTCCAGCTGCCCTTCTCCGAGACGCGCGAGTCCATCGTGCGGCTGGTTCGCTCCGGACCGCCCACCACGAGGTAGGCGGCCGAAGCCACGTCAACCTTCCTTGGCGAGGCGAGATCGTACGGGCGAAATGTGATGGTTTTGTGAAGGAAGCATGCGTCCCTAGGGAAAACGCCAAGGCCGCAGGCCGGCGTTTCGCGCAGCGTAAACCGTTTCCCGTGAACAGCTAACGGGAACGACGAAGCCGGGATTCGCGGTTCGAAGACCGCGTCGATCCACCGACTACCGCGTCAGCAGGCCGGTCGTTGGCGACGAGACTTCGTCTGCCACCGGGGTCGGGACTCTGTGGGGACGACCGAACGTCTGCTCGACGTGGCCGACCAGGTCACCCCCGTCCGAGTCGCCACCGCGCTCGTCGACCAGATACTGCGGGCGACGGCGAACCGAGTCGTGGATGCGGGCGACGTACTCGCCCAGCACGGCGATCCCGAGAGCGTTCAAGGCAGCCAGTCCCGCGGCAGCCGCGACGACCAACGCCGTCGGCGAGGGGGCCGCTCCACGAAGGCCGACGACGACCGCGAAGGTTGCCGCCGTCAACGCGACCACGAGAGCGGTCGCGGCCAGCAGGTAGAAGAACGTCAGCGGGACCCGCGAGAACGAGAAGACGGCCGTCCGCGCCAACCGAAACAGCCCCCACAGCGAGATCCGCGGGTCGTCGTCGTACCGCTCCAGCCGTTCGACCGGCACGCCGGTCTGCCGGAAGCCGACCCAGTTCCGCAGCCCCGGGAAGTAGCGGTCGTCGTCGCCCATCGACCGGATCGCCTCGACGACCCGTCGGTCGATCAGCCCGAAGTTCCCGGCGTCTCGCGGAATCGGCACCTCGGAGACCGCCGAGAGCACGCGGTAGAAGCCCGAGAAGAGCATCCGCTTGACCGGACCCTCCTTGCGGTTCCTGCGGACGGCGTACACGACGTCGAACCCGGCCCGCCACTGTTCGACGAACGTGACGATCGCCCGCGGGTCGTCCTGCAGGTCGGAGTCCATCACCACGACGGCGTCCCCGGCCGCGTGCTCGAGCCCCGCCTGGACGGCGGCCTGCTGGCCGAAGTTCCGCGAGAAGTGCACGACCCGGACCGTCGGGTCCTCGGCCGCGAACCGGTCGAGCGTCTCGCCGCTGCCGTCGCCGGAACCGTCGTCGACGAAGACGATCTCGCCCCGGCACCCGCCCTCGGCGAGCGCCGCCGTCACCTCGGCACGCAGCCGTTCCAGCACGCCGACTTCGTTGAAGACCGGCAGGACGACCGAGACGAGTGGATCGACGGGACGAGAAGGCATCGGCAGCCGTACCGAGAGGGAACGCATCCAGACTTCCCGCAACCCTAGCTCGGGACCGCCCCTCGACCCGGATCGCGACGTAGGCTCGTGACGACACGAGGCGTCCGGGCGACACAACGGTCCGGACGTGACGATTGCAGCGACTGGAAGACCATGCCGCACTCCTCATCACAACCCCGTCGTGCACGGCCGTGGCTCTTGCTCGCGGCCGTCGTCCTCGTGGGCGGACCGCTGCACGTCGGCATGGGGCTCACGGCGGACGCCGCCCTGTACGACCTGCAGGCCCGCGTCGTCGCCGAGGGGGGCACGCTCTACGAGGACGTCGTCGAGCCGAACCTCCCGGGCGTCGTCTGGGTGCACGGGCTCGTCCGCGGTCTCCTCGGACACGGGTCCGAGGTGCTGCGACTCTTCGACCTCGTCGTCTTCGCCGCGACCACGATGCTGCTCGCACTGCACCTGCGGAACGCGGGCCGGACGACGCCGCACGCCGTCTGGACGGCAGCCGTGCTGTTCGTACTCTACTTCTCGCTGTCGGAGTGGTGCCACTGCCAGCGGGACATCTGGATGCTGCTGCCCGTGCTGCTCGCCGTGACGGTCCGATGGGCGTTCGCCGGCGCTACGGGCGCGGGCCGCTTCTCGGGGTCGTTCACGGAAGGGACGCTGTGGGCCGCCGCCTTCTGGCTGAAGCCGCACGTCGCCGTTCCCGCTCTCTGCGTGATGGCCGTCTCCGGTCGTGGCCGAACGATCCGCAACGTCGCGGTCGATCTCGCCGGCGTTCTCCTCGGCGGAGCGTTCGTCGGTGCACTCGGCACGGCTTGGCTCGTCCGGACCGGGACGTGGCCGTGGTTCTGGGAGATGCTGCTGGAGTGGAACCCGGAGTACCTCGCCGTCGGGCGAAGCCGCTGGACCTGGGACTCGGTGGTCCATCACCTGCAACGGACTTGGCCGTGGCCGCTGCTGCACCTCGCCGCCGCACCGGCCGCGGCGACGTTCGTTTGGCGGAGGGTGACGGGCCCGCGCGACGAGCCGCCACTGGGTCTGCGGGCGATGCTCGCGACGTTGTACCTGGCGTGGCTCACGCAGACGGTCACGATGCAGCGGCTGTTCGACTACGTGCAGACGCCGCCACTGCTGCTGGCCGTCGCGGTGCTCGCCTGCGTGCGCGTCCCGCGGGCAGAGCGGAACGTCGTCCGGGCCGCCGGGGTCGCCTTTGCCGCATTGGTCGTGCTGGCGAGCCCGCTCTTCCGGCCGAGCCGCCTCGCCTGCTGGCCGACCGTCCTCGCGGAGGGGAGCACACCGGAGGTCCGCGACCGGCTGGGGGTCATGAAGATCGTCGGCTGGAGGGAACTGGCCGAGGTCGAACGCTTCCTGCGGGACTCCGGCATGGAGAACGGCGAGGTCGTCGCCCACGCGGGGCATCTCGTCTACCTGCATGCCGAGGGGGGATTCGACCCGCCCACACGTTACGCCTACCTCGCACCGCTGCTCCGCTGCTTCCCCTCCCGACACGCCGAGATCGCCTCGGCACTCGCCGAGAGCGACGCGACGTACGTCGTCAGTTCGCTCGTCGAGGGTGGCGTGCCGGTCTCCGCGACGCGTGCCGGGGACGTCGGCCCCCCTGCGTTCCCGCCCGGCTTCGCCCCCCCCGCCGACTCCTTCCCCTGGTCGCACCCGGTCGTGTTCCGCAGCGGGCGGTATCTCGTTCATCGCATCGAACGTCCGCTCGGACGTGTCGGGCTCGACCTAGTGCTGGATCGCCGCAGCGGTCCGCTCCCGGCTCGGGTCGGCGTCGCCGAGTTGCGGTCCAGTGGAACTCGGACGAGCGAGTGATCCGTTGGCGGGCTCGGGCCGTTCCCGGAGGTCGAATGGACGTAGGTCGCGAAGCCAAGTAGATTCGACTCGGCATCGCCGCTGCCACGATCTCCACGGGCAACACGCCGCATGGCCGAGTTCCTCTACGGATTCTTCACCTGCTTCGTGCTGTGCGGCTCGGTGCTCGGCACGCTGGCGTACGTGAACCTCCGCGCCGCCCGTCGGGCTCGCCGGGCGATGGACGCCATGGGGGACGAGAACCCGCTCGACGCCGAGGCTCGCGAGCAGGTCCGGGCGTGCAAGAGCCGGCTCCGCTGGCGACGCGAGATCAACCCGGACTGGATCAAGCCGCTGCCGGCCGAGATCGTCGAGCTGACGAAGAACGTCGCCCGCGTGTACTACCCGGACGCGAAGGACGACGAGGCCGCCCTGCTCGCCCCCGGCCTCAGCCACTTCGCCCGGGCGACCGAACTCGCCGCCCGGGACGTCGCCGAGTTCCTGGAGTCGCCCTACCTCGGCTGGATGTTCAACGTCAGCGGCACGACGGCCCTGCGGACGTACCGCTTCGGCCGCCAGATCGCCGACAAGCCGGCCACGCGGTTCCTCGGCAAGTGGGCGTCGCGGATCACGCCCGTGCTGCAGGCGCTGCGGTACAAGTCGCCGCTGACGTGGGCGTCGCTGCTGGCCAACAACCTCGCCTTCCGCATCGTGCAGCCGGCCGTGATCGACATCGTCGCCCGCCGCGTGATCGAACTCTACAGCGGCCGCATCCTCGACGAGGCCCCGCCCGAGGTCGCCGAGGAGGCCCTCGCCGAGGCCGAACGCGAGATCGAACAGGCGACCGCCGAGGCCCAGTCCGGCTGACCGCGTGTACGTCTTCGCCTACGGTTCCAACACCTGCACCCCGCGGCTGAGAGCCCGCGTCCCCGATGCGGCCCCCGTCGCCGTCGGGCACGTCACGCGTCGCCGACTCGCCTTCCACAAACGCGGTGCCGACGGTTCCGCAAAGGCCGACGCCCGTCACACCGGCCGCGAGACGGACGTCGTCTGGGGCGTCCTCTTCGAGGTCGTCGAGCGGGACCTCGTCTCGCTCGACGGTCACGAACCGGGCTACGACCGACGGGAGACGCCCGTGGTCGTCGGCACCGAGACCGTCGTCGCCCAGTTCTACGAGGCCCGCCCGGAAGTCGTCGACTCGAACCTCGTCCCCTTCGACTGGTACCGCGGCCTCGTGGTCGCCGGCGCCGTCG
>JANQQW010000369.1 GCA_028284885.1 Planctomycetaceae bacterium
CCCCCGCGGGGCTCGGGGCGGGCGGCCGCTCCGCGGCCGCGTCCTCCGCTTCGGGGCGCTCCGGCCGCTTGCCCGCTACACGCCCGCCCGCCCCGAGCCCAAGTGGGTCATGTATTCCTCGGAGAATGCCGCCGCGGACAGTGTCGTCGTCGTTGCGATCGAATCGAGAGGCGAATGGGGGCGTCCATGCCCCCGTGTGCCGTGTCGAGTCAGTCGTCGGAGATCGTGAACGTCGTGGTGTCCCCCTCGCACTTGTCGAAGGACGCGTTGAAGTTGAGGTGGTAGCAGATCGCGGCGTCCTGGGGCTCGACCCGCTCCGTCAGAATCGAGATCTCCTTGGTCACGGACTTCCGCGGCGGAATCGTGCCGAAGAAGCGATCGTCGGGAGTGATCTTCAGGCCGTCGATCGGCCCGCCGGCGACGGAGATCGTCGTCGAGACGTTCGTCGCCGTCAGAAAGCGGCTGACGTTCTTCACCGTGATCAGCAACGTCGACTCATCGGTTCCCTCGAGCCTCGTGTCGACCATCCGAGCCGACACGTCGAGAATGTCGAAGAAGTTCGCCATCTGTCTCTCTCCTTTGGGTTTTGCGAGGCCCTCAGTCAACAGCGACTGCGGGCCAATGGGAGTTGTGGCGTGGCCTTGCATGCTCGACTCCACGGCAAGTGTGGGTCACACTGTCGGCTTGGACCAAGCCTCTCGAATCGATGACGAGTGCGTCGAATCGAGATGGCCCGTGTCCATCCGCAATGCGACACTTCAGGACGTGAGAGGTCCTTGTTCCGAAGGTCGATTGCTTCGCAACCACGCCAAGTCTTGTCCACCCCCCGAACACCGGGGGGCGACGTCGCGAGGGTGTGCACGCTCCTCACCAGTGACTCGAAGCCAAGACCATCGACCGGACCACAAAACGACGAAGACGACGAGAATTCTGCACACGGCGGCATGAACGAGACTCAGCAAGAACTCGAAGCACTTCTCGCCCGGTGTGCCGCTGGCGACACGGCCGCCGCCAGTTCAGTCGTCACGCGGTACCGTTCACAGATTCTTGGCTTGATTCGGTACTACCTCAGACGGTGTTCCGTTGGTGCCGACGTCGATGACGACGACGTTCTCCAACTCGTCTACCTCGGGTTCCTGAAGAACGTGGCGTCCGGCAAGCGAATGCCAACCGACGACGCACACCTCATTGCGTACCTGGGGGCGATCGCCAGAAGCCGCACGTTCGACCTTGCGCGGAAGCACGACGCCACGGAACGTCACGAGAGTGCTGCCGCCAAGCCTGAGGTCACGACGCAGGTAGACGACGTCGAGCTCAACGACGAAGTCGACGACCTACTGAAGGGCATCGATGAGCGAGAACGCGAGCTCCTCATGCTACGGTCGTCCGGCCTAGAATGGAGCGAGGTTGCAGCCAAGTGTGGTGGGTCGGCGGATTACCTGCGGAGGAAGTACTGGAAGGTGGTCGGCAGGATCCAGGAGTCTCTGGGGGGAGGAAGTGATGACACCTCGAACGATTGACCAGAAAGTCGCAGAGCTTGTCGAGCGATGGCGAGCCGGCGATCACGCGCTCTGCGAGTCTGTCTGCAACGTGCGCGAGCTTGACGACGAGGACCTTCTGGAGCTGGCATTCGCCGAAACGATGCTTGCTTCGGAGTACGGTGTCTCGCTCCCGGAAAACGCCGCAACGAGACTTCCACGGATCGCGAAGGAACTCACTGATCGGATGCAGTTCGTCGAGGTGTTGGCACGGTCCGAACCGCCAGGTGGTGTCTTGGCTGTCGAGACCGTCAGGGACGACGACGAGCAAACGCTCGTTTGGGAGTCGGTCGAGGTTGCGGAGTTGCTGAGGCTCGTGTCAGCCGGCAACGAGACCGCTGCTACCGAGTTCTGGCGACGCTACTTCGACACGGTCGTGGACGCCGTACGACCCCTGATGGAAAGAGGGCCCAACGTGTCATCAAGCGTTGATGCAGAGGACATTGCGGTCGAGGTCTTCGCAGACGTCTTCTCGGGAGAGCAGATTCGCCGCCTCATCGGAGCCTCTCACGACGAGATTCTGGCTGCCCTAATCGTGATGGCACGAACGACATTGGCCACTCATCAACGCCTCTACGCGAAGAAGACTCGAGCAGCGCACATCAAAGCCGCTCCGATAGATTCTGACATCGTTGGTCGCTCAGACACTCCTGAACAGATCGTGATCGCAACGGAGGAACGTGACCGGCTCAGTGGCTTGTTCGGGCACGATGAGATACTGATGAAGATGTTCACTCTCAGGCTCGAAGGCTACTCCTACGCACACATCGCACGGGAAGTTGGCGTCACGGAACGGAGTGTGGAGAGGAAGTTCAAGTTGATCCGGTCTGTCGTCATCGCCGACGCACGGGTGCGGCTTGAGAGTGCGCTCGATCCGAGTGTCAACTGACCACGACGGACAGGGCTATTCGAGCGATTGGTTTGCTCCAGCACGTTGTTCGCCATGCCGCTTCGTGTCCTGCCCAACTTCGATCCGGTACACCCTGCCGAAGACGAACAGAACGTCGTCCTCCACGCCTTGGGTTCGCCCAGTCTGCAGACCCACGTCGAACCCTTCCTCGCGGTCCGACTGCGTCAGTGACCCAAGGAGGTAGACGCCGCCGCTGGCCACGTCGGCCGACACGGTCACCGTCTCTTCGGAGGTGATCGGGGCTCCGCCTTCGTCGAGGTCCTCGACGTCGCTCATCTGCACCCGGAGACGAAGCCGGCCGAGGCGGTCGTCGAGTTCCCGCATGGTCGCCGTGATCTGTAGGCCCGTCTGCACGAACTCGACTTGGTCCCGTTCGGTGTTCGTGTCGGTGTCGACGATCCGGGTTCGGACCGGGAACCTCTGGCCGCGCTCGATGGACGCCTCGTCGCCGTCCACGAGGAGCATGAGCGGTTCCGCGACGACCTTCGAGTCCCGCTTCCGCTTCACGGCCCGGAGCACGGCGTCGAGGCCACCTTCCAAGGTTGCCCGGCCGTCGAGCGACGTGAGGAGCCCGAACGGGCTCGAGCTGGCAGCACCGAACGTGTAGGCCATCTCGATCGCGGGCACGGCGTCGAGGCCGATGTCGACCACGTCCCGACGGTCGATCGAGCAGAGGTGGAGCTGCACGACCCACGTTACGGCGTCGGCCGCCTCGACACGCTCGACGAGTTCGACGACCCGCTGCAGCACCTCGACGCGGTCCCCGACGATCAGCAGCCCGTCCGGCGTCACCGATGCCGAACCGAACTCAGAAAGCAGGACTTGCGCGCTGTTCAGCAACTGGTCGGAGTCCAGCCTCCGGACCCGGCGAACGAGGACCCCCTTGTCCTCCGGTCGCAGCTCGCCGAGGTAGTAGAGCGTGCCGGTTCGGGTGACCTGAACGCCGACGCGACGAGCGACCATTCCGAGCACGTCGTCCACGGTCTCCGAGACGACGTCGACCGTCACGGGCTTCTCGTCGAGGCCCTCAGCGACGACGATCGAGACGCCCGTCGCCTCGGAGACGTGACGAACGAACGACCGGAGGGGAAGACCCTGGGATCGGAAACTGATCTTCGGCCCGTCGTCCGCCTCGACCGTCTGGGCGTCGAGGCGCCCCCGGACCTCCGCGTAGTATCGGGGGAACGTAGGACTCGTCGGCCTCTCGAAAACGCTCGGTCGTATCCCGCTGTGGCACCCCGAGACTGCCAAGACGCAGAACAGTCCCGTCGTCCAACTCCACCCGTCGCCGTGCATAGTCGATCCTCGACACCGTGCGGCCCCGCTGACTCCCCCCTTCGATGACCTCGCCGAGCCGGTACTTCGACCCGTCGGCCATCACGACGAACTCGTCCGTGAGCATCGCCACCATCGAACCGTGCTCGACGTATTCCCGCCAGAACACGGCTTCCCGCTCAGCTTGAACTCGGGATCGCTCCACTTGGTCGGCCCGCTCCGTCGCCGCCCTCGCGACTTCCCGCGCTTCCAGTAGTTCCGACCGCAGACGGTTCCACATCGCGTCGGTTCTGTCGTCGTCGGCCGCAGCCACAACCAGAGTCTCGTCGGGCGTCCCGGCCGGTGACTCCACCGGCCCCGCTGGTTCCGGGTCCGCATCCTCGTCGTCGGCGTCCGTCCCGACCCTGTTCGCCGTGACGATCCCGTCCACCCTTGCGAGGTAGATCGAGAGCAACTGCTTGCCACCTCCGCCGAAGAGGTAGAAGCAGAACGCGAACACGACCGCACGGGAGAAGATGCCCCACGCGTTCCGTCGGCCGAACCAGGCCAAAGTGCCCCAGCGTCCGCGGCGTTCGAACTGGTACTCCGGTCGATCGACCTTCTTCGCCCCGCCCGTCGCGGCCGAGTAAGAGTCGTACAACGGGAAGTAGACCGGGTCGCGATCGACCCGCTTCTCGCGTTCGACGACCGCCTTGCCTTTGACGAACCGGTACTCCGTCTCCCACAGGCCGGCCCGATACTCGCCGGACCACCAGGCGGCCTTGAGCTCGTACCAGTCGCCGAGCATGTTCCCGAGCAGGAAGTGCCGACGACGCTCGTCGGTCGTGATCTCGATCCAGCTCTCCGCTTCGTTCCGAATCTCGGTCGCGAGCTTCGCTTCGTGCTGGGTGATGAACTCGATCGACGCCCCGCGGTGCCTCAGTTCGCCGCAGAACTCCTGCCACTCGATCTTGTGCGGGGCCTTGTGCTTCGCGTTCGCGACCGTGTGGGCTTCGTCGAGGATGATGTGAGCACCGCGGATGTCCTCCTCCGCGAAGTACTCCCACGGACCCGACGCCTGGCGTCGCCACTTCCGGATCTCCTCCTGTGGGATGATCCGGATTCGCCGTTCGATCTCCTCGGCCGTCGGACCGTCCTTCCGCTTCGCCGCCACGAACGCCGCCAACGCCTTCACGTTGACCGGAAGGTTCGTGATGACGGACCCGCTCTCGTCGAGCAGGAACTCGTCGGCCAGGAACCGGACCCGCATGTAGGACTTGCCGGCCCCGGCCTTGCCTGTCGTGTAGCACGTCGTCGCCCTCGGCATCGCGTCACTCCATTCCGCGGGGAATGCCGGTCGTCACCCCACGGTCGGGATGAACTTGATGATCGCCCGCACGGCCGCGAACGTCAGGTAGAACGTCCACCACGAGACGAGGAGCGTGGCCGCGTAGTCGAGGGGAACCCACAGGTTCGCCGTCTCGAACAGGCCGACGAGGAACCCCGCGTCCCACGCGAGGCCGTCCGGGATGAAGCCGATCAGCCAGACGAACATCGGGGTCAGCAGGTCGAGATACAGCTCCAACGTCCAACAGACGTACCACATCGCGAACTCGATCAGGATGCCGACCAAGTCGGGCAGCCAGCTTCCGTCGTCCTGGGCAAGCACAAGCGTCGTCCACATGTCACCACTCCTGAAAGCGTCGGAAGACTCGAACGAGGAACCCGTACGTCGCCAGCATCCCGAGCAGCGTACGCATCGTCTGCCGGAGGACCTCGACGGCCGAGTGGAACGGATACTGGCCCTGCGACTGGGCCGGGTCCGCGGACATCGTCCACGTTGCGGTTCGTCCCTCGCCTTCACCCGGGATCGGGATTTCGAGGATGTACGCCTCCGCGTTCCCCTGAAACGTCGTGAGACCGACGATGTCGATGTGCTTCGCCTTGAGCACTTCGTTCAGCAGGTTCAGGTTCTCCTGAAACCCGCCGTCGCACGGACCGAACCCCGGCACGAACGGGTCGCCACCGCCGCCGTCTGGTGGCGTCCGAGCACACTCCGTCCGCTCCGGGTCCTTCGGCCAACAGTCCAACGCGTTCTCGACGCCGTCCTCGTCGTCGTCGCACATGGGGTACTTCCGACGCAGCTCGTCGTCGGGAAGGTCGAAGTCGCCCTCGGGACGGTTGAAGCAGATCGACCCGCGGCCGGGCGGATCGCCCGACGGTACGTCCGGGTTGAGCGGCTCGGGATCGCTCCCGTCCATCCATCCGTCGTCGTCGTCGTCGTCGTCGAGACAGTCGGGCTCCCCGTCCATGTCCGTGTCGGTGTCACATGCCGCGCAGCCGTTCGCGAAGTCGTCCGGGCACGGGTCCTTGCAGTTGTCGATGCCGTCGCCGTCGATGTCCTCGTCGCAGGAGTGGCAGAGGTCCATCGCGTCGCCCGGACAGAGGTCGTCGCAGTCGTTCACCCCGTCCCCGTCCGCGTCCATCATCGGATCACACGGCACGCCGAACCCGCACCCGTCGAACTGCTCCAAGTGATCGTTCACGCGGATCGGGAAGTTGAACCCCTGAAACCAGCGATCGCAGTTGCCCCCGTTCTTCGCCTGGTGGGCACACTCGGCCGCCCCCTTCCCGGCCCAACCGTTCAGCCAGCCGGCATCGAGCGCTGCACCGAGCACGGCCACCGCTTCCGACTCCGTCAACTGCTCCCCGGTGCAGTTCTCACCGGACATGACGCACGCTCCGCCGTTGTAGACGAAGGTGACGGTCATCACGTCATCGGGGTTCGCGTCCGACTTGAGGTCGAGCGTGAACGCCATCGAGCTCTCGATCTCGCCGAACCCGTCCAGCTTGAACCGCGTCACCGTCCGCGGCCCGTCGTCGCAGTATCCCCAGACCGGATGCTCGAGTTCGGGCTCCGTCAACACGATGTTCTTCACATGCGGCATCGCCGTGCCGTGGTGCGTCGGTCCGACGCTCGTCGACTCAAACGACGCCCAGACCTCGCCATTCTCGTCGGCCTGAACCGTCCCGGAAACGTGCTTGATCTTGCTGCTGTTGAAGGTCGCCCCGTCGTAGTCGTTCCGAATCGTCTCATCGACCGTGCCCATGATGAACCGGATCGAGTCGCCGCCTTGCCAGAACGGTTCACCGTGGATGTCCGTACCCATGTCCGCTGTGAACGTATACGGGACGTTCGGCTGGAGTCCTCCGAGCACATAGCTGGCTGAGCCGCTCGTGTAGCTGTTCCCGACCAAGCGGAAACTGCCGCTGTCCGCGTGTGACGGGCTCTCGAAAATCGGGATCACGCTGCCGGGGTCGAAGTTGTAGGTGACCTGAGCTTCGGCGGACCCCGCCACCCCAAGCAGGAGAAGCACGGACCACAACGACCGCTGGTTCTTCCCCAGCAGGACCATTCGCCAGAACATGAGGCCGAAGATCAGGCAGAGGGCGACCGTGCCGACGTGCACCAAGTCGCGAATCTGCTCGGCGTACCCGAGGAGCTGTGTCTCGAACGGCGTCATCGTCAGTCCCCCACCGAACGGGACCACGCGGCCCCCTCACGGATGACCTCGAAGGCGAAGTAGCCGCCGACCAACGTTCCGATCGGACCCCCGAGCCAGACGTACCACGCCGACAAGAGGCCCACGACGTCGAAGTTGAACGCTGGCAGATCGGCCATTTGATTCCCCGTGGAATGGAGACCGGGGCACAGCCCACCCCGGTTGGTTCTCCCGCGCATCAGGCCCGGGAAGGCGTCAGCCCGCCGCCTTCCGACCCCACATGATCGCCTTGCGGATCAGGACGAAGGCGAAGTAGCCGCCCACGATGACAGCGACCACGGCGCCGAGGTCGGTGATCATCTCCGTCACCAGCGCGGCCACGTCCACCCCGGTGGCCGGAAGGTCCGGCTGGGCGAACGAGACCGTCTGCATGGCCACGAAGGCACAGACCGTGAGGCAGGCCGTCACGAGAGAACGGACCCCCGCGGCGATCGACCGCGGACGAAACAGCTTCGAGATCGAGTTCATCGAATCGACTCCAACAGAGAAACAGTTGTGCCGGGCGGAACACCCGCCCGCGCGTTGCAGTGACCGTTCGCGACCGGTCACCGTGCCCTGGGTCTGGCCCACTGCCAGACAGCGTGAATCTTGCCACTCGCCGTGAAGTACCCGAGGACGTACGCGGACACCCCGAACACGATGCCGACAGTCGAGTACACGGTCAGGAACTCGAAGGGACTCGCCCAAGTCGTCTGGTCAATCACGACGGCTTCTCCTCTCCCGCTCCCGCTGGGCGATGCCCAGCAACAACATGAATCCCACCAACGACAACGCGGTCCCGAGTGCCAGACTCAGAATCAGCGTGACGACGTACTCCATTACGGAAGCCCCAGAGGAGGTAACGAACCAGCCGATACAGTTGGTACGCCAGCCAGCACAGGAACGTCGTCTGTGCGACTGCGAGGCCAACCGCCAGCGTCCAGAGGATCGTCTCCATGTCTCGACTCCCTCATTCCATGGGGAATGGCCCCGTAGCGGTGCTCGAACTTCGCCGCCTTCTCCGTCGTCTCGCGGGCGAACGTGTGGAGGCCGTCGTCGTAGAACGAGTGCACGACCTCGTCGATTGCCGCCAGAACCTCGTCAGGCGTTGAGAGACGTCCGCGTTCGAGGGCGATCAGCGACTGCACGTATCCCCGAGCACCTCGACGCAGACGCGGGCGTTCCGGCCGGTCCGGAAGTGGGGCCGGGCTCGCCGGCGATGCCGTCGCGGAGACCTTCACCGTTCCCGTGGCGGTTCCGAAGACCTCGCGGAGGCCGGCGAGGACTTGTTCCCAGAGGGAATGAACCGGCGAGCGTTTCGGGTTGCGGCGGCACGCCCCAGGCTGACGCACGACGAGCCACTTCGTGGCGAGCCACTCGACGACGTCGGCCCTCCGAGCCTTCCAGTCACCGACTGTCGTGACGCCCATCTTGCGGAGGCGATCGGAACGGATTTGCCACTCGACTCGCGTGGCCTGGTCCGGCACCCCATCGACCCAGCGGTCGCGGAGCATGAGCAGCAGCTTCATCGGGTCGGGCTTGCCGACGAGGAGTTCGTGTCGCTTGTCGTAGATGCGGCACTTCACGGCCTTGCCGAAAGTGAACCCGGTGACCTTGTGGCCATACGAGTAGACGGCGTCGCGGCCGTTGCGGAGTTCAGACTCGAAGTCGGCGACAGCGGCCTTGATCTCGTCTTCCGACATCGACCGTTCGCCGTGTCGGGATTCGTGGCGGGCGCGGTAGAAGAACGCACCGCGTTCGTAGAGGTCGAAGAGTTCGCCGACACCGACCCCTTGGAGGTCGCGGCAGACGTCGACTCGGGACACGCGGTCCCCGCCCTCGAACAGCGTGTAGCCGAGCGTGGACAACCACTCCTTCACGGCGTCGAAGGCGGCGAACTCGTCGCCGTAGTTGTGGATGACCGACGGGTGAATCTGGATGCGGAGGTTCGGGTGGTGCTTGCCGGCCCTGGCCTTGGTCGTCAGGTCGATCCTCACCCCCTGCCGCCGGAGACCATACGCCATATACGAACCGCCAGACGAATCGCTCGAAGCCCCCGAGCGAAAGACCTCAAACTCGAAACCGTCGTACTCCACCAGCTTCGTCCCGCCGTACTTCTGCGCGGAGGCTTTCGCAGCTTGGAGTACCGGCTCCAGTTCCTTCCACGACCTCGCATCCCATTCCCCAAAGCAAGAGACCTCGAACCAGTCACAGGCCGCCCCAACCCCACGGCTGTTGGTTTGTGGGGGGGGTGATACAGAGTCCCCCCCGGCGATCCGCCGCTGCCACCCCATGAACTCCTCTGCGAGACTTACCACGGCTCCCTCCTTTCACCGGTCGCACTTCGTCGCCCGTCGCCACTGTTCCCCCGGACCTACCGCAGCAGCCGCCGTTGCTCGGATGCCGCCTTCCCGGCCAAGCGGTACGCCGTCGACTGGCGCTCGCGACCCTTGAACCTCTCGGGCAGGCACCGCAGTAGCTGGCGGTACATCTCGCTCGTCGTCCTGGCTTCCCGTCCGCAGCATGGACACTTCACGACTCCTTCCCTCCGTGCGTGAAAAGGGACCGGGACGATTGGCCGCCCCGGTCCCCCCGGACCCCACTCCCCCACAGAGTGGCTACTTGGACTTCCCGGTCGTCTCGCGACGGTTCAGGTCGTCCACTTCCTTCACGAAGCCGCGGAGACGCGGCTCGAGGTGCGAGTTGACGTAGGTCTGGCCGGTGTCGGCCCGGTGCGAGGCCGAGGTCGAGGGCAGCAGGTCGAGCACCGCGACGACCTGCGTCCCGATGCCGGGACACGACTGCCACACGCGGGCCTCGTCCTCCTCCTTCGGGTTGCACCAGAAGGTCAGACGACCGCCCGGCACCATCAGCTCGATCATCGAGTTCTTGCCCTCCTCCTTGGCCTCGCGACGGTTCACCACCGTGCAAGGCATCGGAACGAACCCGAGTTGAGCCCCGTAGGGCTGAACCGACTGCGGTAGCATCCTGCTTCTCCGTTCGTGGAATCGATCTGTCGAAGATGGACCCGCCACCCCGGCCGAGGTGACGGGTCCGGGAAGACGCCTTCCCGGGCTGTACGACGGCGCGTCCTACGCCCTGACTTCCCCTCCATGGGAAACCAACACCGGGAAGACTCGCGACGCGGCCAACGTGGCCACGACGTGTAAGCAGACCGACCCGCTACAACCGCAATCGTGGCGCTCGCGGGAGACGGGTCGGTCGGGGGGATCGAGAAGAAGCACGCCGCCGGACCGGGACCCGTCGGGCGACGGCTGGTGGTGGTCGTCCGACGGCGTGCGATCTTCGACTACTTCGGCCGCGGCAAACGGTCCGCGAAGCGGTGTGAGGGCAAAAGCGACGTATCGAGATACGAGGCCGACAAGTCCCCAGCGTGGTCGGCCCACTCCGTTGCGGCCGCCACTCCGCCGAGAATCCAGACCTGCGTGTAACCCGTTCGCCTCAGCTTGTGGAACAAGTCCCGGCGGCCGCAGCTCAGGCCCGCTGACTCCACCACGTCGCGGAATGCGGGCCAGATCGCCCGGCGGCGCAAAGGCCACGGGAACAACCGCTCCCGCGGCGGGTCGCTCTCCTCGATCGCGTCCGCCGTCTGCTGCGAGACCTCCGTCACGAAGTCCCGACCGCTCTTCTGGAACTCGGCCGGCACCACCAACCGTGGCCGACGGTACGCCGAGGCCGACAAGGACAGTGCCGTGTTCAAACGGATGCCCGTGTCGTACATCGTCAGCACCAAAGCCCGCCACTGCTTGGGACCGAACCCCTGATGGCTTTTCGCTCCGGCCGTTGCCGAGACGAGCCGGCCGAGTTCTTCCAGTGACCACGCCTCCGGGGAACGCTTCGGCTCCCGGAGCTTCTCCACGTCGATCGACTGCTCGTCGCAGAGGCCGGAACGTTGGGCGAACCTCCACAGTGTCAGGAGGACTCCACGGCGACGATTGACCGTAGCCATAGAGCAACGCTCCAACGTCGTCGCCATGTAGGAGCGGACCAGGTCCGAGGTCCACCGGCGGCCGTTGTTCCACCGGTCGAAGTCGGTCGCCGTGATCCGGTACTGCTCGACCGTCGATCGGCTCAGGCCAAGTCGGGTCGAGGTGTAACGGGCAAGTACGTCGCGGGCGTACATCGCCGGTGTGAGGGCAACACCAGTGGGGAGGGATTCGCGAACAGCACCCTACGATTGTGCAGACGGCACAAGCAAACAGTAGTGGCCTTCGGAGTTCCCCGAGCATCGCCCGCCATTCCTAACGGAATGCGACAGACGCTTCGGTTTACCGAAACACTCACGTCTGTCACGGTTATGACAGACGGAGTCTTGCAGCATATTTGGCGAACTACAACCGGAATTCGCTATATATTAAGAACTTGTCATAAGGTGCTGCATTACAAGGGCTTGCGCATCAATTCCTAGCGCTTCTGCCACCTCTTCAACCTTATCCAATGTTGGCGAGTGCTTGCCGCAAAGCATTGTCGATACAGTTTGATGCGTGACGCCCAGTGCTTCGCCCAGCTCTGACTGCGTCATTCCTCGCGACCGCATGATTTCCTTGACATTCTGACAGAATCGGGCTGTGATCGCTCCCGCCATGATCGAATCTCCAGTCCGGATGACAGTGAGTATGTCCCGCCCCGCTTACTTCCTGCTCGCGAATACGAGTTCCCGCGGCGACAAGTCCCGCGGTACAAGCTCGCTCATGACAAGGGCTTGGGAGTCCAGCCCGAAGGCCCTTGCGACTTCCTCGACCTTGTCGAGCGTCGGGGAGTGCCGCCCCGAGAGAAGTTGCGAGATAGACGCCTGCGTGACGCCCAGGCTGATCGCGAGATCACGTTGCGTCATCCCGCGGGCACGCAACAGGTCTCGAACGTTCCGGCAGAACCGCGTCGTGGTTGCTCCTGCCACTTGCGCTCTCCACAGACAGCCCAAAAAAAGGGCTCCCAGCTACTCGCCGAGAGCCCTCAAAGTGCCCAAGAGAGGACTCGAACCTCCACGGGATTTACTCCCACTAGGTCCTGAACCTAGCGCGTCTGCCAATTCCGCCACTTGGGCTCGTAGCGTTTTCGGCTGCGGACATCGCCCGTAGCCGTCGGGTTCAACCTTCGGCCTCGGGGGCCTGCGTCTCGGCCTCCAGATCGACGAAGGGGCTGATCTTCCGCATCTTCTCGCGGATCTCCGCCTTCTCCGTCGGCGACGTCGCCGCGGCGTACTTCGCACGGTACTTCTTCACCTTCGCCCGACGCGTCCGCTTCCGGGCCAACTCTCTCGTCCGTTCAATGCGTCCCATGTTGGTTCCAGCACCGCGTTTCTGTGGGGCCAATGCGACAACCCGGCCGCACGCCGGGCCACGTTTTGTACCACCGTGGGGCAACCCGGTCAACGCGCCGGCCGAGTCGTGCGGTCCTCGTCTCGACTGGATGCCCGCCGACACGGCCCCCGGGATGCCGACCGCGTACAATGCCGACGTGTTCACCCTCGGAGGCGGAGATGCCGGAGAACTACGAGTCGATCGTCGCGAACCTGCGGCAGGCGTTCCCGCAGCCGGTCTCGGACCCCGTCCACGACGCCTACTTTGTCTTCTCGTTCCTGAAGGCGCTCGAGCGGGTCGACGGGATGAAGTCCCAGGCCCCCGTGCTGGGGACGCCGGTCGAACTCGACTTCGAGGCCGCCCGCCGCAGCCGCCTCGCCGAACACCCCAGCACGATCGAGGAGGTCAGTCACGAACTGGTCGACCACTTGAACGGCATGTTCGTCTGGGGGCACCCGCGGTCGCAGATCAACGTCGTCCCGGCCCCCACGATTCCCAGCATCGTCGGCGGGTTGCTGCCGTCCATCTACAACCCGAACCTCGTCAGCGACGAGTCCTCCCGCGGCGTCGCCGTCGCCGAGGTCGAGGCGGCTGCCGTCTCCGCGGGGCTCGTCGGCTACGACCCCGCGACCGCCGGCGGCCTGTTCACCTTCGGCGGCACGGGCACCCTGCTCTACGGCCTCCGCATCGGCCTCGAGAAGGCCCTCCCCGGTACCGGGCGGACGGGGCTGCGGGAACCGGTGGCCGTGCTGGCCAGCGAGTGTGCCCACTATGCGGTGAAGGCGGTCGCCAACTGGATGGGCATCGGCGAGGAGAACGTGATCATCGTGCCGAGCGACGAGGAGAACGCCGTCCGACCCTGTCTCGTGCAATCGATGCTTCGCGACGTGTTGAAGGAGGGTCGCAAGGTCGCCGGCATCGTCGCCACGATGGGGACGACGGACGCATTCGGCATCGACGACCTCGAAGCGCTCCACGAGATTCGCAACGAGGCCATCGACGAGCACGGGCTGGACTACGTGCCGCACCTGCACGCGGACGCAGTCATCGGCTGGGCGTGGTCCGTCTTCAACGACTACGACGTCGAGTCGAACGAACTCGACTTCCCGCCGCGGACCGTGCGGGCGATCGCGAAGACGAAGCGACG
>JANQQW010000376.1 GCA_028284885.1 Planctomycetaceae bacterium
TGCCGTCGCCAGAGCCAATGCCCACGCCGCCGAGGCCGCCTACGCCACCTACTTCGCCGCACACGCCGCCGA
Organism: Planctomycetaceae bacterium; assembly: GCA_028284885.1. Taxonomy (GTDB): domain Bacteria; phylum Planctomycetota; class Planctomycetia; order Planctomycetales; family Planctomycetaceae; genus JANQQW01. The sequence goes on from JANQQW010000376.1 coordinate 73, forward strand.
CGCTACCTACGCCGACGCCGACGCCGCTGCCACAAACGCTAGAGTCGCATCACGAAAGGACTTTGAGCGTCTGCGAGATCCGACATGGGACGTCACGGACCACGTTAACCGTTCGTTCTTCGAGAGACCGCTTTGGTCTCCCGAGCCACCGTCTTGGTGGCAAGAGGCGGTCATCGTCCCGTGGGCCAATGCCCTGCCGAGTCCGTGCGGTAGGATCGCTGAACGCTACATGGGAATGCTCGACGGCCGCATGGACTTCAGGAGCGGCTTCCGCGATCTCGACGCCTGGCTCCGGGAGCAGGGATGGCTCGACGACAAGACGCCGAGCGAGCAAGGCGGTGACATCGACATCGAACTCCCGTCAGTGGAGGCACACGCCGCTTCGACCGGCGAGGGGCCAATCGCTAGCGACGGTTACGAGGCGACGATCAGGAGACCCGAACCCGCCCCGCCCGGCGTCCCGTCCGCGATGGCGGACGAGCCGCCGGAGCGGGATTTGTTGGGGCGGCAGCCGTTGATCGAGGCGCTCGCCGCCATGTTCCGGTCGCCGCAGCAGGCGACCCCCTTCACCGTCGGACTCCTCGGCGACTGGGGGGCCGGGAAGAGCAGTGTGCTCAACCTCGTCGAGAAACGGCTCGACCAACCGCATCCCACCGCCTTCGACGTCGTCTGGTTCGACGCTTGGGAGTACGAGAAGACCGACAACATCGCGGCGGGACTCGCCCAGGAGGTGACCCGGAAGCTGCTGCGGGGCCCGTGGGGCTGGTTTCGCCGTTGCCGTCTCGTCGTCCGCGAGGCGGGCCCGACGTTGATTGCCGCCTACTGGGTGCTGTTCGTGCTGCTGGCACTCGCACTCCGGAGCGACGTGCGGTCCGCGATCGCCGCGGCGCTGAAGATCGACTCGAACGGAGCGGCCGGGTCGGGGGTGGTGACGGGGCTGATCGCCGTGCTGGCCGTCGGGTTCCTGCTGGCCCAGGTCGAGATGCTGCGGAAGACGTCGATCGCCAACTGGTTCAGCGGCGTGCTGAACCTGCTCGACTACCGCGGCGAGATCGGCAAGATTCCCATCCTGAAGCGGCAGATCGCGACGCTGTGCGCCCTCCGCCTCGGCCCGACCACTCCGACGCGGGCGTCCCCGTTCCCGCCCGTCCGATGGCTGCGGCGACCGCTCGACTGGTTCCAGTCGTGGTTCCGGGGTGGGATGGGGCCTTGGCAACGCGAGCCGCATCCGCAGGGTCGGCGACTGCTCGTCTACGTCGACAACCTCGACCGCTGCAACCACCGGTGCATCTCCGAGGTGTTCGACGCGGTGCGGTTGTTGATGGACTTGGAGGAGGTGATCGTCGTGATCGCGATCGACCACCGGATCGCGTTGCAGGCGATTGCTGAGAACTACGAGAAGCTGGCGTCGCAGGGGCGGACGGCCGACGAGATCGCGCGGGACTACCTCGGCAAGATCGTGCAGTTGCCGATCCGGCTCGGGCCGGCTCCTTCGCTGGTGCCGTACATCGAACAACGGCTGTTCCCGGACGCCGTCGAGCGGCCGACGCCGCCCTTGTCCCCCGAGCGGCCGGAGTCGCCCGTCGCCCCGGCGACGACGTCGGCCGCCGAAGCGGAGGAGGACGACAACGCGGATGTCGAGACAAACGTCGGACGCGACGACGCGGTCGAGTCGGTTGTCGAAGGCGAGCCGCAGCCATCGGTCACGGAAGACCCGCCGGCGGAGCAGCCGGCTCCGCCTGCTCCGCCGCCGAGCCCGACGCTCGACCGGTCGCTGGCCGAGGCCGAGATGCAGGACACGATCGAGGAGCGGCGGACGTTCCTCGAACTCACCCGCGTGTTCGACGTCGACAATCCGCGGAGGCTGCTGCGGCTGCGGAACTCCTTCCGGCTGTTGAAGCTGATCTCGGCCGCGATGCGGGTCGTGGAGGAACGAGAGCCGGAGTCGTCGCCGTTCTCCGTCCGCTATTGGGAGTCGACGAAGCTGCTTCAGTTGCTGTTCTGGCAGGACTTCGTGGACCAACTCCCGACGAAGCGTCGGCGGTTCCTGGAGCGGTGGTTGTACGACGAGTCGCTGCCGCTCGAGGAGGGACGACTCCCGGACCGGGAGCTGCACGTGGTCGGCAACCTGACGCGCGCTGGGTTCGCACGGGACCTGCTGCGGATGTCGACGAACTCGTCGCTGGAGCACGCCGTCCGGATGCTGATCCTGCCGTTCACCGAGGAGGCGACGAAACAGGACGGCGACGCGGCCGGTCGGACGGAGTCGGAGAGCGAAACACGTCAGCGGCGGCGAGAGGATCGGGGGTCTCGGAGGTT
>JANQQW010000378.1 GCA_028284885.1 Planctomycetaceae bacterium
CGCCGTCGATGCCATCCTGAACCAGAAGGGCGGGGACGTCATCTGCGTCTACGTCGGCACCGGCCAGCGGGCCGCCAGCATCGCCGGCGTCGTCGAGACGCTCAAGGAGCACGGCGCGATGGACTACACCATCGTCGTCTCCGCCGCCGCGTCCGACCCGGCCCCGCTGCAGTACATCGCCCCCTACGCCGGGGCCGCGATGGCCGAGCACTTCATGCACCAGGGCAAGCACACGCTCGTCGTCTACGACGACCTGTCGAAGCAGGCGGTTGCGTACCGGCAGCTGTCGCTGCTGATGCGACGCCCGCCCGGTCGCGAGGCCTACCCCGGCGACGTCTTCTACTGCCACAGCCGGCTGCTCGAACGATCGGCCAAACTCAGCGACGAGCTCGGCGGCGGCTCGATGACGGCCCTCCCCATCATCGAGACGCTCGAGGGCGAGGTCTCCGCCTACATCCCGACCAACGTGATCTCCATCACGGACGGCCAGATCTACCTCGAGCCGGACCTCTTCTTCAAAGGCGTCCGCCCCGCCATCAACGTGGGCATCAGCGTCTCCCGTGTGGGGGGCAACGCCCAGACGAAGGCGATGAAGAAAGTCTCCGGCGGTCTCAAGCTGGACCTCGCCGCCTTCCGCGAACTCGAGGCGTTCGCCCAGCTGGGAACCGAGCTCGACAAGGCGTCGCAGCAGCAACTCGACCGCGGCTACCGCATGGTCGAACTGCTGAAGCAGCCGCAGTACAAGCCGATGTCGTCGACCGACCAGGTCATCAGCATCTTCGCCGGCACGCGGGGCTACTTCGACGAGGTGGCCATCGACAAGGTGCCCGAGGCGGAGGAGTTGCTGCTCGAATTCGTGAAGTCGCAACACCCGGACGTGGTGAAGAACCTCGAGGAGACGAACGCCCTCGACGAGGACGCCCTGCGGACCGCCTGTGCCGGCTTCGTGGAAGCTCACGGCGACGAGTTGAAGGCCGAGGAATCGTAGTTGGTAGTTGATGGTTGGTAGTTGGTAGCCATCCACTGCCACCGTCATCACAACTTGCTACCAACTACCAACTACCCACTACCAACTATCCAATGGCCAACGCCCGCGCGATCGTCAAACGCCTGAAGGCGGTCAAGAACGTCCGCAAGATCACGCGGACGATGGAGTTGATCGCGACCGCGCGGTTCAAGAAGGCGATGGACCGCGCGACGGAGGCGGCTGCGTACACGAAGAAGCTCGCCGAGATCGTCGCCGACCTGTCGGCGGGGGATCTCGAGTTCTCGCACCCGCTGCTCGAGGCCCGCGAGGCGCAGAAGAAGTGCGTGCTCCTGATCCTCACGTCGAACCGGGGTCTCTGCGGCGGCTACAACGGGGCCGTCCTCCGGCTGGCGATGCAGCGGATCAAGGAGGCCCGTGAGCTCGAACAGGATCTTCGCATCGAGGTCTCCGGAAAGCGGGGCACGGCGTTCCTGAAGTTCAGCGGCATCGAGTGGGACGAGCAGTACCTCGACTTCGAGGACCAGCCCGCCTTCGACGCCGTCGACGAGATCGCCAGTCGCTTCGCCGAGGCCTACGTGAGAGAGGAAATCGACCGGGTCGACGTCGTCTACACACGGTTCAAGACCGTTTCGCGCCAGTCGGCCGTGATGGAGACGCTGCTCCCGGTCGGCGACCTCGCCGAGGAACAGGACGACGCGAAGGCCGGCGGCTCCGACCTGCAGTACGAGTTCCTCCCCTCCGCCGAGGAGATTCTGGAGGAGATCGTGCCGGCCTCGTTCAAGGCCCGCGTCTTCAAGTGCTTCCTCGACGCCGCCGTCAGCGAGCAGATCGCCCGCATGGTGGCGATGAAGGGCGCCACCGAGAACGCGGACGAGATGATTCGCGACTTCAGTCAGCAGTACAACCGGGCCCGCCAGTCGCAGATCACGAGCGAACTCGCCGAGATCATCGGCGGAGCCGCGGCCCTCGAGTAGGAATCCGACATGTCGATCGATACGACCACCAGCACTGGCCACATCACTCAGATCATCGGCTCGACCTTCGACGCCGAGTTTCCCGAGAACGCACTCCCCGAGATCTACAACGCCCTGAAGGTCGAGGAGACCATCAAGGGGGTCGAGGTGAGGGTGACGGGCGAGGTGCAGCAGCACCTCGGCGGCGGCCGGGTCCGCTGCGTCGCCCTGGGCAGCACCGACGGCATGTACCGGGGCATGGCGGTGACCGACACCGGCAAGCCGCTCGCCGTCCCGGTCGGCAAGGGGACGCTCGGCCGCGTGTTCAACCTGCTCGGTGAACCGATCGACGGCCGCGGTGACGTGGAGGCGGAGGACTACTGGCCGATCCACCGCGAGGCACCCCAACTCGCCGACCTCTCGGCCAAGACCGAGGTGTTCGAGACGGGCATCAAGGTGGTCGACCTCCTCACCCCGTTCGTCCGTGGTGGCAAGGCCGGGCTGTTCGGCGGGGCGGGCCTCGGAAAGACGGTCATCCTCACCGAGCTCATCGCCCGGATCGCCCGCGAGCACGGTGGCTACTCGGTGTTCGCCGGCGTGGGTGAGCGGACCCGCGAGGGGAACGACCTCTGGCTGGAGATGCAGGAGGCCCAGATCGGCGACACCGGCCGGTCGGTCATCGACCAGACCTGCATGGTGTTCGGCCAGATGAACGAGCCGCCGGGGGCCCGCCTCCGAGTTGCCCTCTCGGCACTCACCATGGCCGAGTGGTTCCGCGACACGACCGGCGCCGACACGCTGCTGTTCGTGGACAACATCTTCCGATTCTCGCAGGCCGGTTCGGAGGTGTCCGCGCTGCTGGGGCGGATGCCGTCCGCCGTGGGCTACCAGCCGACGCTCGGCACCGAGTTGGGCGCTCTGCAGGAACGGATCACCTCGACGAACAAGGGGGCCATCACGTCGGTGCAGGCGGTGTACGTCCCGGCGGACGACCCGACCGACCCCGCCCCGGCGACCGCGTTCTCCCACCTCGACGCGTTCATCTACCTCGAGCGCCGCATCTCTGAGAAGGGCATCTACCCGGCGGTCGATCCGCTCGCCTCGTCGTCGCGAATCCTCGACCCCCAGGTCGTCGGCGAGCGACACTACTCGGTCGCCCGGCAGGTCCAGCAGATTCTGCAGCGGTACCGCGAACTGCAGGACATCATCGCCATCCTCGGCGTCGATGAACTGAGTGAGGACGACAAACTGGTCGTCCACCGGGCCCGCCGCATCGAGCGGTTCCTGTCGCAGCCGTTCTTCGTGGCCGAGCCGTTCACCGGCAAGAAGGGCATCTTCACGCCGCTCGAAGACACGATCACCAGCTTCGAGGAGATCGTCGAGGGCAAGTGGGACCACTTGCCGGAGTCGGCCTTCATGTACGTCGGCGACGCCGAGTCCGCCGCCGAGCAGGCCGAGCGGATGGCTGCCGAAGCAGAGAAGAAGTCGTCGTAGCGAGCCCGACCATGAGCACATCCCGCCAGCTCCAACTCGTCCTCGTGACACCCGAGCAGACGTTGCTGGACGAGCCGGTGACCGCTGTCCGGCTACCCCTGTTCGACGGCCTCGCCGGGCTGCGACCGGGACGGGCTCCCATGGTCGGGCGGCTCGGCACAGGCGAGTTGCGGTTCGACGCGGTGGGTGGCGGGACACGGTCGTACTACGTCGACGGCGGTTTCGTGCAGGTGAAGGGAACGGTGGTCTCCGTCCTCACGAACCGGGCGGTGCCGTCGAACGAGATCGACCGCGCCGAGGCCGACAAGCTCCTCGACGAGGCCAGGTCGATGCCCGCCGCGACCGACGAGGCGTACGACGAGAAGAAGCGGGCCGAGGACCGGGCTCGCCAGCTGCAGGCGATCGCCGCTCGCTCCTGACAGCCGTCCTTCGCGCGCGATGCGTCTCCGCTTCGGCTCATGTCCGACTGGAGCGGTGGCCGAAACCATGTAGGACGACGAGGTGCTTCGCGCCGCGGCCTGCGTCCGGTCGCGCCCGTCCACACGCTCGAAGGAGTTGAGCGTTGACGAATCACGCCGAGACCAACGGGCCGCCGCGATTCCGCCTGCACGTCCGCCGCGGCCGGACCGAGCATCCCGCGAGGCCGATCGACCGGGAGACGTTCCTGATCGGGTCGGACGAGTGCTGTCACCTTCGCCTGGGCGATCCGGCGGTTCCCGGCCTGCACAGTGCGCTGCGAATCGTGGGCGAGTTCGTCGAGGCCGTGCCGCTTGCTCCCGCCCCGCCGCTGCAGGTGAACGGCGTCGAAGCGGACGAGGCGTTGCTGGAGCACGGCGACGTGCTCTCGGTGGCCGGATTCGAGTTCTCGCTCGAGGACACGCGGGTCGGGTCGTCCGAGTCCCCAGTTGCCGAGGTCTCCGCTGCGGAGCTCGTCGATCTCCTGGAGGCAGACCTCGAGCTCGTCGAGCGAGACCTCGAGGCCAGGCGAGCGGGCGCGACGGAGTTGTTCGAGGCCGTCCGCGAGCGACGTGAGCGTGACGTCCAGACCGCGGCCGTCCAGCGGATCGACGAGGTGACCACGCAGATCGAGAGCCGCGTCGACCAGTTGCTCGCACGGGAACGTCGTCTCGGGGCGGCGGTCGAGGAACTGCTCGAGACCCAGCGGCACTTGGAGGAGCGACTGAAGCAGGTCGAGACGCAGCTGCTCGACAAGATCGGCGGGTCCCGACGAGCCGCCTGAACGAGTGGCACTCTACCGCGGTCCGAACAGCAGTCGGGACAGCCAGGCGACCGGGAGATCCGGTTGCAGCAGCGAGACCGATTGGCCGCGTCGGGCGAGCACGTTCTCTGCAGCGACGTAGCCGCTGCGGACCGCTCCTTCCATCGTCGCCGGCCAGCCGGTGCGGGTCCAGTCGCCCGCGAGCTGCAGGTTCGGGAGGGGTGTCCACTGCGTCGGCCTTCGCGACTCGGTGCCCGGCAGCGGGGAGAAGACGGCGTCGTGCTCGGTGATCCGCCGCGAGTGCAGCAACTCGGCGTCGCGGGCATCCGGGAACGCAGCGCGAATCTCGGCGACGACCTGCTCGGTCAGTTCCTCGCGTGGCGCGGCCCGTTCGGTTCGGCTCGCGCTGATGACGACCTGGTAGTAGTGGCCGGCCTCGTCGCGGCCGCGGTCGAACAGCCAGTGGCTCGTCCCCTCCACGAAGACCGCGTGCGGCAAGTCGGTGACGGGACGGTCGAACCAGAGGTGGACGCTGGTGATGGGAGCCGTTTCCAAGGCCTCAGCCGCGACGTACTCGGGACGGTCGCGAACGCCGTTCGGAAGCAGCGGGCGAAACCGCGTGTGCGGGACGGCCAGCACGACGTCGCCCGCTTCCACGTGGGTGCCGTCTCGAAGGTGGACCCGGCGGACGAGTCCGTCGGCTTCCTCGAGCCATTCGACTCCGCTCGCGAGTTCGACTCTCGCCCCCCGGTCCTCCAGCCACGTGGTGACGACCGAGCCGTACAGGTCGTCGAGCGGGACGGTCGGGATTTCGACGGTCCAACCATGACGGTGCGCGAGGAACGCGTCGTAGAAGACCTTCCGTGCTGCGGCGACCGAGACCCGGTCGAGCGACTCGCTGAGGGCGCTGACGAGGACGACGTGCCAGAAGCGACGCACGACGTTCTCCGGTTGTCCGTGCCGCCGCAGCCACTGGTCGAACGGTTCCCGTTCGGCCGCCGGGTTCCGTTCGCCGGCGAGTCGCCTCAGGCCGTCCGCCAGCCCCCGCCGGTCGGGGCCGTCCAGATAGGACAGCCGGCGGAAGGCGGGAAAGAGGTGGAGCGGGGCCGGCAGGACCGAGGACTCGAAGCGGTCGATCCTGCCGTCGGGGGCGACGAAGTTCAGCCGCGACTCGTACCGAAAGCTGTCGCCGACGCCGACGGTCTCGCAGAAGTGCCGGTAGTTGGTGCAGCAGCCGAGGCTGACGTGCTGGCAGTTGTCGATCGTGCGGCCGGTCTCGCGATCGACGATCGAACTGGCCCGCCCCCCGAGCCGGGGCCGGGACTCTAGCAGGACGACGGGCAGGTTCTGGTTGGTCAGGGAGACGGCCGCCGCCAGCCCCGCGAGCCCTCCTCCGACGACGATGACCGGGCCGCTGGTGTCGCTCATGGTGGGGCGAGGGTATGTTCTCGGTGAACCGTCCGGCAAGCAGCGCCGGACACGCAGGCGGTGTGACGAAGCGGTGGGGCATGTTCGGACTCTCGACGACGGGCCGACTGGTGACGGACTTCGTCCACCCGCCGTACTGCGCTGCCTGCGGAGTGCGGACGGACCGGTCCGACTCCCCCTTTCTCTGCGAAGACTGCCAGGCCGAGTTCCGGCCGACGGCGACGCACTGGTGCGAACGGTGTGGTGCGCCGTGCGGGCCGTACCAGGACACGTCGAACGGCTGCGTGCACTGCCGCAACGACCGGTTCGCCTTCGGCTCGGCACGGTCGCTGGGCGTGTACGACGGCCGGTTGCGGCAGGCGTGTCGTCTCGGCAAGGAGGAGTCCGGGGCGGCCCTGCTCGCGGGACTGGCGACGCTGCTCGTGGAGGTCCAGGCCGAGTGGTTCGCCGCCGGGGAGTGGACGGCGGTCGTTCCGGTCCCGCGACACTGGACGCGACGCTGGTGGACACGCCACGACCCGGCCCTCGTTCCCGCCCGCCACGTCGCGGAGCGGCTCGGCGTGCGCCTCCGAGCGGACCGGCTGGTCAAGGTGAAGCGAACGCCGTCGCAGACCAGCCTGTCCACCACGGAACGGCGGCGGAACCTGTCCGGCGCCTTCGAGGTCCGAGGCGGTCGTGCGCTGGTCGGCGGGAGCGTGCTGCTGGTGGACGACGTGCTGACGACCGGGACCACGACCCACCGCTGTTCGCGGGCGTTGCTCGCGGCGGGGGTGTCGCGTGTGGACGTGGCCGTGCTCGCCCGGGGCGTCGGTCTATAGGCATTCGCCTCCAGTCGGTAGAATGCGGGAACGCGCTCGACGAATCCGTACTCCCGAGGTCGCGACCGAGTTCATGTCGATGGAAGACCAGCCCGAGATGCCCACGCCGCCACAGCCGTTCACGGGACGGTCGCGGGCGGGCCGCTTTCTCGTGCGCGGTCTGGCGGTGGTGCTGCCGACGGTGCTGACGCTGGTGATCCTGATCTGGCTCGCCGGGCTGTTGAACCGTTACGTCATCAAGCCGAGCACGTTCGCCGTGCAGTACACCATCGCGGTGTTCATGGACGACTCGCAGCCCAAGATCGACGACCGGTTCGTGACGTGGGAGCGACTGCCGGCGCTCAAGTACGTGGGGACGGACTACCTCGTCACCGCGGACCTGAAGAAGCGGCTGGAGACCCGGCTGGCGGGGGTGCAGGACGACGGCCGCGAGCCGATCGGCCCGAGGACCGCGGTGCCGGTGCCCTGGGTGACGAACGAACTCGACGAGGTGTTCGTGCCGCTGCGAAAGCGGGTGGTGCCCTACGCGGACTATGCCGCCATCGCCGCCAACCTCGACGAGAGCGAGTACCCGAAGACGGCGAACGGCGTCTACCGCGAGCTCGTGATCGAGCGGTACTTCTACTACGGCGTGATGCAGCTGACGGCCGTGATGGTCGCCGCGGCGATCGTGCTGTTGTACTTCCTGGGTGGTCTGTTCACGGCCCGCATCGGGGGCTGGGTGGTGCACAAGTTCGAGCACAACTTCCTCGGCCGGCTACCGCTCATCAGCAACGTCTACTCGTCCGTGAAGCAGGTGACCGACTTCTTCTTCACCGAACGGACGGTGGAGTACAACCGCATCGTCGCGGTCGAGTACCCGCGGCGGGGGTGCTGGTCGATCGGCTTCGTGACGAGCGACAGCCTGCTCGAGATCACGGCGGCGGTGGGCGAGCCGATGGTCACGCTGCTGATGCCGACGTCGCCGATGCCGATGACGGGCTTCACGGTGAGCGTGCCGCGGAGCGAGATCATCGACCTGAACATCACCGTCGACCAGGCGTTCCAGTTCTGCCTGTCGTGCGGCGTGCTCGTCCCGCCGCAGCAGGAGGTCACGCCCGAGACGCTTCGCGAGGAGTTCTCCAAGCGGCTGAGCGGGAAGTTCGAGACCGACCAGAACGGACGGCGGTCGGCTCCGTCCGCCGGGCCACCGTCCGAGCCGGCGACGGGTGAGCCGTCGAAGAGCGAGCCGCAGCCGTCCGAGAGCTCCGCCGGCGACGACGGAGCCTCGACGTGAGTACTCCGACGGTGCGGATCGCGACGCGGACGAGCCGGCTGGCGTTGTGGCAGGCCGAGCACACCGCAGCCCTGCTGCGTGCGGCCGACGCCGACGTGCACGTCGAACTCGTGCACGTCTCGACGGAAGGGGACCGCGTGCTCACCGAGCCGTTGGCGACCTTCGGCGGGACGGGCGTGTTCACGCGGGAGGTCCAGCATGCCGTGTTGGACGGCCGGGCCGATCTCGCCGTGCACAGCTTGAAGGACCTGCCCACGGTTGCCGCCGACGGCCTGACGCTCGCCGGAGTCCCGGACAGGGGGCCGGTGCGGGACGTGCTCGTGCTTCCCGCCGGCTTCGAGGGGGAGCGGACGCTCGACGGACTCGCCGAAGGGGCCAAGGTGGGGACCGGGAGTGTCCGGCGGCAGTCGCAACTGCGGAGCGCCCGGCCGGACTTGCAGGTGGCCGACGTTCGCGGGAACGTGGAGACCCGGTTGCGGAAGCTCGACGAAGGCGAGTACGACGCCCTGCTTCTCGCCGAGGCGGGACTCGTGCGTTTGGAACTCGCGGAACGGATCGACGTGTTCCTCGAGCCGCCGCTGATGTTCCACGCGGTCGGCCAGGGGGCGCTCGGGCTGGAATGCCGGGCCGACGACGACGAGACGGTCGGACGGTTGCGGGCGATCTCGGACGAGGCGACGTTCGTCGCGGTGCGGGCCGAGCGTGCGCTTCTGGCCGAACTGCGGGCCGGGTGTCACGCGCCGGTCGGCGTGGCGAGCGCCGTCGCTGGGGACGAGGTCACGATGACGGGAGTCGTGCTGTCGGCGGACGGGACGGAACGCGTCGAGCGACAGCAGACCGGCGAGCGGAGCGACCCCGAGGCCACGGGCCGTGAGCTGGCCCGGGCCCTGTTCGAGTCGGGAGCGGACGCACTGCTCGGCGACTCCGACGCGGGCTGAGCGGTCGTCAGTCGACGTAGTCGTCGCGGAACGGGTCCACTTGCTCGTTGAACTTGTCGAGCCGGTGCGGCTGCAATTCGTGTGCGATTCGGCCCGGCCACTTGTGGATCGGCGTGGAGCATCCCGTGCAGCACAGGACCGCGAGCAGGAGCCCCGCGACGACCAGTTTCCGCGAGTGGAACAGGCGCATCAGAAGTCCTCGTGTTCGCGGCCGAGAGCCGGTCCCTGGTTCAGCCGACTGAGCCGGTGCGGCTTCAGCTCGTGGACGGCACGGGCGGGCCATTTGTGGATCGGGGTCTCGCAGCCGACGGCGACGCCGACGGCCAGCAGGACGGAGAGCACGAGCAGGCGGCGCAACGGCGACATCACGCAGGCTCCTTCCGAGAAAGGGGCGTGGACGAGAGGGACGGAGATGGTGAGGATGGAGTGCGTCGAAGTGGAGAGGGGCGGGGTTGTAGTCGAACGACCGCCACGGACCAAGAGCAGATTCGGAGGCGATCATGTCGGTGGCAGTTCTGTTGGTCTCGTTGATTGGTGCGGGCGGTGAGCTCGGCGTCCTCGACGGGGACAGGTGGTCGATCGAACGGAACGGACGCAGGGAACGAGTCGACAACGTGACGATCGAGGCGACGACGGATCAGGTCGTCGTCGTCGTCCGGCGACGCTTCGGGATCGACCACGCGGCGATCCGTTCGACGACCGGCAAGTGGCCGAAGCGCGTCATTCTCCGTTTCGAGGAGTTCCCGGCACTCGAGGGACTCCGGATCGGGGCCGGGAGCCGGTCGGCCGCGACGTTCCTGAACGGGGGGCAGGACAAGTCGGACGGGCCGGTCGTTCTGAAGGACACGACCGCCAAGCCCGGGGCCCCAGCCGGCAAGGTCGTGATTCCGATGGTCCGCAAGAAGGGCGGCATCGAGGTCCAGATTCCGGCCGAGTTGATCCCCCGCTCCGAGAGGGAGTCCTTGTCGCTGCAGTGGGTCGACTTCTACCGAAGGTGAGAACGTGATCGTCGGACTCCTCTCGGACAGCCACGACAAGATCGACCGCGTCCGCGCGGCCGTCGACAGGTTGGTCGAGGCGGGGGCCGAGGTCCTGGTTCACGCCGGCGACCTGTGCGGTCCGGAGATCGTCGATGCCTGTTCGGTGCTGCCGCTGCACTTCGTGTTCGGCAACAACGACGTCGGAAACGAGTCGCTGCTGCTCGCAGCGGCCGCCGAGTGCGGGGCGAACTGCCTGGAGTGGGGCGGCGTGGTCGAGGTCGCCGGCCGACGACTGGCCGTCACGCACGGGCACACGCGGTTGGACGTGCGGCGGGTGCTCGACGCGGAACCGGACTTCCTGCTGACCGGCCACTCGCACGTCGTCCACGACCGGGAGCGGGAAGGCGTCCGCTGGATCAACCCGGGCGCTCTGCACCGGGCGAGAACCTACACGGTGGCGACGCTCGATCTCGCGGACGACACGCTCGACGTTCTCGAAGTCGAGTGATTGTCGGGTGATCCGCTGACCAACCTTTTCGCTTTCCGGGGGGGCACCTACAATCTCTCGACCGCTTGCCGCCCGTCCCGGACCGCCTCGGGCGAAACGGCGAAGGCTTCCACGTCGATCGCGTGGAGGCTCCGCGCCTCCGTGAGACACGGCGTCCCCACTCCGGCGTGCCCCCACGCCCCGACACCATGCCCCAAGACCCCCAGTACGTCCGCAACTTCAGCATCGTGGCCCACATCGACCACGGGAAGAGCACGCTGGCCGACCAGCTGTTGCTCAAGTCCGGGGCGATCACGGAACGCGAGTTCAAGGAGCAGTTGCTCGACGACCTCGACGTCGAGCGGGAGCGGGGCATCACCGTGAAGGCCCGCACGGTCGCCCTGACCTACGAGCACGGCGGGCAGAAGTACGAGATCAACCTGATCGACACGCCGGGCCACGTCGACTTCCACTACGAGGTGAGCCGCAGCCTGGCCGCGTGCGAGGGGGCCCTGCTGCTCGTCGACGCCTTCCAGGGCGTGCAGGCCCAGACGGTCGCGAACGCGTACGCGGCGGTCGAGGCGGACCTCGAACTGATCCCGGTCGTCAACAAGATCGACCTCCCGGTCACGCGAATCGACGAGGTGCTGGACGAGGTCGAGACGATCCTCGGCCTCGACCCCGAGGGGGCGCTGCAGATCTCGGCGAAGAAGGGCCTCAACATCGAGAGCGTCTTCGAGGCAGTCGTCGAACGGATCCCGCCCCCGTCCGGCAAGCCGGACACCCCGCTCCGCGCGCTCGTCTTCGACTCGAAGTACGACCCGTTCCGCGGCGTCATGACGTACGTCCGCGTGACCGACGGCACGCTCCGTCGCGGCGACAAGCTGAAGTTCATGCGGGCCGGCACCTCGCACGACATCGTCGAGATGGGCCAGTTCCGCCCGCACGAGGTGAAGTGCGACAGCCTCGGCCCCGGGCAGGTCGGATTCATCCTCTGCGGCATCAAGGACCTCCAGCAGGTCCACGTCGGCGACACGATCACCACGGCGGGCAAGCCGGCCGAGAAGGCACTGCCAGGCTACATGGAGCCGAAGCAGATGGTCTTCTGCGGGATGTACCCCATCGACGCGACCGACTTCGAGAAGCTCCGCGACGAACTCTCCAAGCTCGGCCTCAACGACGCCAGCTTCAGCTTCGCCCCGGAGACGTCCGACGCCCTCGGCTTCGGCTTCCGCTGCGGTTTCCTCGGCATGCTGCACATGGAGATCATCCAGCAGCGGCTGGAGAAGGAACAGGACATCGACCTGATCCAGACCGCGCCGAACGTCACCTACGAAATCCTCAAGCGGAACGGCGAGGTCCTCAAGATCGACAACCCGCAGGAGGTGCCGGATGCGGGCGTCATCCAGGAGTTCCGCGAGCCGATCTCCCGCGTGACGTTCATCGTCCCCGGCGAGTACATCGGGCCCATCATGCAGCTCTGCCAGGACCGCCGCGGCACGTACAAGAGCACCGAGTACCTCGGCCCGCAGCGGGCGCAGATCGTCTACGAACTGCCGCTCGCCGAGCTCGTGTACGACATGCACGACAAGCTGAAGTCCGCCACCAAGGGCTACGGCACCATGGACTACGAGGTGATCGGCTTCGAGCAGGCCGAGCTCGTCAAGATGGACATCCTCGTGAAGGGCGAACGGGTCGACGCCCTCTCCACGATCGTCCACCGCAGCGTCGCCGAGAAACGCGGCCGAGCGCTCTGCAAGCGGCTCAAGACGGAGATCAACAAGCACCAGTTCGAGATCGCCCTGCAGGCCGCCATCGGCGGCAAGATCATTGCCCGCGAGACCATCTCCGCCCTCAAGAAGAACGTCACCGCCAAGTGCTACGGCGGCGACATCACCCGCAAACGCAAGCTGTGGGAGAAGCAGAAGGAGGGCAAGAAGCGAATGAAGCAGTTCGGCCAGGTCGAAATCCCGCAGAAGGCCTTCCTGAGCGTGCTGGAGGCGGGGAAGGACGAGTAGCCGCGGGCTGGCGGCTCACACGAAGGTGAAC
>JANQQW010000391.1 GCA_028284885.1 Planctomycetaceae bacterium
CAACACCCCTTCACCCGATTCGCGATTCCTGCTACCACGCCGCCCCGCCAACCGCGATTCCGCCGTTCGGAGAGGTGCCGGTGATGTCCGATTGCCGAAGAAGAGCGTCGTCGATCCCCTGCCTCGTTCTCGGAACGATGCTCGCGGTCGTCTGTTCGGCGACCGGATGCTTCGACACGGGCCGAAAGGCGACGGACCAGCTTCGTTCCGCCCTGTCCTTGGACCGCGTGCCCGAGCAGTACGAGCCGCCGGTCGAGGAGATCGACGACGACGTGCCGGGATTCGAGTAGGGCGAGTCCGTCAACGCTGCTCGCCGAACACCTGACTTCGACCGACCGCCCTCGATGTTGCGCCTGACTGTCTGTGCTCTTCTGATGGTGTCCTGCGGGTGCCGTTACGCGCGACGTTGGACTGCGGACTCCGAGCCACCTCCGGGTGCCCGCGTCGTCTCCTCCTCCCCGAACGAGAGGGAGAGCCCACCTCGAGAGCCCGACGGCGTCCGTCCCGCGGGGGCTCGGCAGTTGGCCACGTCGGACGACTCGGACGACGCCGACGTCGATTCGGACCGAGGCGAAGAGGCGGGCCCGTCGGAGCAACGTTCGCCTCGCGGTCGGTGGGACTCGTTGCTCCGCGCTTTCGGCAGCCCGCGGAGGATTCCCGTCCCGCCGACGGAGGCCGGTGCGGGGGCCGTGCCCGAGCCGGAGGTCGGGCCCGACTTCGACGGTCTCTGACGCCGGCAGCGTGGCTGCCGCCCGAACCCGGGGACGCGTCGAACGACCAGTGAACGCCGTGAGGTGAAGACTGGCGAACACCTGCGGACGGCACTACAATCCGCGTCTTCGCCAAGCCCATCTCGCGTCCACGGCCCCATCGGCCCGACGTGCTCTCGGACAGTTGAGGAGCGTAGTGCGGTGCAAGTGACGTTCACCTGCCGACACGGTTCGGCCGACGCGGAATCGCAGGCGTACATCACCCGCAAAGCGGAGAAGCTGCTCACCTTCTTCGAGCGCGTCACCCAGATCGACGTGACGGCGGACATCGAGAAGCAGTGCCGCGTGGAGATCCTCGTCGACGCCGAGCACAAGCACAACTTCGTCTCGCACCACGAGGCGGACGGTCTGGTGCCGGCGTTCGACCAGGCGCTGCACAAGATGGAGCAGCAGATTCGCAAGTACAAGGAGAAACTGCAGGACCATCGCCGGGACGTTCCGATGAACGAGTTGGCCGGCGACGGATCGGCAGCGGAGGCGGCCGAGCAAGACTAGGCTGCCGGAGCTCAGGGGTTGTCGTCCCGGTCTCCGTTCGTGCGGGGGCCGAGTTCACACCGAGAACGAGTCACACGGAACAGAGTTTCGCGCCGGTACGAGCGCGGGCTGGAGACGTCGATGAAACTGACCGACTTCGTGATCAAAGAGGCCATCGTCACCGACCTCGACGTGGCCACCAAGGACGACGCCATCAAGGCGATGACGGCCAGCCTGCGAAACGCCGGCACGATCTCCGAGGACGACGAGGAGTCGATCGTCGCCCACATCCTCAAGCGCGAGGAACTCGGTTCCACCGGCATCGGCAACGGCGTCGCCGTCCCCCACACCAAGCACCCCACCGTCGACCGGCTCGTCGCGACGGTCGCCCTCGCGAAGGACGGCGTCGACTTCGCCAGCCTCGACGGCGAACCCGTCTACATCCTCTTCCTCCTCGTCTCGCCCCCGGACCGCCCCGGCGACCACCTCCGCGGGCTCGAGAACATCTCGCGGCACCTCCGCAACCAGAACTTCTGCAACTTCCTGCGGCAGGCCTCGACGCAGGCGGAGATCTGGGATCTCCTCGAGGAGGCGGACAACGACGAACTCGGCTGATCCGGTCAGCCCGACACTCCCCGCGGAACGCCATCTCCCATGTCGAACCCCACGAGCCAGCGGACGGTCGTCGTGAGCAACGAGAACGGATTGCACCTCGTTCCGTGTTCGCAGATCGCCCGCGTCGCCGGGGAGTACGAGTGCGAGATTCGGATTCGCAAGGAGTCGATCGACGTCGACGCGAAGACCGTTCTCGAGCTGATCACCCTCAACGCCGGGCAGGGCACGACGCTCGAACTGCTCGCCACCGGTGAGGGGGCCGACGAGGCGGTCGACCGACTCGTCGCCATGTTCGAGTCGGACTTCGAGGTCGGCGAAACCCCCGAACGGGCCACCGGGCCGTCCTGAAAGGACCGGATGGCAGTCCCGACAACATGACAGTCCGGCGCGGTATCGCCGTGTCCCCCGGGGTCGCGATCGGCCCCGCGTTGGTCCTCGGCAACAAGAACTTCCGAATCCCGCAACGCTTCGTCAGCGTGGACGCGGTCGAGACGGA
This sequence comes from Planctomycetaceae bacterium, assembly GCA_028284885.1. Taxonomy (GTDB): domain Bacteria; phylum Planctomycetota; class Planctomycetia; order Planctomycetales; family Planctomycetaceae; genus JANQQW01. The sequence goes on from JANQQW010000391.1 coordinate 2,356, forward strand.
GATTGCGCGCTTCCGGACCGCGCTCGAAACCGTCTGTGTCGAGATCGAGCAGAACCAGCAGCTCGCCACCGAGCAGCTCGGCAAGCAGTACGGCGCGATCTTCGGCGCCCACCTGCAGCTGTTGCGGGACAAGAAGCTGCTGGGCGAGATCGAGGGGCTCGTCCGCGAGAAGTGCTTCTCGCCCGAGTTCGCCTCCAGCCGCGTGCTCCGCCAGTACGCCCGCGTGTTCGAGAACCTCGGCAACCCGTACCTCGCCGAGCGCGCCGCGGACCTGTTCGACCTCGAGCGGCGACTGCTGACGGAGCTCCTCGGCGAGCCGCGCGAGGAGCTGTCCCACCTAACCGAGCCGGTCATCGTCCTCGCCCACAACCTCACGCCGAGCGAGACCTCGAAGCTCGACCGAAACCTCGTCCGCGGGTTCGCGACGGAGGTCGGCGGCCGGACGAGCCACACGGCGATCCTCGCCGGCGCGCTCGAGATCCCCGCCGTCGTCGGCATCGGCAGCTTCCTCGGCGACATCGACGGCGGCGAGACCGTCGTCGTCGACGGAACGCACGGCGAGGTGATGGTCGATCCCGACGAGGCGGCCATCGAGCGGTACCGCGTCAGCGAGGAACGGATTCGCGTCTACGTCGAACGGCTGCGGTCGCAGCCGGACGTCGAGTGTCGAACGGCCGACGGCGAACGGATCCGCCTGTTCGGCAACATCGAGTTCCCCGAGGAGGTCGACGTCTGCCGACAGCGCGGTGCGGACGGCATCGGCCTGTATCGGACCGAGTTCCTGTACCTCGAGAAGGAGTCCGAGCCGTCGGAAGAGGACCACTTCCAGGCCTACCGCCGGGTGATCTCGGCCTTCCCCGACTCGCCGGTCGTGATCCGCACGCTGGATCTCGGCGCCGACAAGATGCCGGCCTCGTTCCGCACGCGGACCGCCGAGGGGACCAACCCGGCGCTCGGACTGCGGAGCATCCGGCTCAGCCTGCGAAACCTCGCCCTGTTCCGCACTCAGCTGCGTGCCATCCTGCGGGCAGGCGTGTTCGGCGACGTCCGCATCATGTTCCCGCTGGTCTCGACGCTGCTGGAGCTCCGCCAGGCCCGGATGATCCTCTCCGAGGTCGTGGAGGACCTCGCCGAGGGCAACGTCGAGTTCGCGGCCGACGTACCGGTCGGCATCATGGTCGAGGTCCCCTCCGCGGCGTTGATGGCGAAGGAATTCGCCGAGGAGGTCGACTTCTTCTCGATCGGCACGAACGACCTGATCCAGTACACGCTGGCGGCGGATCGGGCCGACCAGGAGGTGGCGGCCCTGTACAGCTCGGCCGACCCGTCGATCCTGCGGCTGATCCGAAACGTCGTGGACGCCGCCGGCCCGCGCCAACTGCCGGTGACCGTCTGCGGGCAGATGAGCTCCGACCCGAAGTTCGTCCCGCTGCTCGTCGGGCTCGGCCTCCGGCAACTCAGCGTCGCCCCGCAAATGGTGCCCGAGTTGAAGGAAGTGCTGAAGAACGTCACGATACCGGACGCCGAGGCGATCGCCCGGCACGCTCTCTCGCTGGACGTCGCCCGCGACGTGGAGAGCTTTCTTCGCGGAGAACTCAAGAAGACTTGTCCTGACCTCGTCGTCTGAACGACCGGCCGGACCTGAACGATACGACCACCGAGTACAGCACGCACGGCCGAAGCCGTGTGTCGAACAACGAACACGAACGGATCCAGCTCACGCAACCAGTTTCGAGGAGTCGTGGAGTCGCCGTCCGACCGACGGCGACGCCGGCAGACCGTCGTTCTTCCTCGCTTTCCCCGGAGACCGGGGCGAAGTCGGGGCGAACGGACGCCTCCGGCAACCGACGCCGTTGGTGACCTTCATGTCAGTTTGCTGCACCAACAACCGAGAAGCCCGGCCCACCCTCGCGTGGACCGGCGAGCGGCCCACGTCGCCCGGGGCGTTCCCCCGGACCTAGCCGTCCCGCATCCTCTCGACGACTCGTCTCGAAACCGGCCTGCGAGTGCCCACCGTTCGTCCCAGACGACGAAGGGGTGCCTCGTGAAGAAGGAAATGCTGATCAACGTCCTCCAGCCGGAGGAGAGCCGCATCGCGATCGTGGAGGACGGGCGGCTCGAGGAACTCTACGTGGAGCGGTCCAGCCACGAGAACCTCGTCGGCAACATCTACAAGGGCAAGATCGTCAACCTGGAGCCCAGCATCCAGGCCGCCTTCGTCGACTTCGGCGTGGGACGGAACGGCTTCCTGCACGTCTCGGACGTCGATCACGAGTACTTCAAGCACCTCGTGCCGGAGGACGCGGACGAGGAGGACGAGGACGACGAGGAGTCGAACGGTCGCCGCCGCGGTCGCCGGAAGCGCGAGAACGAACGGAGCGCCCGGAACAAGCCGCCCATCCAGGAGATCTTCCGCCGCGGCAGCGAGGTGCTGGTGCAGGTCATCAAGGAGGGCATCGGCACCAAGGGCCCGACGCTCTCGACCTACATCAGCATTCCCGGCCGGTACCTCGTGCTGATGCCGGGCCTGCAGCGGGTCGGCGTGAGCCGGAAGATCGAGGACGAGGACGCCCGCAAGCGGCTCCGCCGGGCGATGCGTGAACTCGACCCGCCCGAGGGGCTCGGCTTCATCGTCCGCACCGCCGGCATCGACCGCAGCAAGCGAGACCTGCAGAAGGACCTCAACTACCTCGTCCGGCTCTGGCGGACGATCGCCCGACGCGTCGAGAGCTCGACGAGCGTGGAGGGAATCTACGAGGAGTCCGACCAGATCATCCGGACGATCCGCGACATCTACACCAGCGAGATCGACACGATCTGGGTCGACCACCAGGAGGCGTACGAGAAGACGCGGGAGTTCATGAAGATCGTCCTCCCGCGGCAGGTCGAGCGCGTGAAGATGTACGAGGGGGCCGAGCCGCTCTTCTCGAAGTACGGCATCGAGAAGGAGATCGACAAGATCCACCAGCGGCAACTCCCGCTCCCCGGCGGCGGGTCGATCGTCATCGACCAGACCGAGGCGCTCGTCGCGATCGACGTGAACTCCGGCAGCTTCCGCGTGGAGGACGACGCCGAGGAGACGGCCTACCAGGTGAACCTGCGGGCCGCCGACGAGATCTGCCGCCAACTCCGGCTCCGCGACCTCGGCGGCGTGATCGTCAACGACTTCATCGACATGCGGGACGAGAAGCACCGCCGCGGGGTCGAGCGGCGGATGCGGGAACTCGTCGAACGGGACCGGGCGCGGACGAAGGTCCTCCGCATCAGTCCGTTCGGCCTGATCGAGATGACGCGGCAGCGGATTCGTCCGTCGCTACGTCGGAGCACGTTCGAGGAGTGCCCGACCTGCAAGGGGACCGGGCAGGTGAAGTCGGCCGAGAGCCTCGCCATCGAGGTGATGCGGCTGCTGATGTCCGGGGCCAACCACGCCGAGGTCGACCGGTTGGAACTCGAGGTGCACGAGCGCGTGGCCGAGTACCTCAACAACCGCAAGCGTCGTGAGATCACGCGGCTCGAGGAGGAGCGGGACGTCATCGTGACGATTCAGTCCCGGAACGACGTGGGGCCGGAGCACCTGAAGATCCGCGGCCGGAGCGACAACGGGGCCGACGTGTTGGCCCTGCCGGTCGAACGGACCCGCAGCCGCTGACCCTCGGCCCGTGGTCGGATTTCGAGCCCGGTCGAGTGGAACTGGGCACGGAATCTCCCTACACTGCCGAATTCGCGTTTTCGCCCAGACAGCAGCACAGCGTTCGGATCACGACTATGTTCGCCATCATCGAGGACGGCGGTCGCCAGTACCGCGTCGAGAACGGTCTCCGGTTCCGCGTCGATCTTCGTGCGGACGCCGAGGAGGGTTCGACGTTGACCTTCGACCGCGTCCTGCTCGCCAACGGCGGAGCGGCCTCGGTCGTCGGAAAGCCCCTCGTCGACGGGGCGACCGTCGAGGCGGAGGTCGTCGCTCCCGAGGAGAAGGGCCCGAAGCTCGAGGTCCAGAAGATCCGCCGCCGGAAGAACTCGCGTCGTCACACCGGCCACCGCCAGAAGCACACCGTCGTGCTGGTGAAGGCGATCAACGTCCCCGGCCTCGAGGTCGTCGAGCAGCCCGAGGAGGAGAAGCCGGTCTCCGAGCCCGCTCCCGCGGCCGAGGAGACGGCCGAGGCCACCGAGGAGGCGGGTGACGAGGAGGAGTGAGCGCCGCTCACTTCGACCGCCGGACGAACTCGAGGTCGTGCTCGACCATCATCCGGGCGAGCCCCTCGAAGTCCACGGTCGGCTCCCAGCCCAACACGCGACGGGCCTTCGAGGCATCGCCCCGCAGGTCGTCCACCTCGCTCGGCCGCAGGAACCGCGGGTCCGTCTCCACGTGGTCGTGCCAGTCGAGATCGACGGCCGCGAAGGCGGCGTTCAGGAAGTCCTCGACGGAGTGGTTCTGCCCCGTGGCCACCACGAAGTCGTCCGGCTCGTCTGCCTGAAGCATCGCCCACATCGCCCGCACGTAGTCGCCGGCGAACCCCCAGTCCCGTCGCGCCTGCAGGTTCCCGAGGGTCAGCTTCTCCTGCAGCCCCAGCTTGATACGGGCCGCGGCCAGCGTGATCTTCCGGGTGACGAAGTCCTCTCCCCGTCGCGGCGACTCGTGGTTGAAGAGGATGCCGTTCGCGCAGAACAGGTCGTACGCCTCGCGGTAGTTCACGGTTTGCCAGAAGGCGAACACCTTCGCGCAGGCGTAAGGACTCCGCGGGTGGAAGGGCGTCTCCTCGCTCTGCGGAGACACCTCGGCCCGCCCGAACATCTCGCTCGAAGAAGCCTGGTAGAACCGCGTCGGCTGCCCCGTCCGGTCGCGGTGCGAACGGACGGCCTCCAGCATCCGCAGCGTGCCCAGACCGGTCACGTTCGCCGTGTGCAGCGGCAGGTCGAACGACAGCCGCACGTGGCTCTGAGCCGCCAGATGGTACACCTCGTCCGGCCGGACCGCGTGGAACAGATCCGGCAGATTCGACCCCTCGGCCAGGTCGCACACGTGAACCGTCGCTCGCGGCGTCTCGAACCGCTTGCTGCCCGGGGCGACGAGGCCGTGCACCTCGTACCCCTTCTCGAGCAGCAACTCGGTGAGGTAGGTGCCGTCCTGCCCGCCGATCCCCGTGATGAGTGCCACGCGCGTCATGTGTCGCCGTTCGAGTCGTCCAAGCCGTGAGGAATTCGGTCGGGCCGGAGTATGATGGCGACTCGCGAGGGGCGTCAACCAGAGTCGTGGAGGGGGGAATGTCGGGAGTGACGCGAGTTTGGAGAGTGGGCGACGAGGTCGTCGAGACCGGGAGACTGCCGCTGTTGATGGGCATCGTGAACGTCACGCCCGACAGCTTCTCGGACGGCGGCGAGTACCTCGACCCGACCGCGGCGGTCGAACACGCGCTGCAGCTCGTCGAGGAGGGGGCCGACGTGATCGACGTCGGCGGCGAGTCGACGCGGCCCGGCTCGGAGCCGGTCACCGCCGAGGAGGAGCTTCGGCGGGTCGTCCCGGTCGTCGAACGCCTCGCTCGGGAGACGAGCGTCCCGGTCTCGATCGACACCAGCAAGGCCGCGGTCGCGCGGGCGTGCGTCGAGGTGGGGGCCGCGATCGTCAACGACGTCACCGGGCTGACGGGCGATCCCGAGATGCCGCGCGTCTGTGCCGCGGCGGACGTCGCCGTCGTTGCGATGCACATGCAGGGCACTCCGCAGACGATGCAGTCGGAGCCGACGTACGACGACTGCGTGAGCGAGATTCGCGACTACCTGGCCGCGCGGCTCGAGTCGCTGAAGGCGGCCGGCATCGTGGAGGACCGCATCTGCCTCGACCCCGGCATCGGCTTCGGCAAGACGGCCGAGCACAACCTCGAACTGCTCGCGGCCGTCGAGCGGTTCCGAGACCTCGGCCGGCCGATCCTCGTCGGGCACTCGCGAAAGCGGTTCCTCTCGAAGGTGCTGGGCCGCCCGGTCGAGGAACGAACGGCCGGCACGGTCGGCGTCTCGATCGCCCTCGCCGCCCAACACGCCGACCTGCTCCGCGTGCACGACGTCCGAGCCGTCAAGGACGCCTTGGTCGCGTGGAACGAGATCGTTCGTCGAACGCGGCGGGATTGAACCGCGGATAACGCAGGTATCGCGGATGGATGGAGATCAATCTGCGATATCAGCGCTATCCGCGGTTTTTCACATGTCTGCCGTCGATTCGTTTGGCCAGTCGTGGTGCAAGTAGCCGCGAATTCTGCCACTGGAGTCGTCGTAAAACTCGAATCTGTGCCGGAGCCCGGCCGCGGCGAGAGCGCGAGAGACCGGTTCGGCACGCGACAGCAATTCTTCGACACTGTCGGCGTCGGCACTGATGACCGGTTGACCGAGGTCACCGCCGTACTCCCGAAACACGACTTCGGAGTGATCACACACTCGGATCGCGTACTGGCCGGCTGTGACGCGGAGACCGGCAGCGGACAGCAGCTGCGTCATCTCGTCCTTCGACGGCCACGATTCGAGTTCGCCCGCGATCCACGCCATGGGACTCTTCACATCGCGGCCCGGCGGCCCGGTTTGTCGCGTTCGACGGGCTCGAGGCCGCCCGGTCCGGCGGTCGGGAGAATCTTGTTCGGGGAACAGTTGCCGTCCGGGTTGAAGGTGGAGCGGACATCCCCCATCACTTCGACGTCGGTCGGTGTGAAGAGACGGTCCATGAAGCTGATCTTCTCGACGCCGATGCCGTGCTCGCCAGTGACGCTGCCGCCCAGTTCGATGCACTTCGAGAGGATCTCGTCGCCCGCCTCGATGACCCGCTTCGTCTGCTCTTCGTCGCGTTCGTCGAACAGCAGGATCGGGTGGATGTTGCCGTCGCCGGCGTGGAAGACGTTCACGATCCGGAGCCCGTGCTTCTCGCCGGTCACCTGGACGAACTCGAGGATCTCCGGCAGCTTCGTCCGCGGCACGACGCCGTCCTGCGTGCAGAAGCTGGGGCTGAGCCGTCCGATCGCGGCGAACGCCTGCTTGCGGCACTTCCAGAGGAGTCGTCGTTCCTCGTCGGTGGTGGCCCGTTGCACGTCGCGGGGCCGGTGATCCCGGCAGAGGGCCTCGATCCGTCGTGCTTCCTCCTCGACTCCGACTTCGAGTCCGTCGACCTCGATCAGCAGCACGCCGCCGGCGTCGAGGGGGAAGCCGTACGAGAAGGCCGCTTCGAGTGCCTCGATGATCCCTTGGTCCATCATCTCGAGTGCCGCCGGGACGATCCCCGCTCCGATGATCGAGGAGATCGCCTCGGTGGCGTCGCGGACGGTGTCGAACACGGCCATCATGGTGCGGTACGCAACGGGGTCTCGCGTGAGACGGACCCAGACCTTGGTGACCACGCCGAACGTCCCCTCCATGCCGACGAAGAGGCCGGTCAGGCCGTAGCCGGGGCCGTCCTCGCAGGGGCCGCCGGTGCGGACGACTTCGCCGTCCGGCATCACGACCTCGACGCCCAGCACGTGGTTGACGGTGACGCCGTACTTCAGGGTGTGCGGCCCGCCGGAGTTGGTGGCGACGTTCCCGCCGACGGTGCAGGCCCCCTGGCTGCTGGGGTCGGGAGCGTAGTGGTAGCCGGTCCCCTTCAGTCGCTGCGTCAGCTTCACGTTCACGAGTCCCGGCCCGACGACGGCGTACCGGTCCCGCACGTTGACCTCGTGAATCTCCCGCATGCGGGTCAGCACGATCATCACCCCGCCACCGACCGGCACCGTCCCCCCGGAGAGCGACGTGCCCGCCCCTCGCGGCACGAACGGCACCCCGGCCGCGTTGCACGCCCGGACGACTCCGACGACCTGCTCCGTCGTCTGCGGGAAGACGACGACGTCCGGGGTCTTCTTCTCGACGATGTACCCGTCGCACTCGTAGACCATCAACTCGGCCGGGTCGTGCAGAACGGCGTCCGCACCGACGATCTCACTCAGGGTCTCGACGAGACTCGTGGCGACTTCGGCGGTCATCGAAACCTCGCTTTCAAGCCCATTTCCCGCATCGCGAGCATCGCCTCGGCGTTGCCCTTGGCGTCGTCGACGGGGTGGTGGGTGTGACTCGTCTTCCGCAGGTGCTTGAAGCTGGCGAACGGGTCCTTCACGAGCCCCTTGTACAGCGAGCCGAGGTTGGTGGAGCTGAAGCCAAACGGGTTCTTGCCGGTGAAGTGGTGAAAGTACCAGTTCACGAACTGCCAGTCGAAGCCGTTGTTGTCGGAGACGAACATCGGCTTCCCCTTGGAGTTCTCGCGGAGCCAACCGGCGAACGCCGTCATCACCTCGGCCGGGTCGTCGAAGTCGAGCGTCTCCGCCCGTGAGAAGCCGCTGACGGCGAGCGCTTCCGGCACCCACTCCTCGGAGACCGGTTTCAGCCGTCCGTAGAAGGTCCGCTCCAACGACGGCTCCACGACGACCGCCCCGAGACAGACCATCGAGTAGTCCCCTGGAATCGGCCCGTCGGCTTCGACGTCCACCATGACGTAGCTCATGAGGCTCCGGCTACTCCGGCAGGTCGAACTGCGTGTACGTGATCTTGCCGTAGCCGTCGCGTTCGTAGAGCAGGCCGACTTTGCCGTCCGGGCGGGGGACGAGGTTGGAGTACGCGGCCGAGCCGGCGTGGACGAGGCGTTCGACGGGCCACGTCTTGCCGTGGTCGCGGCTCACGCGGACCGTCATCCGCTCCCGCTTCTTGCTGGCCGGGTTGGAGAAGAGGAGCAGCGTCTCGCCGTCGATGTCGTAGCGAATCAGGCTCGCCTGGCAGACCGGTTCGATCAGCGTCTCGTCGAACGTGACGGGCGACCACGAGTGCCCGCCGTCCTCGGAGATCGTGATGCCGCGGCGGTTGCGGCCGGCGTAGCTGCGGGTGTTGAGCAACAGGCGGCCGTCCGGGAGTTCGACGACGGCACACTCGTTCGTCCGCTCGTCGGTCGGCTCGCCCAGCTGCCACGTCTTGCCGTGGTCGTCGCTGTAGATGCAGTGCGAGTGGTACCGCGTGCGGCCGGCCACGGTGACCTTGTGGTCGCACGGCACGACCAGCCGCCCGGCGTGCTCGCCGTGGCGAAGCTGGATGGAGTTCCCCGGCCCGGTGGCGTACCAGGTCCACTTCGGGTTCTTCGTCGTCTTCGTGATCTCCCGCGGCTCGGCCCAAGTCTGGCCGTCGTCGTCCGAGTGGGTGACGAACACGCGTCGCGTGTCCTTTCCGGTGCCGGCCGTGATCTCCCGTTCGTGGTCGTCCCCCCGGTTCCACGTCATCGGCAACCAGATGCGACCGGTCGAGCGGTCGACGACGGGGGCCGGGTTCCCGCAGGTGTGGTTCTCGTCTTTCCAGACGACCTGCATCGGCCCCCAGGTCTTGCCGCCGTCCTCGCTGCGGCGGAGGACGAGGTCGATGTCCCCGGAGTCGCCCCGTCCGTTCACGCGGCCCTCGGCGAAGGCGAGCAGCGTTCCCTTCGCCGACGTGACGACGGCCGGGATGCGGTAGGTGTCGTACCCCCCGCGGCGAGAGACGAAGACTTCGTTCGCGAAGTCCGCGTCGACGGCGGGAGCGTCCTGGCCGAGCGCGGCGGCGGGAAGGAGTGAAGCGAGCAGCAGCAGGTGGGCAGGCATGGGGACTCCGGGGTGTTCGACTCTGTCCGAGAATACCGGGTCCGTTCGAGCACGAACAACGGCCCACGGGATTTCGCCGTTGCCCGCGTGGTTCGCCGTGGATAGCCTGCAGGCGGGCCGTTGACCGACGATCGTTCCGCTGGAGAAGCCGATGACTCGCCTGCTCTGTCTCGCGGCCCTGCTGGCCCTTCCCACGCTGGCCTCCGCCCAGGCGGTCACGCTGACGAACCGGGCTATCAGCACACGCAACAGCTTCTTCGAGAACACGGGCGTGTCGTTCGGCTTCGGCGTGGGCGGCAGCAACATACGGGCGAACGTCGGCCTGACCGCCGCCCAGGGGTCGCGACGTTCGTTCGGGTCGACGGGCGTCGTCGGGACGTCGTTCAGCGGTCGGCCACTCGTCGTGCAGGGAGGGCTCCAGCGACCGTTCGTGACGAGCGTCATTCCGAACGCCGCGTTCGGCCCCGGAGCCGCACCGGCCGTGATTCCAGCAGCGCCGCCGCAACGAAAGCGCGTCATCCGTGGCGGGACCGTGGTCCAGAACGGACGACTGATCCGCCTGCCTCAGCCGTCGGGTGACGAGAAGTCACGAGCGCCGCAGATCGATCCGCAGAAGCGGGCTCGAGCTGTTGCCGAGTTCCAGAAGGGCGACCTGGCACTGGCGAGCGGACGGGTCTCGGTCGCGCGACGGTACTACCAGCGGGCGGCGAACGTCGGTGACCCGGAGGTCCAGTTGGCCGCGTTTCGACGCATGGCCCAGCTCCCGGCCCGTTGAAAATCACCCGCCGGCCGCGTGCAGCTGCCGGATCACGCCGTCGAGGAACGTGGCCAGTCGGCCGGCACAGGTGACGGCCGACTCGCGAAGCTGCCACATGTCCTTCACGCTGCCCGGCCGCTGCACGATCGCCCCGATGGCGGCCCCCCACCGCTCCGTCCCCGTGGAGGCGAGCAGGCTGTGAATCTCCGGCGGCAAGTCGGCCCGGAGGTCGTCGCTGACGACGCGAACGGAGAGGAACGGCCGCTTCTCGTCGCGGCACACCTGGGCGACGGCGAGGCTCTCCATGTCGACGGCGATCGCCCCGTACCGTTCGGCGAGGGCCTGCTTCTCCTCGACCGTCCGCACGAGGGCGTCGGTGTTGAGGTGCTTCCCGACAAACAGCCCGCGGTCGCGATTCTCCGGGATCGAGCAGTCGACGGACAGTTCGTTGCCGTGGGTGTCGCAGATGCCGTTGGCGACCGCGATGTGGCCGACCTTCGTCTCGGGCAGCAGCCCGCCGGAGAAGCCGATCGAGATGACCCAGTCGGGCGTGTGGGCGGTCAGCAGCGACTGCGTGGCCCGACGGGCCCGGGCGAAGCCGACACCCGACTGCACGACGGCGAGCCGGACGCCGTCGTAGACGCCGCCGCGGAACTTGAAGCCGTCGGCCGTGTACTTGCGGACCCGTTCGCAGCGCTCGAGCAGCGCCCCGCACTCGATTGGCAGGGCGCAGACGAGGCCGACGTCGGCGTGGCTCTTGTCGTCGGTCTCCGGAGTGGTCATCGCTGCATTCTCGACGCAAAGGCGTGAAGACGCAAAGGGACACGAAGAAGTCGCTTCACTCGCTTCTGCCCCTCGGGCGTATCGTGCTACGAACGTTGCAAACTCACGCGCCGCGCGCCGATTCCGATCGCGACGTTGTGGAACCCGCTCTGGATACTTGGTTTCGGACGCTCCCCAACCCGGGGTGCACTTCCGTTGGTCGCGACCCCGGGCTTCGTTCTGCGACCCCGTCGGGGTCGTTCGCCCATGGACGCAAACACGAGATCGACTCTCGACCCCTGACCCCTGACTCCCGTTATTCGTGCCGATTCGCGTGATTCGTGGTCCACCTCTTCGCTAAGTTGCGGGCCACGCCCGCGCTGGGTATTCGGTGGTTCCCCATGAACGTCTCGCCGCTGAACATCGCCGACCGGCTCCGCGAGTCCGCCCGGCTGCACCCCGAGCAGGTCGCCGTGGTCGCCCCGAACGGCCGAGACGGGAACGGTCGCTACCGGTACCGCAGCGTGACGTTCGCCGAGTTGGACCAGAACAGCGACCGCATCGCCCGCGGCCTGATCGCGATGGGCGTCACCCCCGGCACGCGGCTGGTGCTGATGGTCCGCCCCGGCATCGAGTTCGTCACGCTCGTCTTCGCGCTCTACAAGGCGGCCGCGGTCGTCGTGCTGATCGACCCCGGCATGGGCCGCCGGAACGTCTTCGACTGCCTGGCCCGGGTCGATCCGCAGGGCTTCGTCGCGATCCCGGTCGTCCAGGTCGTCCGGCTGCTGAAGAAGCGGTCGTTCCCGAACGCGACGTTCAACGTGACGGTCGGCCGTAAGTGGTTCTGGGGTGGGACGACTTACGACAGGTTGGTCGCCGAGGATGGTGACGCGTTCGAGCTTCCGCAGACACGGTCGAGTGACCCGGCGGCCGTCATCTTCACGAGTGGGAGTACCGGCCCGCCGAAAGGGGTCTTGTACGAGCACGGCATGTTCGATGCCCAAGTCGAACTGCTCCGCGACCGGTTCGACATCGAACGGGGCGAGGTCGATCTGCCCGGCTTCCCGTTGTTCGGGCTGTTCAACGCGGCGATGGGCGTGACGACGGTCGTGCCGGACATGAACCCCACGAAACCGGCAGACGTCGATCCGACGAGGATCATCCAGCACGTCGAGGACTGGAGCGTGACGCAGGCGTTCGGGTCGCCGGCGATGTGGAACCGCATCGGGCGGTACTGCGACGAGCACGGCACGACGTTCCCGACGCTGAAGCGGATTCTCTCGGCGGGGGCTCCGGTGCCGAACCACGTGCTGGAGCGGATGTCGAAGACGCTCGTCCGCGACGGGGCCGACATGCTCACGCCGTACGGGGCGACGGAGGCGTTGCCCGTTGCCGTCACGTCCGCGACCGAGGTCCTCTCTTCGACGGCCGACCTGACCCGGCAGGGCCGCGGCACGTGCGTCGGGCGGCTCTTCCACCACGTCGAGTGCCGCATCGTCGACGTCACCGAAGGCCCGATCGAACACGTCCGCGACGCGACCGAGATGCCGCCCGGCGAGGTCGGCGAGATTCTCGTCAAGAGTCCGTCGGCGACACGGCTGTACCTCGACGACGCCACGGCGACGGCGAACGCGAAGGTGGCCGACGACGACGGGTTCTGGCATCGCATGGGCGACGTCGGCTACCTCGACGACGAGGGCCGCCTCTGGTTCTGCGGCCGCAAGGCCCACATCGTCGAGACCGAGCAGGGCCGCATGCTGACCGTCCCCTGCGAGGCGATCCTCAACGAGCACCCGGACGTCTACCGCACCGCCCTCGTCGGCGTTGGCGAGAAGCCTCGCCAGCAGCCGGTCGCGGTCGTCGAACTGGAACCGGGCGTCCCGGCCGCCGAGTGGTCCCGCATCGAGGCCGAGCTCCTCGAACGGGCCGCGGCGAACGAGATCACCCGCCCCGTCGAGACGTTTCTCCACCACCCGGCGCTCCCGGTCGACACGCGGCACAACGTGAAGATCAATCGCGAATTGCTCGCGGGTTGGGCCGCGAGCAAGTTGAGGGTTGAGGGTTGAGGGTTTAGAGTCCCGGCGGTCGCAATCCCTCAACTCTCAACACTCCCCCTCAACCTTGCACACCCTCGTCACCGGCGGCGGCGGATTCCTCGGGTTGTACGTCGTCGAGCAACTCCGTGAGCGTGGCCACGACGTTCGAGTTTTCTGCCGCGGCACTTATCCGCGACTGGAGGAACTCGGCGTCCAGACCGTGCAAGGCGACCTGCGTGAGCGGAACGCCGTGGTGGCGGCCTGCGAGGGAGTCGAGACGGTGTTCCACGTCGCCGGCAAGCCGGGAATCTGGGGGCCGAAGGACGAGTACCTCGCCGTCAACACGACCGGGACCGAGAACGTGCTCGCCGGCTGCCGCGAGCACGGGGTGCGGCGGCTCGTCTTCACCAGCTCACCGAGCGTCGTCCACGACGGCGAGTCGCACGTCGACGCGAGCGAGCTGATGCCGTACCCGGACGAGTGGCTGAGCCACTACTCGCGAAGCAAGGCCCTCGCCGAGCAGGCGGTGATCGCGGCGAACGACGAGAACCTCGCCACGTGTGCACTCCGGCCGCACCTCGTGTGGGGGCCGCGGGACAACCACCTGTTGCCGCGGATCGTCGGGAAGGCGAACTCCGGCCGCCTGCGTCGCGTGGGGGACGGCTCGAACATGGTCTCGGTGACGTACGTCGAGAACGCCGCCGCCGCCCACTTGCTGGCCGCGGAGAAGCTCGAGCCCGGTTCGCGTGTGGCGGGGCAGGTCTACTTCGTCAACGAACCGAAGCCGGTCAACCTGTGGGACTTCGTCGACGAGTTGCTGAAGCGAGCCGGGCTGCCGAAGCTGCAGAAGTCGATCTCGCAGGCGAACGCGACCCGCATCGGCGCGTTCCTCGAGGGAGTCTGGTGGACGCTCCGACTCCCCGGCGAGCCGCCGATGACTCGGTTCGTCGCCAGCGAACTCGCCGAGTCCCACTCGTACGACTGCTCGAAGGCTCAACGCGACTTCGGATACGAGCCGATCGTCTCGATGGACGAGGCGCTCCGGCGGACGGAACCCTACCTCAAGGAACTCCACCAGCCTCGACCGTGAGAGTGCGCTACGCGCACACCGTCACTCGCTCCCAGACGGTCGCAGCTGGTCGGATCCCACCGACGAAACCCAGGCCCAACCATGTACGGCGACTTCCAAGCCCATCTTTCCACGCAGCTCGGCGAGATCCGCTCCGCCGGTCTCTACAAGAGCGAGCGGATCATCACCACGCCGCAGGACGCCCGCATCGAGGTGGCCGGCGGCGAACGGCCGGTGCTCAACATGTGCGCCAACAACTACCTCGGCCTGGCCGAGCATCCGCGGGTGGTCCAGGCGGCGAAGGACGCACTCGACCGCTGGGGCTACGGCATGGCGAGCGTCCGCTTCATCTGCGGCACCCAGGACCTCCACAAGCAGCTCGAGCGGAAGATCTCCGAGTTCCTCGGCACCGAGGACACGATCCTCTACCCGAGCTGCTTCGACGCGAACGGCGGCCTGTTCGAGACGCTGCTGACCGCCGAGGACGCGATCGTCTCGGACCAGCTGAACCACGCGTCGATCATCGACGGCATCCGCCTCTGCAAGGCCCAGCGGTTCCGCTACGCCAACAACGACATGGCCGACCTCGAGGCGAAGCTCAAGGAGGCGAGCTCGGCACGGTTCAAGATGATCGCCACCGACGGCGTCTTCTCGATGGACGGCTACCTCGCCAACCTGCCGGACATCTGCGACCTCGCCGACAAGTACGGCGCACTCGTCATGCTGGACGACTGCCACGCGACCGGGTTCATCGGCCCCAAGGGCCGTGGCACGCCGGAGCACTTCGGCGTGCAGGACCGCGTGGACATCGTGACGGGGACGCTCGGCAAGGCGCTCGGCGGCGCGAGCGGCGGCTTCACCTCCGGCAAGAAGGAGATCGTCGAACTGCTGCGGCAGCGGTCGCGGCCATACCTGTTCTCGAACACCGTCGCCCCGCCGATCGTGGCCGGTTCGATCGCCGCGATCGACCTGCTCACCGAGTCGACGGAGCTCCGGGACAAGCTGGCCGACAACACGGCCTTCTTCCGGGAGCAGATCGCCGACGTCGGCTTCGACGTGCTCCCCGGCGAGCACCCGATCACGCCGGTCATGCTGTACGACGCCCCGACGGCCGCGAAGACCGCCGACGCCCTGCTGGACCGCGGCGTCTACGTCATCGGCTTCTCGTTCCCGGTCGTCCCGAAGGACCAGGCCCGCATCCGCACGCAGATCTCGGCGGCCCACTCCCGCGAGGACCTCGAGTTCGCGATCGAGCAGTTCCGAGCCGTGCGGCAGGAAGGCTGAGGAGCGGCCCGTTCGATCGTGTAGAATCGAGCCGGGAGATCTCGACATGCCGCTGCACGACTGGACCCGCGTTCCATCCGGGCTGTACCACCACTTCCACCAGGTGTGGACCGTCCAGATTGCGATGCGACTCAACACCGGACTGCCGCCGGGGCTGTCAGCACTCGTCGAGCAGCGCGTACCGGCACTCGAGCCGGACGTGCTGACCGTCGAGACCGACTTCTCGATCGAGTCGGACGAGCTTGGGAACGGCAACGGTGGTGTCGCGACGCAGGCGCCGCCGAAGACGTCGGTCGTGAGCCGCGACGATCGCGAGCACTACGCGGAGCGGGCCAACCGGATCGTCGTGCGTCACCACCTCGGGCGGGTCGTCGCGGCGATCGAGATCGTCTCTCCGGAGAACGAGGACGGCGAGTACTCGTTTCGGCGCTTCGTCGAGAAGTCGATCGAGTTCGTCGGGAACGGCGTCCACCTGCTCGTCGTCGATCCGTTTCCCCCCTCGTCTCGTGATCCGTACGGCGTGCACAAGGCGCTCTGGGACGGCTTCAAGGACGAGCCGTTCGACTTCCCCGCGGGCAAGGACCGCATCCTCGCCTCCTACGAGGCCGGACCGGAGCGAGTGGCGTACGTGGAGCCGATCGCCGTCGGTGACGAGTTGCCGGACATGCCGCTGTTCCTCGCCCCCGGGGTCCACGTCCCGGTCCCGCTGGAACCAACCTACGCTGCCAGTTGGGAAGCAACCCCTCGGGCGTTGCGAGAGGCCGTCGAGCGACCCGGGGAGTCGTGATGGTTGCGCGGTTGGGTGACCTTCCGTTCCCCCGACGGGGCGTCACTCCGAATTGCCAGTCGCTTCCCGCATCGGCTAACATGCATCAGGGTCTGCCGATGCCGTGTCAAGTCCTGGCCCCACGGAGTCGATGATGCTGCGCTCGCTCGGTCTGATGCTCCTCGTCCTCACCGCGGCCCCGTCGTGGGCTGCGAAGCCGGTCTACAAGAGCCCGACGGTCTCGGCCGCGACGCCGGGACACGCCGTGACGATCGACGTGGAACTCGAGTCGCCGAAGCGGCTGTACCTGGCCGTCTCCGACGCCGGGAACGGCTACGGCTGCGACTGGGCGAACTGGGCCGAGCCACGCCTCGTTCACGCGGACGGGAAGGTCACGAAGCTCACCGAGCTTCGTTGGAACTCGGCGACCGCGGGGTGGGGGAAGGTCGCCGTCGGCAAGAACGCCGGCGGTGGGCCGCTGAAGATCGCCGGGGCCGACGTCGAGCACGGGATCGGCGTGCACGCCAACTCGTTGATCGAGTTCGACCTCCCGCCCGGCGTGAAGCGGTTCCAGGCACGCGGTGGGCTCGACGACGGCGGGACGAGTCAGGGCTGTGGCAGCAGCGTGCAGTTTCTCGTCTTCACTGAGAAGCCCGACGGCCAGTTCGTCGCCGCGACCGCACCGGCCGGCGGCGCGGACTCGGGCGTGCGAGACGCCGAGCACGCGCTCGACGGGCTCGACGTGCACGAGGACCTGCAGGCCGAGGTCTTCGCCGCGGAACCGCACTTCTCGAACCCGACGAACGTCGACGTCGACCACCTCGGCCGCGTGTGGGTCTGCGAGGTCCTCAACTACCGGGCCTTCCGGAACAAGAAGGACCGCAAGGAAGGGGACCGCATCCTCGTGCTTCAGGACGTCGACGGAGACGGAGTCGCCGACGCCGAGGCGACCAAGGTCTTCCACCAGGGCCGCGACGTCGACTCCGCCCACGGCATCTGTGTCCTGCCCACGCCGACCGGCAAGGGAACGAAGGCGTTGATCTCCTGCGGTGACAAGGTCTTCTACCTGATCGACGACGACGGCGACCTGAAGGCCGACCGCAAGGAGATCCTCTTCACCGGCATCTCCGGCACCCAGCACGACCACGGCATCCACGCCTTCGTCTTCGGGCCGGACGGCAAGCTGTACTTCAACGTCGGCAACGCCGGAAAGCAGATCAAGGACAAGGACGGCAAGCCGATCGTCGACCTCGCCGGGAACATCGTGAACGACAGCCGCAAGCCGTACCAGGAGGGAATGGTTTTCCGCTGCAACCTCGACGGCAGCGAGTTCGAGACGCTCGGCTGGAACTTCCGCAACAACTGGGAGGTCTGCGTCGACAGCTTCGGCACGATGTGGCAGTCGGACAACGACGACGACGGGAACCGCGGCGTGCGGATCAACTACGTCATGGAGTTCGGCAACTACGGGTACAAGGACGAGCTGACCGGTGCCGGCTGGAGGTCGCCTCGCACCGGCATGCACGACGAGGTCCCCAAGCGGCACTGGCACCTGAACGACCCGGGCGTCGTCCCCAACCTGCTGCAGACCGGGGCCGGCTCGCCGACCGGCATCTGCGTCTACGAAGGCGACCTGCTGCCGAAGGTCTTCCAGAATCAGATCATCCACTGCGACGCCGGCCCGAACGTCGTCCGCGCCTACCCCGTCGAACCTGACGGGGCCGGCTACAAGGCGACGATCGAGAACATCCTGGCCGGCACGCGGGACAAGTGGTTTCGCCCGTCGGACGTCTGCGTCGCCCCGGACGGCTCGCTGCTCGTCGCCGACTGGTACGACCCGGGCGTCGGCGGCCACGCGATGGGCGACGTCGACCGCGGCCGCCTCTTCCGCGTAACGCCGAAGGGACACGAGGGATACCGAGTGCCGAAGACCGACGTCTCGACGCCGGAAGGAGCCGTCGAGGCGCTCAAGAGCCCGAACCTCGCCACGCGGTACCTGGGCTGGACGGCGCTTCGGGCGATGGGGGAGAACGCAAAGTCGAGCCTGTTGTCGATGTGGAAATCGGACAATCCTCGCTGGCGCGCGCGTGCCCTCTGGTTGCTCGTGAAGATCGACGGCGAGGGATCGAACACGTTCGGCCGCGCGGTCGAAGACGGGGATTCCGACATTCGCGTCACGGCCCTCCGGGCGGCCCGGCAGGCCGGCGGTGGTCTCGGGGAGGCGACCGTGATCTCGCTCGCCGACGACCCGCACCCGGCCGTCCGCCGCGAGTGCCTGATCGCGTTGCGCCACGCGGACGCCGCGGCCATTCTGCCGCCAGGGGCTCCGAAGGAGGGGGTCGATGCCGTGAAGAGGGAACTCGAGTCGGCCTTCGGGCGGCTGGTTTCGAAGTACGACGGCAAGGACCGCTGGTACCTCGAGGCTGTCGGAATCGCAGCCGACGG
Source organism: Planctomycetaceae bacterium (assembly GCA_028284885.1). Taxonomy (GTDB): domain Bacteria; phylum Planctomycetota; class Planctomycetia; order Planctomycetales; family Planctomycetaceae; genus JANQQW01. The sequence goes on from JANQQW010000391.1 coordinate 21,098, forward strand.
CCGTTGGAACGAGTGCCTGAACGTGGCACTCCCGGAACTCCGCAAGCGAGGCGGCGAGGCGGCCGCAGACGTCGTCCTACGGTCCCGAGCCTCGGTCACGCCGTTCCTGCTGGCCGAGATGATCAAGGATCCGGAGAACACGACGGAGCAACGAGCGCGAATGTTCCGAGCGATGGACTTCCAAGAGAACACGCCGGACAAGAACGTCGCTCTCGTCCACCTGGTGACGTCGAACCATCCGACCGCGCAGGCCGACATCACGGCTCTCGCGCTGAAGCACGGGGCGAAGGTCGACCTGAAGGACCCCGCCGTCAAGAAGGCGATCGACGACTCGCTGGAGCAGGTCGCCGGGACGATGGCCTTCGTGAACCTCGTCGACACCCTGAACGTCGTCGACCGCTACCCGGACCTGCTCGCCATCGCCCAACGGCATCCCGGCGAGCAACTCGGTGTCCGGGCGGCCAACGTGTTGTTGGACGGCGACCAGCGGCAACTCGTCACGTCCGCCCTCGCCGGCGACGACCCCGTCCTCGTCGCGAAGACGTTCGAGGCGCTCGGCAACTCCGGCAACGGCAAGATCGTCTCGTACACGTCGCCCGTCGTCTCCGATCCCGAGGCCCCGCTCGCCAACCGCCGGGCCGCGCTCGCCGCGATGGTGAAGGCCCGCAACGGGGCCCTCGAGATCGTGAAGACGGCCAAGGCCGGCAAGCTCGACGACGGCCTGAAGCAGGTCGCCGCATCGTCGTTGCACTCGGCCCAGTGGCGGGACGTCCGGGCCGAGGCGATGAAGCTGTTCCCGCCGCCACCGTCGAAGAACAGCAAGCCACTCCCGCCGCTCGAGCAGCTCGTCGCCAGCAAGGGGGACTGGAAGCGGGGCCGGCTGCTGTTCAACTCCGAGGCGACCTGTGCCAAGTGCCACCAGGTGAACGGACAGGGCAAGGAGGTCGGGCCGGAACTGACCGAGATCGGCTCGAAGCTCAGCCGGCAGGCGATGTTCCAGTCGATCCTCTACCCGTCCGCCGGCATCAGCCACAACTACGAGACCTACTCGGTGATCACCGTCGACGGCAACCAGCTCAACGGCATCCTCGCCAGCCGGACAGACGACTCGATCACCATCAAGGGGGCCGACGCCATCCCCCGCACGATCAAGACGGCCGACGTCGAGGAGATCACGAAGCAGCCGATCTCGCTGATGCCGGCCGACCTGCAGAAGACGATGACCGCCCAGGACCTCGTCGACGTCGTCGAGTACCTGCAGACGCTGAAGAAGAAGACGACGGCATCCACCAAGTAACCCACCTCCACCAGGAGTGATCGCGTGCGAACAGCGATTCTCGCCACGATCTGCCTTGCGACTTCACTGAGTCCGTTGCTGGCCGACGGGTCACGAACCTACGCGGACCTCGTCCGCGAGGACGGGCCGGCCGTTTGGTACCGGTTCGACGCCGTCGACGGCGTCGCGGAGACGCGGCTCTGGAACGCCACGTCGAATGCGACCGCGCTGGCCGGCAAGGCCGTCGGCAAGGCGGGGCTCGGCAAGCCGGGGCCGCGGCCGGACGTCTACCCGACGTTCAGCGAGAAGAACGACGCCCTGCTTCTCGACGGTCGCTCTCGGGTCGTCGTCCCGGACCCAGGCGAGAACAGCCCGCTCGACTTCACGGCCGGCGACGCGATCACGATCGAGGCGTGGGTGAAGCCGACGAAGCTCGCGAGCGGCGAGACGCGGTACGTCCTCGGCAAGGGCCGCACCGGTCGGACGGGCGTCGCGGCCGACAACCAGAACTACGCCCTCCGGCTGCTCGGCACGAACGGCCGCGCGGGACTCAGCTTCCTGTTCCGCGGCGAACGGAACCGCGGCGGCAACAAGGCCGACTGGTTCCGCTGGGACTCGAAGACCGGCTTCCGCCTCGACGGCCAGTGGCACCACGTCGCCCTCGTCTACGAGTTCGGCAAGCCCGACTCCGTCCGCGGCTACGTCGACGGCCAGCCCGTGAAGGGGGCCTGGAACGCCGGCTACGGCGGCAAGTCGGAGTCGGCCCCGGTCGTCGACGACGACGAGCTCTGGATCGGCTCGTCGATGGGTGGCAGCCCGAACAGCTCGTTCGTCGGCGGACTCGACGAGGTGGCCCTCTACCGGAAGGCCCTGTCGGCGAACCGCATCGCGCTCCGGTACGTCGCGAAGCCGCCGGAGCCCTACGTCCGCAAGTCGCCTCTCCCGAAGGCCGGCCTGCTCGTCGAGGTGTTCGAGCAGGCGACGGAGCCGTCGGCCTTCGTCCCCCTCGAGGCACCGACGACGGAGTACACCGAGAAGGCCTTCGCGTTCGTCGGCTATCCCCGGAAGTACGACGACGCCGGTCTCCGGGCCGACTACAAGGCTCCGCTGCTGCTGCGGGCCACGGCCAACGTCACGCTCCCCGCGGGCGACTACGAAGTGCTCGTCCGCAACCGCGGCGACGCGACGATCGAGGTGGACGGCGAGAAGCTCCTGCACGCCCCGAAGCTCAAGCTCTCCGGCAGTGCCCACGGTCACGTGATTCGTGCCGCGAAGGTCGAGCACGAGCGACTGCATCCTCTGTGGGCCGGGGACAACGAGACGCTCGTCGAGTACTCGTCCGACGGCAAGCCCCACGAGTGGTCGCTGTCGATGACGCTCGGCGAGAAGAACCGGCGACCGGACACGGGTGAGTCGTTGATCGCCGTGCGGCCGCTCGGGTCCGACGGGACGTTCCAGCTGCTCGACAACGGCTCGCTCGCGGACGCGCTCGACCACGACGGCTGGTACGTCTACGAGCAGGCGGCCCGGCACCGCATCGCGGAGACCGACCAACGGACGCGGTTGGCGAAGAGCAAGGTC
>JANQQW010000395.1 GCA_028284885.1 Planctomycetaceae bacterium
GAGGACCGCTTCTGCGGGCTGGAGTTCACCACGCTGCAGTTCGCTGCCGACCGGGCCGCCCAGTTGGCCTACAACGAGGACTACACCCCCGGCGACCCGACCCGCGTCTTCCCGTTCCTTCTGGAACTCGAGCCGCGACCGCTCGCCTGAACGGTCCACGTCGCCACCGCTCACGACCTCGGCTGCCCTCCGGCGGCCGAGGTTTTTCGCTGCGCGGCCGGAGGCCGTTGGCCGTCGCGGCGGCAATCGGTCATGATGCGGCGAGTCTCAGAGTGTTCCCGACCTGCCGAGCCCCAACATGACCGACGAGACCCCGCACGCCCGCAAGTTCTACGACCGCATCGCCGGCGTGTACGACGCCATCGCCGACTCCAGCGAGCACCACGCCCGTGAAGAAGGGCTCCGGCTGCTCGCCGTGCAGCCGGGCGAACGCGTCCTCGAGATCGGCTTCGGCACCGGGCACACCCTGCTGACGTTGGCCGAGACGGTCGGCGAGGAAGGGCACGTCCGCGGCATCGACATCTCGCAGGGGATGTGCGACGTCGCCGAGAAACGGCTCGCCGAGGCCGGTTACGCCGAGCGTGTCCAACTCGACGTCGCCGAGGTCCCGCCACTGCCGTACGAGGACGCCTCGCTCGACGCGGTCACCTGCAGCTTCACGCTCGAACTGTTCGGGCTCGACGTGATCCCGAGCGTGATCGACGAGGTGAAGCGGGTGTTGGTCCCCGGCGGCCGCTTCGGCGTCGTCTCGATGGCCGTCACGCCGGAGGGCGAGAAGGACAGCGTGCTGGAGAAGACCTACAAGTGGATGCACCACCACTTCCCGCACATCGTCGACTGCCAACCGATCGACGCCGCCGGGTTCTTAGAGCAGTCCGGTCTCGAGATCACGGCCCGCGAGGACATCGTGATGTGGACGATGCCCGTGATCGCCCTGGTGGGCACGGCTCCCGGTTGAAGGTCGATGTCTCTCGATCCACCGATCGTCCTGACGGGTCGGCTGCAGCCGCGCGACGTCCGTCGGGCCATTCGGCTGGCCTCTCCGGGCAGGACGTGGGTGTTCTACCTGTCCGTCGGGTTCCTGTCGGCGGTGGTCGTCGGCGTCGCGGGGATCGCGGTCGCGGTCGGATGGAACGAGTTGCCGCGAAACGGCTGGGCGGAAGTCCGATTCCTGGTGTTCGCCGCCGCGCTCCCGGTCGTCTTCCTCGGGTTCCTCGCCTACGGTCGGCTTCGCCTCGACTCGGCGTACCGGCGCCGGGTCGGGGCGTTCCAGCCACAGGAGACCACGATCGACCCCGACGGCTTCGAGGCTCTCGTGCACGGAAGTTCGGCTCGGTACGAGTGGCTCCTCTTCGACCGCTTCAAGATCGACGCCGAAGTCGTCATCTTGTTTGCGACCGACGGTGGGTGGATCTACTTCGCCCGCTCGCGCTTCGTCTCCGACGCAGACTGGGACCGGTTCGTCGACTTCGTCCGCGACCACGACTGGTCGGCCTGAGTTTCCGAGTTCCTCGACTCCAGCGTTCGTCTCCGTGGTTCACCTCCCCTCGCCCTTCGGGGTCTTCAACGTCGACAAGCCGCGTGGTGTCTCGTCGCGGAAGGCGGTCGACGTCGTCAAGCGGCTCGTCAAACCGGCGAAGACGGGGCACGCGGGGACGCTCGACCCGCTCGCGACCGGCGTGCTCGTCGTCTGCGTCGGCCCGGCCACCAAGCTGATTCCGTTCGTCCAGGACCAGTCGAAGACGTACGTCGGCACGTTCCGCCTCGGCTGCACGAGTCCGACGGACGACCTCGAAGGCGAGGTGACCGAGCAGGTCGTCGAGCGACCGCCGACGCTCGACGACGTACGGGCCGCGATCCCCGGCTTCGTCGGCGAGATCGAGCAGGTTCCCCCGGCGTTCTCGGCCGTCCACGTCGACGGCCAACGGGCCTACAAGATCGCTCGCAAGGGGAGGGCGGTCGAACTGGAACCGAAGACCGTCACGGTCCACCGCATCGACCTCCGCCGCTTCGCGTACCCGGAGCTGGAACTCGAGATCGACTGCGGCAGCGGCACCTACATCCGCTCGATCGGCCGTGACCTCGGCCAAATCCTCGGCTGCGGCGCCGTCATGACGGCCCTGCAACGAACGGCCGTCGGCGACTTTCGCGTCGAGAACGCGGTCCCCCCGGACGAGTTGAGCCTCGACCTCCTTGCGTCCCCGCTGACATGCGTTGCCGACCTGCCACGACAGGAGTGCCCCGATGACGTCCTCGACCGGGTCGCTCACGGTCGCCCGGTCCGCATCGACACGGACTCCGACCTCACGCCGGGTGTAACCGTCTGTCTCACTCGGGAATCCGAACTGCTCGCGTTGGCCGACGTCCCACTTACGGGGCAAGCCCTGAAGCCTCGGATCGTTTTTGCACGTCCCTCGTGAGCGGACTTGAGCGTGACGACCTCAGCTCTCAGTCGGCTGGTTCGCCTCGTCTTCCGGAAACGTCTCGAGCGTCCCGGGAACGAAGACCTTCGCATCGAACTTTTCAAGAATCCGATCGATGGGACAGACGATACTCGTCCTTCCACTGCCGCCGAACAGAATGCCCACCAGCTTGCCGTCCTTGACAACGGGTGCCCCAGCGTCGCCGACGGACGAGAACGGGCGTCCATCTTCACTTTCGACGAGAAGCATCCCCTCGTACTCGATCCCGCTGACGTTGGGCGCGATGTCGACGGAGACGATCCTGCCGTGCGTGACTCCAGTGGTTCCGCCGAGTTTCGAGACCTTCGAGTCGAGCAGGCCGTCACGATCCGCCAAACCCGTGATCGGGAACAGGGGGTTGTCTCCCAGGAACTCCAGGTTCGTCTGGGCGAGCAGAAGCGGCGGAAACATGTTCCGCCCCTCGCCACTTGGAACAACGCGTGCCTTGACGCGGCCAACGGTTCTCCCGTTCCGATCGGCGACAGGGGAGTCAAGCGGAATGTCCTCGCGACCTGCGTGAAGAGTGAGCAGGAACAGAGACGTTCCACTTTGCAGGAAGCAGCACACAGAGTGCCGATATCCTGCCGGCGTGTGGACCAACGATCCGGGTTGGACGACTCGACTGGGCACGACCGGGGGCATAGACGCGTTCGGCGGTGTCCAACCCGAAGGAACCGCGCGGATCGGTGACACATCTTCGTCCTCTGCGAAGAAGTCACCCAGTTCGGTCATCCGCTCTCCCATCGGAGCGTTCTTCCGGTCGGGATCCAAGATCCCCATGTCGTACAGAAAGTAGAGCCGCCGAGCCGCTTCGTCTTGATCGTTGGCAGACACTGCATCCTTGATCTGCTCGTACTCGAACTCCTTCTGCGACACACGGATCTCGTGCGCGTGCTTCTGTTGTTCCAGATTCGCAGTGGCCAGTCGCGTCTGGGCGTCCGAACAGCCTTTGACGCCCGTCGAGAGGATCGTTCCCGACAATCCGATGACGCCGGTAATCAACGCCAAGCCCGCCGGCGAATTCCAACCCCATCGCTTGGCGTTCAACTCCGCCTCACGCATCTTCGCGTCGATCTCGAGCTTCTTCTCCTCGAGAATCAGTCTTGGATCGGACGGCGTCACCTCGGCACTCCCGGTTGCGTGATCGGGAGTCGAATCACCGGATGCACCACTCAACTGCTTCTCGGCCATCGAAGCCCTCCGTTCAGGTTGGACACCGCGAGGTTGAACGTACCCTCGTACTGAACAGCGATCAACCGGCTCGAGGGCTGCGGCGAAACGCCTCGCCGGAAGGCTGGCTCGACGTTCCGGTGCCGGGCACGACGACCGACTTGAGGGAATCCCGCCCGTTCGCCCGCTCGTCGCGGCAAACTGTTCGGGTTGCAGGGGTTGTAGCGACCATACGTTCACATTTCCGTTTGACACCCCCAAAGCGCGGCTTATAGTCAACTTTGTCGCAAGGGGGGCGGTTGCCGATCGGCAACTGTCTGCGGCACTGACAAAACATCGCGACGGCGCCCCGCGCCTCACTGCACCTCGACCTACATCTCCGAACTTCGCGGGTGGTCGTCCGTCGCGCTCGAGGGGGAAACCTATGCCGCTGGCCAAGCCCGCGGTACGGCTCGCCGTATCGCTCGCGTTCGGCTTCTGCGTGGTCTGGAGCGCCGCTCCCGTCCAAGCCCAGGAGTCGTCTTCCGTTCGTCGGGGGGATGCCGACGAAATCGTCCGGACCGGAGTCCAGCTGGAGCGTTCCCGTCGGTGGCTCGAGGCGATCGAGCACTACGAGGAGGCGCTCGAGCAGTGGCCCGACAACGACAAGATTCGCTACGGACTCCGGCGCTCGAAGATTCACTTCGGCGTCGACCGCCGCTACTCGGACGGCAGCTTCGAGACCCGGCTGCTCCGCAAGAACCGTCACGACGCGATGCGGCACTTCGAGGAGGTCCTCGACCACGTCCGATCGCACTACGTGGACCAACTGTCGACGACGTCCTTCGTCGCCCACGGCACGGAGAGCCTGTATCTCGCCCTCGGCAGCGAGCGGTTCCGTGAAGTCCACCTGAAGAGGGTCTCGCCGGAGGCGGTCAAGTCGTTCCGCCGCACCCTGCGGGACGGGTACTGGAACAAGCCGATTTCCGACAAGCGGGACGCCAAGCTCGTCGTCACCGAGGTCGCCGACCTCGGGCAGCGGACGCTGGGGCTGTCGCCGACGGCGACCGTGCTGGAGTACGTCTTCGGCGGCTGCAACGCCCTCGACGACTACAGCAGCTACCTCACGCCGGACCGCCTCGACGACCTGTACGGCAACATCGAGGGCGAGTTCGTCGGCCTCGGCATCGAGATGAAGGCGGAGACCGAGAAGGGACTCCTGCTCGTCGACGTGCTGTCCGGCAGCCCGGCCGAGGAGGGGGGCCTGCTCGCCGGCGAGTGGATCGTCGAGATCGACGGGACGGACGTCCGCAACGCCACCACCGACGAAGGGGCGAAGCTGCTCCGCGGCCCCTCCGGGTCGACCGTGCAGCTGCGAGTGCACGACCCGAAGACCGACCGTGTCCGCCGCGGCGTGTTCGCCCGACGAGCCGTCCAGGTGAAGAGCATCCCGGTCGCCGAGATGATCGACCGGACCAACGGCATCGGCTACATCCGCATGACCGGGTTCCAGAAGACGACCGTCGAGGAGATGGACGCGGCCCTGAAGTCGCTGAACCGGCAGGGCATGCGGGCCCTCGTCTGGGACCTTCGCGGCAACCCGGGCGGCCTGCTCACCACGGCAGTCGAGGTGCTCGACCGCTTCATCGACGACGGCGTGCTCGTCTCCACCAAGGGACGGGACTCCGACCAGAACTGGAGCTACTCGGCTCGCCGGTTCGGCACCTGGGACGTGCCGCTCGTGCTCCTCGTCGACGAGAACTCCGCCTCGGCGAGCGAGATCGTCGCCGGGGCCGTCCGGGACCACCGCCGCGGGACGATCGTCGGCCGGAAGACCTACGGCAAGTGGTCGGTGCAGAGCATCTTCCCGCTCGCCGGGGCGACCGGTCTGCGACTGACGACCGCGAAGTTCTACTCCCCGCACGGTCTCACGCACGGCAAGGTGGGCGTGAAGCCGCACGTCGCCGTGAAGCTGGGGAGCGGCAACCGCTTCCGCAGCCGCAAGCCGGACGTGGAGAAGGACGCCGACCTCCAGGCGGGACGCAACGTCCTGCTGAAGTCGCTCGCCAGCCGATGAGCGAGTACTCGAACGACTGGCTGACCTCGGGGCGGGGCCGCTCGCCCCGGGTCGCCTGGTCGTTCTCCACCGACGGGCCCCTCACCGGTTTCTCGCAGTCGCGGGAGACCGGTGAGTCGTTGGTGGCGGACGCCGCCGGCGGCCTCACACTCGTCGACCGGACGGGTCGCATCGTCGCGCTCAGCCGCGGCTTCCACCACCCGGCCCACGTCGCGTGGAGCGACGCCGGCCTCGGTGCGGTCGCGGTCGACGGCAGCCGGCTGTGCGTCGTCGACGGGAAGCTGAAGGAGATCTGGAAGGTCGACTTCGCGACGGAGATCCTCGGTGTCGCCGTCACGCCGCACGGCGGCCACGTCGCCGCGGCCCTCGCGGACTCGACCGTCGCCGTCCACGACCGGAACGCGAACCGCGTCGCACGGTTCACGAAGTCCCGCCCCGTGCACCACCTGGAGTTCGTCGTCGCCCGGCCCGAGATCCTCGTCGCGGCCGACTACGGCTTCGTCGCCCGGCACCGACTCGACGGCGACCAGACTTGGGAGGAGGCCGTCCTGTCGAACACCGGCGACCTCACCACGACCGGCGACGGCGAACGGCTGCTCGTCGCCGCGTTCAACCGCGGCATCCTCGTCTACGGCGGAGGCGGGCAGGCGCGGGCCACGTTCGCGATCGAGGGGACGCCGTTCCGCGTCTCGATGTCGTACGAGCCGAAGGTCGTCGCCGCCGCGACGGTCGAGGGGCATCTCTACTGGATGACCTTCGAGGGACAACTCCGCTGGGGAGCCGAGGTCCCCGAGGACGTCGCGACCCTCGTCACGAGCCCTCTGGGCGACGGTTTGACGGTTGCCTTCGAGTCCGGCCGCGTGACGAAACTGACGTGGGGCCTGTGACGCCGCCGTTTTGACCGCGCCGCGGGCTTGAGCTACGATTCGTGGTTCTGAACGAAGCGCACGCGGGCGGGCGACACTGTGAGCACAGACGCGGAATCCCGAGCCGCCGGCCCCGGCGACGCCACGTCGGCCTCCGACTCGTCCGAGGTGCCCGACGACATCCGCGAGTTCGGCAAGTACCACGTGCAGCGGGTCCTGGGCGCGGGCGGCATGGGGGCCGTCTACCGGGCGGTGGACACCCAGCTGCGGCGAACGGTCGCCCTGAAGATCCTCCCCCGCGAACGAGCCGAGAACCCGATTCTCGTCCGCCGGTTCCAGAGCGAGGCCCAGGCGGCCGCCGCCCTGCGGCACGAGAACATCGTGACCGTCTACGAGGCCGGGACGGCGAACGGCTACCTGTACATCGCCCTCGAACTCGTCGAGGGTCGCGACGTCCACGAGATTCTCTCCGAGAACCCCGGCAGCCTCGACGTCGCGAAGACGATCGACGTCACCCGGCAGGCGGCGACCGCGCTGCAACACGCCTACGAGCAGGGCATCGTCCACCGGGACATCAAGCCGTCGAACCTGCTGCTCGACGAGAAGGGCGTCGTCAAGCTGACCGACATGGGGCTCGCCCGCTCCGTCGACGAGACGACCGAGACGGGCATCACGCGGGCCGGGACGACCGTCGGCACCGTGGACTACATGGCCCCGGAGCAGGCTCGCAGCAGCAAGGCGGCCGACGTCCGCAGCGACGTCTACTCGCTCGGCTGCACCTGGTTCCACATGCTCACCGGCCACGTCCCGTTCCCCAAGGGGAGCGTGACGAACAAGCTGATGGCCCACGCGGCCCGCGAACGCCCCGACCCGAGGAAGACCCGGCCGGCCGTCCCCGAGCAGGTGGTTCGCGTGCTCCACAAGATGATGGCCCGCTCGCCGAAGGAGCGGTACCAGACGCCGTCCGACCTGCTCGACGACCTCGACCGGCTCGTCGACCTCGACGTCGCGACGGAGGACGCGGACTTCGCTCGAAGACTCGCCGAGGCGAACGAGGCCCCCGAGTCGAACGCCGAGACGCTGGCCGAACAGCGCGAGACTCGTTCCGAGCCGAAGCCGAAGCGGAGACGCTCGTCGAAGGGTTCCGGACGCCAACGGCGGCCCGCCGGGTCGCGCGGCGGCAGGTCGCGGAAGAAGGGAGTTCATCCAGGCGTGATCGTCGCGTTGGTCCTCGTCGTCGGCGGTGTCGTCGGCTTCGGTGTCTGGAGTTCGAGCGGGAGGCCCGACCCGGTCGAGGTCACCGAGAACGAGACGACGCCCGGCGAGCCGGGCGACGAGCCAGCCGTCCCGCGCGACGACGACCCCACCGAGCCGGCCCCGCAGGTCGAGACGCCGGATCCGCCGCCGCCCCCCCGCGTGACGTTCGACATCGGCCGCACAACGGAGCAGTCGGAGCTTCCGCGGTGGCTCGCCGAGGTCACCTCTATGGACGAGGAACCAGCGTGGGAACTGCCGAGCGTCGGCGTGGCCGTCGGACCGTCCGACGCGGCCCAGTACCGCGACCTCGGTCGTGCGCTCGACACGACGCCAGGCGAGGGACGCGTGATCCGCCTCCTCGGTCCCGGCCCGTTCGTGTTGACGCCGCCAGCTCCTCTCGCCGGCAACAACCACGTCGTCATCGTCGGCGACGCCGAGAGGCGACCACTGGTCCGCGTGGTCTCCGACGATCCGCGGGCGACGGACGACCTACTCAACTTCGTCGGCACGTCGCTCACGCTGCTCGACGTCGATCTCGAGATCGACGCGTCCCACCTCGCGGACGGCCCCGCGTTGTCGGTGCGGGACGGCGACCTCGTGATGCGGCGGTGCAGCGTCACCGTCCGAACGGGACGCCCGACCTCGGTCGTTTCCGTCGCGGGGCGAGTTGCAGCCCGAGGCCCCGAGCAGCCACGGAGCCCACGCGTCCTGCTCGACCGGGTCGTCGTCCGCGCCGACGCTTCGGACGTGCTGACGCTCGCGGCGGACGGCGTCGACGCACTGGCCTGGAACTGCCTGCTCGCATCGCAGGCGGGCGCTGCGGTGCGGCTCGACGCTGCCTCGACGGCGTCGACCGAGTCTCCGAACCGCGTCGACGTCTTCAGTTCGACGCTCTTCACCAACGGGTTGGCGGTCGCGCTGGACTCGCCGACCGGTGACGCGCCGCCCACGCGGCTTCGCTTCCACAACTCGCTCGTCGGCACACGCTCGAGTGAGGCGACGTTGCTCTCCGCGACCGGCTGGCCACTGGACGGGGACGAGAACCGCTTCCAACTCCGAAGCGTCGAGTGGACCACCGTCGCGACCGCGTACTTCGGCTGGCGGACGACCGTTCGCGTGCAGGCGGCGGACGGCGAGCGGACCGCGAGCGGCTACAGCGGCTGGCGACGGACGATCGACCGGAACGTCCACACCGCCCAGTTCCCGGCGTCACGTTGGCCGAGCATGGTTCTCGAATCGGTCCCGACCGAGTCGCCGGCCACGTTCGATCCCGAGTCGAACCCGAAGCCGTCTGTCCGCGGCGACGACGGCGAACTCGTCGGTGCCGACGTCGGTCGGCTCGCGGTCGGTGCACCCCGTGTTCAAGCCCTGGCCGACGACCTCGCACTTCGCCCGACGGTCCCGCCGCCGGTCACGGCCGCGGACGCCGTGCCGGCACTGGAGATCGACGCGGCCGACGACGTCGGGCGGACGATCTCGGAGTCGAACCTGCGGGACGGAGCGCTCGTCGTCGTCACAGGGAGCGGCAAGCACGTCAGCCGGCCGATCTTCGTCGCCGACAAGTCGATCCGGATCGAGTTTCGCCCCGACGGCGACGAGGAGCTCGTGCTCCGCGTCCGCGGCGACCGCATCACGGACGAGGACGCGCGGCGGGGCCGGAAGAACGCGTTCGTCAGCGTGAAGAACGGTTCGGTCGAGATCGTCAACGGCCTCTTCGAGATCCCGTCGGCGACCGTCGGCACGCCCATCGAGTGGTTCCTCCACGCGGAGGACGCCTCGTTCACGCTGCGACGGACCGAGGTCCGCGGTCCCGTCCTCCCGATCGACGTGCTCCGCTCGATGTTCCACTGCGTCCGCTCCGAGGACACCGATGTACAACAGACGGCAGCGTTCGAGGACTCGTACGTGCTGACGACGACGCCGCTGCTCGAAGGCGATCTGCGACGGCGTTCGATCGTCGTCGAGGACTCCGTACTCGTCTCGCGGGGAACGTTGTTCGAGGGCGAGCTGAACGGCGTGGACCCGCACCTGGGGACGCGGATCAGCCTTCGCGACTCGACGCTCGCCACCGAGGAGACCGTGTTCGAGTTCCACACGGAGGAGGTCCCGGGCGGCGTGTCGGAGCCGATTCGCTGCTTCGTCGACTCCTGCGTCTTCGGCCCGCCGGCCGAGTTCGGCCCGGCCCCCACGCGTGGCCCGGTCTTCTACGCGGCCGCGGCGGCCGCGGGCCGGCAGTCCCAGGTGCGGTGGCTCGGCCGGGACAACGCCTTCTGGGAGGGGTTCCACGCGTTCGTCGTCGGGACCGGAGAGAACGACCCGCCACGACAGTCGGTCGAGGCGTGGCAGACGCCGTGGGGCGACCGGGTGGTCCGACCGCTCTCCGGACCCGAAGCGGTCCGGTACCTCGACGGACCACCGCGCAGCCGCGACGCAAGACGTGCGTCGTTCCAACTCTCACCGCACGTGAAGGCGGCGACATGGCGGCTCGACGGCGGCCCCGTCGGAGCGGACGCGTCGATCACGCAGTCACGTGAATAGAACGCATCTCACGGACCTGTGGCGGTCGTCGTGCGGAGACTCGACGGCCAGACGACGTTTGAGACGCTACACCTAGCCCGGATCGGGCCTAACCGGACGCGTCGAAGTCGTCCGGCTGCATGGTCTCGTCCATCGGAATCCGCGGGACCTCGGTCTCGGTCACGCGTCCGGACCGCTCCTCCTCGATCCTCGGCCACGCGAGCACGAACCGGCTGCCCACGCCGACCTCGCTCTCGGCACGGACGTCGCCCCCGTGCTCGCGGACGATCTTCCGACTGACGGCGAGTCCGAGCCCCGTTCCGCCCGAGCCCTTCGACGACTCGAACACCTGGAAGATCGACTGCAGCTGCTCGGGCGGGATGCCGGTGCCGTTGTCCTCCACGACGACGCGAATCTCGTCCGTGTTCCGGTCGGCCTCGGTCCGCACGACGACGCGGGCGTCGGGTCGGTCCTGCGCGGCGTCGATCGCATTCATCACGATGTTCAGGGCGGCGCGGTGAATCCCCTCCGGGTCGATCGTGGTCGGGTCGATCGACGTGTCGTAGTGCGTCTCGAGCGTCACGCCGAACTCCTCGGCGCGGGACCCGGCGAGCTCGCAGACGTCGGCGACCACGTCGGACAGCGACGCGGACTGCAGGGCCGGCTTCCGGTCCTTGCCGTAGGTCAGCATGTCCATCACGAGGTGGTAGATGCGGTCCTGGTTCCGCTCGACGATGTCCCAGCCCCGGCGGACGAGGTCCATCTGCTGTCGCTCGAGGCCCCGGTCGATGAGGTAGCTGCCGCCGCGGACCCCCTGCAGGATGTTCTTGATGTGGTGGCTGAGCATCGCGATCGTCTGGCCGACGGCCGCGAGTCGCTCGGCCTTCAGCACGGCGGTCTGGTAGCGGTCGTTCTCCGCGGCGAGGGCCGCCTGCCGGGCGATGGCGAGCAGCAGCCGGAGGTGGTCGTCGTCGAACCGCGTCGTCGGCGCCTGCGACAGCGGCGCGTTGGGCATGGTGACGTCGACGTAGACGATCCCGATCAGCTCGAACCGCCCCTGCATGGGAACGCAGAGCGCCTCGCGGATTCGCGAGTTGAGGATGCTCTGGCCCGCCTCGAACCGGCTGTCGGCCGCGGCGTCGGACGTGCGCACCCCTTGGCCGCGTTCGAGCACGTAGTTCACGATGCTCGTCGAGATCGACATCCGCTCGTCCGGCTTCGCCTCGCGTGCCCGGTAGACCTGCGGTTCGAGCTTGCCGGTCGCGGGATCGGCGAGCAGCAGGCAACCACGATCCGCACGAACGGTCTGGATGCAGAGGTCGAGCGTCCGCCGCAGCAGCTGGTCGAGGGGCAGCGCCGGCGAGAGGATCTCCTCGGAGATCCTGTAGAGGGCGACGAGGTTCTCCAGCGTGTGCGTCGTCGCGGCCGCGCCGGTGTCGTCGCCGCCGCGGTGGGTCATCTCGCCCACGATGTGAGAGCGGTCGTCGAAGACGGCCGGGTCGAGCAGTTCGATGCTCTGGACGGCGAACGACGACTCGTCCGCCTCGGCCCCCTCCTGGTTGAAGAGGACGACGGTTGCCCCCAGCTGGATCTGGTCGCCGTCGCGGAGCCGGTGGTTCCGAACCTCCTCGCCGTTGACGAAGGTCCCGTTGGAGCTGCCCCGGTCCTGGATGGCGAAGGCTCCGTCGGTGAAGCCGAGGACGGCGTGTTGCCGCGAGACCTCGGTGTCGAGAATGCGGACGTCGCTGCGGACGCCGCGGCCGATCATGACCGCGGACTCGCCCACGGTGAAGCGGGTCCCCTGGTCGGGGCCTCGGATGACGAGCAGCGTCGCCTGGTTCACGCGCCTTCGTTCCGCACTTCGGGTCCGTCGGTAAGCGAGTTCGCTTCGCTGGAACCGTCGATCATAACAAACGGACCCGCCCGACGGGCCCCGCGTGGCTACACGACGATGTCGTGCACGACGTGGCCGTGCACGTCGGTCAACCGCATGTCGCGGCTGCTGTGTCGCACGGTCAGCCGCTCGTGGTCGACGCCGAGCAGGTGGAGCATCGTGGCGTGCAGGTCGTGGATCTCGAGCTTGTTCTCGATCGCGTAGTAGCCGTACTCGTCGGTGTTGCCATAGGACATGCCCCCCTTCACGCCTCCGCCGGCCATCCAGACGGTGAAGCCGAACGGGTTGTGGTCACGGCCGTTCGATCCCTGGGCCATCGGCGTGCGGCCGAACTCGCCGGCGAACACGACGAGCGTGCTGTCGAGCAGCCCGCGGGCCTTGAGGTCGGTGAGGAGACCGGCGATCGGCTTGTCGACCGCCTTGGCGTTCGTCTCGTGTCCCTCCTTCAGGCCGCCGTGCTGGTCCCAGCGGTCGGCCCGCGGGTTGGGGCAGGTGAGCTGCACGAACCGGACGCCCCGCTCGACGAGCCGCCGGGCGACGAGGCAGTTGCGGCCGTAGATCTTCGTGTTGCCGAACTCGTCGTCGATGCCGTACAGCGCCTGCGTCGCCTTCGACTCCTCAGCGACGTTCATCAGCTCGGGAACGGCCGTCTGCATGCGGGCGGCGAGTTCGTAGTTCCGGATGGCCGACTCGAGAGCATCGTGCCGGCCGGTTCGCTCGACGACCGCTGCGTCGAGCCGACGGAGCAGTTCGAGCTTCTTCGCCTGGGCGCCGGGAACGCTCTCGGCCGGTTTGACGTCCGCGACCGGCACGGCTCCCTGCTTGAACACGCTCCCCTGGTAGCTGGCCGGCAGGAACCCGTTGTGGAAGCAGTCGAGCCCACCGGGCGGGATGAGGCCGCCGTTCAGCACGACGAAGCCCGGCAGGTCCCGGCACTCCGTCCCCAGCCCGTAGGTCACCCACGACCCCATGCTGGGCCGCCCCTGCAGTCCGTGGCCGGTGTGCAGGAAGTAGTTCGCGTTCGTGTGCTCGCTGAAGGCGGACGTCATCGAGCGGACGAAGCAGATGTCGTCCACGTGCTTCGCGACGTTCGGGAACAGGTCGCTGACCGGCAGGCCGCTCTCGCCGTACTGCCGGAACCTCCACGGGCTCTTCAGCACGTTGCCGACGTTGTCGAACTGCGTCGGCTGAACCTTGCCGGGGAACCGCTTCCCGTGCTCCTTGTCGAGCCGCGGCTTCGGGTCGAACGTGTCGACGTGGCTGGGCCCGCCGTCCATGTACAGGAAGATGACCGAGGTCGCCCGCGCGTCGAAGTGCGGCTTCCGCGGCGCGAGCGGGTCGAGCGACCGGTTCCCCGGTGCGGAGTAGGAGGCGTCCCCCAGCAGCGACGTGAGTGCAACCGCACCGAAGCCGTTCGCCGCCTGCTGCAGCAGTTGACGACGGTCGAGCGGCGTGGGACGAAAACGACGGCAGTGCATTGGGGTGTCTCCGAAGACTACTCACTGCTCCCATCGTACTCCGGCAACGCCTGAGCTGTCACGACTCGCGAGTCGTGGGAAGCTCGTGCTACGTTCGACTCATGGCGAAAGAACGCCCCACGCACTCCCGACGCGGCTTTCTCTCCGGCCAGCCGGTCCGTGACGCGGCTCAGCGTGCCGCGACGCGGGACCTCGAACTCGACGGCCTCGTGACCTCGGTTCCCGAGGGACGGGACACCATTCGGGCGACCACCCGGGCGATGGCGACCGACTTCGTCGTCGTGATGAACCCCGGGCCGCCGCGGCAGGTGATGACGGCCGGCGACGCCCTCGGGCTGCTCGAACCGCTCGAGCAGAAGATGACGGTCTACCGGGAGGACGCCGATCTCGTCCGGGTGAACAGGTCGGCTGCCGTCGAACGGACGATCGTCGACGAGCAACTCGTCGAGGTGATCGCCGAGGCCATGCGGATCGCAGAGAGGACCGAGTCCGCGTTCGACCCGACCTCCGGGCCGCTCATCGACCTCTGGCGAACGGCTCGGGCCGACCAGCGGATCCCGACCGAGGAGGAGGTCGCCGCCACACTGACCCGTGTCGGCACCAAGCACGTCCGACTCGACGAGACGACCGCCACGATCCGGTACGACACCGAGGGCGTCGAGTTGAACCTCGGCGGCATCGGCAAGGGCTTCGCGCTCGACCGGCTCGTCGAGTTCCTCGCCGAGGAGGGTTTCGAGGACGTCCTGCTGCACGGTGGCCGCAGCAGCATCCTCGCCCGGGGCGAGCACGCCGGGCAGGGGGGCTGGCCGGTCGGCATCGTCGATCCGCTCACGCGGAACCGCCGCCTCGCCACGCTACTGCTCCGCGACCAGGCGATGTCCACGAGCGGATCGTCCGTCCAGTACTTCCGGCACGACGGGCAACGGTACGGGCACATTCTCGACCCCCGCACCGGTTGGCCGGCCGATGGGATGCTGTCCGTGACGGTCGTGGCCCCCACCGCGGCCGAGGCCGACGCCCTCTCGACCGCGTTTTTCGTCGGGGGGGTCGCATTGGCGTCCACCTATTGTGATAATCAGAAGAGAGTGGGGGCGGTCCTCGTCCCGGAGCCGACCGTTGGCCGGACGCTGAGCCCCGTCGTCATCGGGCTCGCCGACGACCAGCTGTTCTTCCAGGAAGACGTCGACGTCCGTCGTGTCGAGTAGGACGAGAGCGTTCCCACCCCCACCGGCCGGGTCTCGAGACCCCCACCCATTCCAGCGCGTCGGAAAGCGGAACCACTCGTGAAAGACATGCGTCGAGTCGGCGGCATGGCCGTCGTCCTGCTCGTGCTGCTCCGAATCTCGATCGGTTGGCAGTTCCTGTACGAAGGCCTGTGGAAGTGGGACACCTGGGACACGGCCAAGCCGTGGACGTCCCGCGGCTTCCTCGTGAACGCCAAGGGGCCGTTCCGCGACTTCTTCCGCGACCAGATGGCCGGCGACCCCGACGACCTCGAGTGGCTGGCCTACGACAAGCCGTACGAGGGGAGCGAGGAGAAGGTCCCGTTCGTCGAGATGAAGTGGGACGACTGGCTGCTCGACTTCTCCTACCACTACGACCTGTCCGACGCCGAGTACGGCCGGCTGTCCCGCCGCATCCGCGGCCGCGAGTTCGTCACCTCGGACGAGTTCGAGATGCCGTTCGACGTCGAGATCACCGGACGTCTGGCGAACCTCGTCCAGTACGACGAGGAGCAGCAGAAGCTCGTGCTGCAGACCGCCGTCATCGACTCGGCCGGCTACTGGCACCCGAAGCGGCACCTCGTCCCCCGGGACCGGCAGGCCCTGCTGAACCTCGTGCCCGACGTCGCCGAGTCGAGCCCCGGCGTGTTCGGCAGCCGCGACCAGGACTTCAGCCACGAGCAGTTCGCAGAACAGGTCCACCTCCTCTACCAGCGGCAGGCGAACCTCACCTACTTCGAGAGGCTGCGGGCCATGCTGTTCGGCGACCCCGACTGGGCCACCGTCGAGATCGCCGAGAACGAGTCGCGACTGGGGAAGATCGACCAGTACAAGCAGCGGCTCGAGCAGTACGAGAAGTCGCTCGCCGAGGCGACGACCCCCTATGAGCGCGACGTGCTGGAGTACGAGTGGAAGGAGATCCAGGAGCTGAAGATCGAACTCGTCGGGCCGATCAAGGCGCTCGAGGCCGAGATGAAGCAGGATGCCTACAATACGTTGACGACGGAGCAACGGGCGAAGGGCCCGATGCCCGAGCCGATGACGCCGCAGCGGACCGCGGACGTCATGGCGGTCGTCTCGCTGCTGGTTCTGGGAGGGCTGTTGATTCTCGGACTGTTCACTCGCCTGGCCGCGTTCATGGGCGCGGGCATGGTGACGACCTTCTACCTCGTCTGGCCGCCGTTCCCGGGTGTCCCCGAGGCCCCCGGCCCCGAGCACGCGTTGATCGTCAACAAGAACTTCATCGAGGCGATGGCCTTGCTCGCCCTCGCCTTCCTGCCGACCGGCACCTGGTTCGGAGTCGACGGTGCCTTCGGTGCCCTGTTCCGCGGAGGCGGGAAGTCGAAGTCCCAACCGAAGGCCGAGGAGAAGAAGTCCGAGGCGAAGTCGGAACCCGAGGCCGAGAAGGCCGCCGTCACGCCCGTCCCGGCCAGCCCGTCCGAGGCCGCCAAGAAGTCCTGACCCCGACCACACCTCGGGTCGCCCGACTGGCGGCCCGGGCTCACCGACCGCACACGAGTCCTGAAGCAGGAGACCGACGATGCAGCTGACCAAGGAACAGACCGAGATCGGGAAGTCGAACTTCAACGAGGCCGTCGGCTCGACGAGTCGGCGTGACTTCCTGAAGGGGGCCGCCGCCGCCGGAGCCGGGCTGGGCGCCTTCTACTTCGGGTACGAGGCCCTCGCCGGGGACCGCGTGAAGGTCGCCTTCATCGGCACCGGCGACGAGGGCAGCGTCCTCATCAACGAGTACCCGACCGACTTCATGGAGGTCGTCGCCATCGCCGACCTGCGGCCGGAGAACCGCAAGAAGGCCTTCATGGGCGACCCCGGCAACCCGTCGGTCCGCATGGGGCTCGACCGCAAGCTCGGCGACGCCTCGCACGTCGAAGTCTTCGACAGCCACGAGGCGCTCATCGCCGAGAAGGACCGGCTCGGGCTCGAGGCGGTCGTCATCGCCGTCCCGCTCGTCGGGCACGCCCCGGTCGCCCAAGACTGCCTGGACGCCGGGCTGCACGTCCTCTCCGAGAAGCTGATGGCGAAGACCATCAAGGAGTGCAAGGAACTCGTCGCCAAGGCGAACGCCAAGGGACTGCTGTACGCCGTCGGCCACCAGCGGCACTACAACGTCCTCTACGAGAACGCCACCAAGCTCATCCAGATGGGGCTGCTCGGCGAGATCAAGTACATCCGCGCCCAGTGGCACCGCAACAACAGCTTCCCCGGGGCCGACAGCTGGCGGAAGGACGTCTGGCAGCAGAAGAAGTACGGCCTGCCCGTGCCGAACGACGAGGAGAAGAAGGCCCTCAACGAGATGGCCGCCAAGCACGGCTACGGCGACATGCACGAGCTCGTCAACTGGCGGCTGTACGACAGCACCGGCGGCGGCCTGATGGCCGAGCTCGGCAGCCACCAGCTCGACGCCTGCAGCATCTTCCTCGGCAAGGTCCACCCGCTCGACGTGCAGGGCTTCGGCGGCAAGATCTTCTACGGCGTCCAGGGCATCGGCACGCAGAACCAGCAGCAGGACGACCGGGACATCGACGACCACGTCTTCGTCACCTTCACCTTCCCCGGCGAGAACTACGCCAACGACCCGAACGACAAGTGCGTCGTGACGTACTCGTCGATCAGCACGAACTCCGTCGAGCCGTACGGCGAGATCGTGTTCGGCAACCGGGCCACGCTGTGGATGCAGCAGGAGCAGACCGCGGTCCTCGTGAAGGAACGGGGCGGCGGTGCCCCCGGCGGTCCGGACTACCGGCTGCACGTCGTCACCAACGACGAGACTGGCGCCCCCGTGCTGGACGCCTACGAGACCGGGGCCCCGACCCCCGCCGCCGCCGACGCCGCCGCCGCCATGGGCGAGAAGGTCAGCCGCGGCTACAAGGAGGAGATGGAGCACTTCTGCTTCGTCGTCCGGAACCCGGAGCTGATCGGCAAGAAGCCGTCCGAGGGGGGCATCCGCTGCGACGGCGTCGTCGCGATGGGCGACGCCATCATGGCCCTGACCGCCAACCGCGCGATGGCCCTCGGCAAGAAGATCGAGTTCAAGGAGGAGTGGTTCGACCCCACCAAGCCCGACACTCCCGAGGCCGACTACCCGCTGGAAGGCGAGAACCCCGAGGACTTCGTCTTCAAGGCGTGACCGCCGCCGTCGACGGCTGACCGCCGACCGCTGACCGCTGGAGTGCCATGGGCCGCTGGCCGGACAACACGCGTTCGACGGCGATCACGTTCCTGTTGATCTTCGTCCTGTTCCCGGCCCTCGCGTGGCTCTGCTGGTGGTACGTCGGCGGCTGAGTCCTTGCGGCGAGTTGAGTTTCCCCCTCGCCCGACCGGGGCGAGGGCCACGAGCACGAGACAGGGCCGCAGCTTCGCGACGCCCTTCGTCGAGAAGCCCCGGAGTCGAGCCTTGTCCGGCAACCGAACCGCCTTGCTGCTCGTCTTCGTGACGGTCTTCATCGACCTCCTCGGCTTCGGCATCGTCCTGCCGTTGCTGCCGCGGTACGGCCGGGCGTTCCAGGCGGACGGGCACGTGCTCGGCCTGTTGATGGCGTCGTTCTCGGCGATGCAGTTCCTGTTCGCGCCGGTCTGGGGTCGCATCTCCGACCGCATCGGCCGACGGCCGATCCTCGTGCTCGGCCTCGCCGGCTCGACGGCGTCGTACGCGCTCTTCGGGTACGCCACGTCGCTGGGGTACGAAGGCTCGCTGCTCGGGTTTTCGGCCCTCACGTGGTTGTTCGTCTCGCGGATCGGGGCCGGCATCGCGGGGGCCACTATCCCCACCGCGCAGGCCTACATCGCCGACGTCACCGACGCCGCGAGCCGCGGGAAGGGCATGGCGATGATCGGGGCCGCCTTCGGCATCGGCTTCACGTTCGGCCCGCTCATCGGCGCGGCCTTCGTCGACGTCGATCCGGCCGCCCCGCCGAGCCCCATGCCGGGCTACGTCGCCGCGGGACTCTCGGGCGTCGCGCTCCTCTTCGCGGCCGCTCGTCTGCCGGAGTCCCTGAAGAAGGGGGAGACCGGGGCGTCGGCCCGCAGCCACTGGATGAACCTCGCCGAGATCGGCCCTGCCGTCCGCAAGCCGACGATCGGCCTGCTGCTGCTGACGATCTTCCTCACCACGTTCGCCTTCGCCCAGTTCGAGTCGACGCTCGCCCTGCTGACGCGGTACCTCGGCCTCGGCGACCGGTCGAACTTCCTGCTGTTCGCCTACGTCGGCCTCGTGCTGACGATCAGCCAGGGAGCCATCGTCCGTCGGCTGATCCCGAAGCTGGGCGAGTACGTGATGGCGGTCGGCGGGACGGCCGTCATGGTCGCCGGGCTCGCCCTCGTCGTGCTCGCGGCCCCGTCCGGGCTCGCCCCGCTCAACGAGAAGCTCGACGCGATCTCCGCCCAGCTCGCCGAAGACGACTTCGCCTCCGAGGCGGCCCGCGATGAACGCGAGGCGACCGAGCAGCAGGCGTTCGAGGAACTCGACGCGGCCGCCGCCCCGTACCGCCCGTGGCTGTTCGTGCTGCTGCCGATCGCCGTACTCGGTTTCTCGGCCGTCACGCCGTCGCTGCAGTCGCTGCTCTCCCTGCGAACCGACGAGGGGGACCAGGGGGAGGTGCTCGGACTGGGGCAGAGCGTCTCCGCCCTCGCCCGAATCCTCGGTCCGTACGTCGGCATCCGGCTGTTCGAAGACGCCGGCGCGACCGCTCCGTTCCTGTCCGGTGCGGCGCTCATGGTCGTGGGCCTGCTCTTCGTCGTCGGACTCCGCGGCCGGCCGCCCCGCGACG
>JANQQW010000040.1 GCA_028284885.1 Planctomycetaceae bacterium
GAGCAGGACGGCGTGCCAGCCCCCGGGGACGCCGAGTTGCACACGCGGTGGTACGCCCTGAAGCTGCCCTGCGATTTCGTCGGCGATCGACTGCTGAGCGGCCGGGAACGAGGTGTAGACGCCGACGACCCCGAACA
This sequence comes from Planctomycetaceae bacterium, assembly GCA_028284885.1. Taxonomy (GTDB): domain Bacteria; phylum Planctomycetota; class Planctomycetia; order Planctomycetales; family Planctomycetaceae; genus JANQQW01. The sequence goes on from JANQQW010000040.1 coordinate 138, forward strand.
GCAGGTCGCGTCGCCGTTCCTGTTCGGCCGGCGTCAGCCCGGTCTGCCAGACCGCGACGAGGTCGGCGAGCTGCTCCGGCGTCGCGTCGCGGAGGTCGGCGAGCCGCTCGTCGCGAACGGCCTCCTCGACTCCCGAGAGCAGTCCGTCGAGAAGCCCGCGCATCTCCTCGACGTTGTCGCTCGGCAGTTCGGAGAGCAGTCGTTCGACGATCGTCGTCGCGTCGTCGATGGCCTCCTCGCCGGCAGACGAGTCCGCGTCGTCGCCCGACTGCTCGGCCAGCGTCGCCCCCCCTGCTCCGGCCTCGCTGTCGAGACCGCCCTGCCCGAGCTTCTTCAGCGACTCGTCCAGGTAGCCGTGGTAGTCGTCCGGGACGACCGGTCGGAGTTCGTCGAAGACGATCGCGGAGGCGTAGCCGCTGTAGGAACCTAGCACGTAGGGATGGGACGCGGGCGCGAGCGTGACGGCGAAGAAGGTGATCACGAGGCAGAGCGTGGCCCCCTTCAGGAACCCGAAGACCGCACCGAGGTGCGAGTCGTAGTGCTCCAGGTCGATCTTCTCGATCCCCTTCTTGAGACTGCGGGCCGCCAGGAAGCAGGCGAACGAGCAGGCCACGTACAGGATCAGCATGGAGACCCAGCGGTCGAGCGGAGCCTGCAGTCCGAGCTGCGGGGCGAGCACGGCCGAGGCCGGACCGGCGAAGCAGAAGCAGAGCACGATCGCCGCGATCGTGGCGACCTGCCAGACGAATCCCTTCGACGAGCCACGCCACGTGAAGAACGCGAGCGCAGCGAGCACACCGACATCGTATCCCATGGCCGACACCCTCGATCCTTCTACGGGCCTGGTCAGCGCGGGAGTCTAGTCCGCCTCGCGTAGGCGGGGAAGGGGAGGTTGGCGGGGCGTTCCGCGGATCTCGTCGTCGCCCGGTCGAACCCGCTCCGGGATCAGAAAGCCTTCGTGCTGTCGAGCAGCAGCGTGACCGGGCCGTCGTTGACGAGTTCGACGTCCATGTGCTCCCGGAATCGGCCAGTGGCGACCTCGATTCCCGCAGCCCGAACGTCGGCGACGAACGCTTCGTAGAGTTCGTTCGCCACCTCCGGCGGGGCCGAGGCGACGAAGCTCGGCCGCCGTCCCTTGCGGCAGTCGCCGAACAACGTGAACTGGCTGACGACGAGCATCGACCCGCCGACGTCGCCGAGCGCGAGGTTCATCTTGCCGTCCGAGTCCTCGAACACGCGCAACCCGACGATCTTGCCGGACAGGTACGACACGTCCTCGCGGGTGTCGCCGGTTCCGACGCCCAGGAGGACGAGGAAGCCGCGGTCGATCGCCCCGACGACCTCGCCTGACACGGTCACGGAAGCCCGGCTGACGCGTTGGACGACGGCACGCATTCGGAACACGCGATTCGGGGGAGGAAGCGACGCCGACACGGCCGACTCCAGCGGTCGGCCGGGCGCTCGCCTCGATCTTCTAGCCGCGATCGTCGAAAGCGTCAAAGGCGTCGAGAACCGGATCGCCTCACACCGTTTCAGAACCGGCCCACACGTCGCTCGCGTTGTGGCAGGACTTCCAGGCACGTCGTCCACCAACCGGTCAGAATCGTCTGCACGAACTCTTCGGGAAGCTCTTCGCGACGCATCTCGTCGGCGAGACGCTCGTGATCGTACACGACCGGGACGAACTCGACGGAAAGGGCCGGGAGCGGCGAGTCAGGAGTGGAGAGAATCGTGGCCGATGCCGAGGGGTCGGCTTGGCCGGGTGACGGTCCCCCACCCTGCTCTGCCTTGCTGCTCTCGACTCGCACGAGGGTGTACCAGACGTGCGTCGTGCCGTCGTTCTCCGGCCGACCGAGGACGCCGACGTTGGCGAAGCGGCGGCCGCCGGAGAGCTCGCGGTCCCAGTGCAGCCCGGTGTGCGTTCCCAGAATCACGTCCGCCTCGAAGTCGTCGGCCAGCTTCTCGAGGAAGGCGGTGCTCGTCGTCGACTGCCACAGGAACTCGTTCGTCTTCCGCGGGCTGCCGTGGCAGAGCAGGAAGCGGAGACCGTCGACTTCGAACCGCCGCTCCCCCGGCAGTTCGCGGAGAAAGGCCCGGTTCTCCGGCGACGTGTTCGCCAGCGTGTAGTCGTAGCTGATCTGGGCGAAGTGGTTGTCCCGCGGGTCGGTGTAGCCGCACTGGCAGTCGGCGAGTTCGTTGCCGATCGAGTCGTCGTAGTTCCCCTGCACGCAGAGAACGTCGTGCTCGCGGAGGAGTGGGAAGACCTTGTCCGGGTGCGGCCCGAACGCTCCGAGGTCGCCGAGGCAGAACAGCCGCTCCGCCCCCCTCCCCCGCGCGTCTTCGATCGCCGCCGCAAGGGCGAGGTGGTTGTTGTAGACGCCGCCGAAGAAGGCGAACACGTGCGCGGTCAGCGTTCCCACTCCTTCGTGGTGGGGTTCGTACAAATCGCGCCGTACTGGTAGCAGGTGAAGCAGGCGCCGTGGGCGAGCGGGAACGGAGTGCCGGCCTCGGCGAGTGTGTCGCCGAGCAGGCCGTCTTCGGCTTCGAGGAGGATCGGGCAGACGTGGACGCCGCGGTCGGAGACGAGCCGACTGTGCGAGCAGATCAGTTGGCTTTCGTCGAAGTGCTCCATCATCGAGGGCGTCACGCGGTCGTGCTCGCCGTAGCCCTCGGTCCGTTCGGCCTCCGCCCCGATCTGCAGTCGCGGCAGCACCTTCAGCCGCGGGCGTGTGTAGCCCTGCTCGCGGAGGACGTTTCGGAAGCGGCCGAGGATCTCGAAATCCTCGGCTTCTTCCCAAGTGCGGGTCATCGTGATGATCGGCAGGAACCCGTGCTCGACGAGCAGCCCGACCCCCTTCATGGCCCGCTCGAAGGTGCGCTCGCCGCGGATCGGGTCGTTCATCTCGGCGTTTGGGCCGTCGATCGAGACGCGGAACTCGAGCGAGTACCCGCTGCGCTCCTCGGCCGCGCGGAGTCGTTCGAGCCACTCGGACTTGAGCACGGTTGCGTTCGTCAGCACGGTCGCCGGCCCGTACGCGAGTGCGGCCTCGAGGATCGACATGATCTCCCGATTCAGGAACGGCTCGCCGCCGGTGAAGTAGTACTCGCGGACGCCCCACTCGACCGACTCGGCCAGCATCCGTTCGACGGTCTCCAGCGACAGGTAGCCGAAGCTGTCGTTCTTCGGGCTGCAACTGATGAAGCAGTGCGTGCACTCGAGATTGCACAGCGTGCCGGAGACCTGGAACCAGAGTTCGTCCAGCGAACGCAGTTCAACGGCGGGAACGTCCTCAACGACGGCCGGCATCACTGCCCTCCCGAGTCACGATCAGGTCGAAAACGTCCTCCACCTGCTGCAGACCGGTCCGCAACAGGAACCGCGAGTCGCGGCCGTAGCTCTTCGAGCCGAGGATGAAGAAGTTCGGCTCCGGGTTTCGCAGCACGTCGGGACCGGGCGACTCCATTGCGAGGCAGTCGCCCGACGTCTCGCCGAGCAGCGACGCCGCGAGCTTGATCGGCCCCTGCGACGCGTAGCACTCGTGGACCTGCAACTCCTCGTAGAGCGAGCGGTCCGGCTTGTAGCCGACGTTGGCGACCACGTTGTCGTAGACGAGTTGGTCGTCCGAAGAGCCGGGGTTGTCGATTCCGACAACGAATCCACCGCCCGTCCGCCGTGCAATCGAGTTGACGTTCAGTCCGGGAATCCACACGTGACCTCTCTTGTCCACCATCACCGCCCGAGCCTTCTCCGCCAACTCGTCTCGTCCCGGGAGTGGATCCCCTTCGACTCGCGGGAGGGGATCATCGTCTCGAGTAACCCACGTTACGCTTGTCGCGGCGTGGTGCTTCTGCAGGGCGATGAGGGCAACGACGACCGTGGCCGCCGAGTAGCCGCTGCCGATCACGAGCGTTGTTCGCCCGGCAAAACGCTCGCGGTCGCGCCCGAGCACGTCTGGGAGTTGGTAGTCGACGGCCTCGGCTGAAGCCCTCTCTCCAATGCACGGGGTGCCACCCGGACCAAGCCAGCGGTGGTTGGGGTACGTCCCCGAACACTCGAGAACCACATCCGCGGCCGCAACGTACTCACCCTCTGCACCCTGAACCAGTATGCGAAACGGGTAGGCCACTCGGGACGGTTTCCCGATCGCATCGTGCTTGCCGAGAGAGGTTCGTCCGATCGAGTGGACGGTACTCGCTTCCCGGACGCACTCGACGAGCTCAGCTGTTCGCGCGAGCCGCAGCAGGTAGAGTTCTGCGAACTCCCGCCCCGTGAGCAACGCGTCGTCGGGCGGAAGCTCGTGACCGCGCTCCCGCAGCACTCCCCTGCCCCGTTGGCTCGCGTTCATGCCGAAGGGGCTGAATAGGCGAACGTGGCCCCATTGGCGGACGTTCTCGGCGACCCTGCCGCGCTCGAAGACTCGAACCTCGTGTCCACGTTCGACGGCCGCGAGCGCGGCCTCGAGGCCGATCGGTCCTGCTCCGACGATGGCGATCTGCATGGCGGTCCAAGGCAGCGGGAATCGAGTACGAAGTGTGTCGTACCGGTCGTCGGTCGTCGGTGAAGTGCCTCACGCTCGGGGAGGCGTGTCAAACCGGCGTCGTCGCAAGGCGACGCGACAGCCGAAACGGCTCGGGCGAGAACGAACAGGGCTGGTCGAGAATCATCTCCCGCATCAGCACGGCCGTCGCCGGTGACGTCTGCAGCCCCTCGCGAAAGTGGCCCGCCGCGACGAACAGGTTGTCGAGGTCGGGGACGCGGTCGAGAAACGGCCGACGATCGGGCGAGCCCGGTCTGAGCCCGGCCCACGTCCGCTCGACCTCGGCCTCACCGAGGGCCGGAACGAGATCGGTTGCGAACTCGATCAGTTCGGCGACCGCGGCGGCCGTCGTCCGTTTGTCGAAGCCGACCCGTTCCTCGGTCGCACCGACGAGAAGTCGGCCGTCCGGCCGCGGGACGAGGTAGCGGGGCCCGGCCTCCACGACTTGCCGGAGAAGCGGGGACGGCGTCCGCAGCAGAACGATCTGCCCACGGACGGGCGTGACCTCGAGTTCGACGCCGAACGGTTCGAGCAACGACCGTGACCATGCACCGCCCGTCACGCAGAAACGGCCGGCCGAGTGGCGGCCGCTCGGCGTGCGTGCGGCGAGAACGCGGTCGCCGTCGAGCTCGAAGTCGAGAACCGGCTCGCCCTCGCGGAGATCGACCCCGCGTGCGACGCAGCCGCTGACGAGGGCGGCGACGTGCCGAGGATTCCGAACCTGGCCCATCTCGGGCAGCCAGGCCGCCACATCGACGTCGGTCGCGAGCGCCTGCGCGTGCTCTCGAACCTCGTCCGCCTCGATGATCCTTCCGGAGACGCCCTCGTTCGACCAGCTGGACACGAGGTCGTCCAGTGCATCGCGTTCGAGGACGTGCAGCCCGCCGCAGCGGGTGTAGCCGTTGTCGATGCCGGTCGTCTCGCGGAGTTCCCGGGTGAGGGCGTCCCAGCGGACGTGGCTCTCGGCTCTGAGAGCGGCCTCGGGGGCAGCGAAGTGTGGGTTGCCGGGCGGGAGCATGCCGGCCCCGGCCCACGAGGCCTCCCGTCCCAGCCGGCCCTTGTCCAGCAACCGGACGGCGACCCCCTGCCCTGCCAACTCGTAGGCGACGGTCAGGCCGATCACGCCACCGCCGACGACCAGGACGTCGGGGGCGTGGTTCACGAGTTCGGTGTCAGCAGGCAATGGTCGCTCCACGAGTCGTCCGTGTCGGGCCCGATTCTAGGGGATCGCGGACGGATCGGCAGCGTCGCGGACCGACAACGCGAGAAGCCCGGCATCGCGAGGGATGCCGGGCTTCCTGGTCGTGTGAACCGAGTGCGAGGCTCAGCGGCGTTTGTTGAGTGCCGCGAGGTAGCCGGCCGCGACGTTTCGGAGCGGCTGCTTGTACACGGCGTTCATCGCGGCCGCGGTGTCCTTGCCGCTCTCGAGTTGGGCGAGGAACTGGACGAAGCGAGCACCACCGCCGTTCTCGATCAGGAACTGGACGATCGTCACGCCGACGGGTCCGACCGTTCCCGGGGCGAAGGTGCTCTCGGAGAAGACGTCCTCGGGCTTGGCGAGCGAGGCGACCATGCCCTTGGCCCGGGTGCGGACGCCCTCGAGGTAGAGGTCGTCGCCGACGTTCGTCTTGGCGAGCGCGAGGCCCGTGCCCCGCTTGACCCACTCGGGGAACTTGCCGCCCTTCCGTTCGAGGAAGGCTCCCGTCATGTAGTCGATGACGGCCACCTTCAGCGGCGGGCGGGTGCCGGTGTCGTCGTCGCCAATGTCCTCGATCGCGATGTAGGCGTCCTCGCCGCTCGTCGTCACGCGTGTCATGGCGTACATCGTCCGGGCGGCGCGGCGGTTCGTGTTGAGGAGGACGAACTCCTCGAAGTCGAAGCGGTCGCCGGTGACGAAGATCGTCAGCTTGCCCTTCCACAGCCGCTCGCCCGACTTGACGCGGAACGTCTTGCGGAGCGTCTCGGCCTGGGCCTCGGCCCACTCGGCGATCTCGGCGAGCCGCTCCTCGCCCACGTTCCCGTAGACGTAGACCTCTTCGCCCTCGGCCCAGGCGGGGCGGGACTTCTTGAGGGCCTTGTCCCAGAGTTCGTCCGCCCGCTCCTTGCGGTAGTCGAGGAACTCCTCGGGCGAGAGCTTCGCGAACTCGAGGGCCTTTTTCTCCTCGGTACTGGGGACGAGGTTCCGGAGGTTCGCCTTCGGGTCGTCGCCGTCGAACTTGGCTCCCTCGATGATCCAGGTCCGCAGGTCGTTCGCGTTCTTCCGCGTGATGCGGGCCTGTCCCTGCGGCATCACCGGTTCGTCGAGTGCGAACACCAGCCGGTACAGACGACTGCTCTCGGCGTCGCCGGCGATGACCACGCGACCGCTGTCGCCACCCTTCATGAGGTCCTCGAACGTGGCGAGGCTGAAGCCGCCGCGGCCGTTGTTGCCACTGTGACACCTCATGCAGATGTTCGACATGAACGGGGCGATGTCCTCCGTGAAGGAGACGGTCTCGTCACCGGTCGGCTTGGCGATGGTGACTGCCTTGGCGGCTGCACCGGAGGAGCCGATCGGGGCGTCGGGGTCCTTGCCGTCGAACTTGGCACCCTGGGTGAGCCAGAGTGCGATCTTCTCGATCTCCGCCCGGTCGAGCGGGGCCTGTCCGCGGGGCATGCGCTGTTGGTCGTTGGACGAGGTCAGGCGACCCATCACGACGCGTGTGAACGGCTGGCGACTCTGTCCGCCGGCACGAATGCCCCGCCACGTCGCCAGGTTCAGTCCGCCTTGGGCGCGGTCGTCGTTGTGGCAGCCGCCGCAGTTCCGCTTGAGCAGCGGGGCCACGTCGTTCTCGAACGAGACCTTGAACTCGTCGGAGCTCGCCTTCGCCTTCAGCACGGCCTCGCGACTGCTGGATACCAGTTTCAGGATCGCGGCGATCGACGGGTCCTTCTCGTCGACCTCCGCCTCCTTGGCAACCTCCTTGATCTTCTCGATCGCCTCGTTGACCGCTTTCTCGGCCTCCTCGATCTCGTCCTTGCGGAGCATCGTCCGCACTTGGGCGAGGTCGCGGCGAACCGTCGAGAGTGCGCGGCGCTGAGCCGAGTTCAGCCGCGCCTCCGCGACGTCCGGAGTTCCCAGCAGCAGGAGAGTCGCGAGGGTGGCACAGACGAGGGCGATGGATCGCATGTCGGCTCCCGGAGGATTGAGATCGACTTCTCTGATCGGCGAGGAGCGACCGCCAGCGTGACGAAACTCCTACGGCCTTTGAGTATAGAGCGAGTGGCGGGCGTCGCAAACCTCGTTCAGGCAGTCCAGACCACCCGCGCAGCCCCTCCCCTACCCCGTCGACGGTTCGGACCTTCGCCTCCGATCGCGGCCGGCCCCGGGGAATCGGTCCGATTCGTCCAAGATCAACGAACCATCCGTGCCCCTGGGCTCTTGATGATCTTCGTGAAGATCTTCGTGAGCACCTGCTCGTACTCGGCCGGGTTTCCCGAACCGCGCGGGCTGTTGCCCTTCTCGTCCGTTTCGGACATGCGGGACATGCGGTCGAGGAACCCGTAGTCCGTCCCCAGTCCCATGCCGACCGGGTACAGCATCGCTCCCTCCCCCTGCACACGCGAGGCCTGCATCAATGCGGCGTTCAGCCACGTGTAGCCCGAGTCGTAGTACTCGTCGCTCGGGTTGTCGGAGATGTAGTCGGCGATCTGTTTGTCCGTCGACTCCCACTCGTTGGGGACGCCGTCGGTCAGCATGATGAAGACCTTGGAGGCGAAAGGCCGTCCGACTCCGCCCTCGGACTTGGGTCGCAGGTGGTTCCGTGCGAGGATCAACCCGCTTTCGGTCGCGGTCGTCCGGCCGATGTCGCTCGTCGCCTGCAGCGTGGTACAGGCCTGCATGGCGGCGTCGTAGTCGGACGTCAGCGGGAGAACGACCTTCGGCTCGTGGTACTTGCTGCGGCCGTCGTACGTGACGATCGACACGCGGTCGCCTTTGCCGTTGAACACGGTGCGGTTCATGTCCCGGACGACTTGGATGGCGGAGATCAAGGACCGTCGCGCCGCGTGCATGGGCTGCTCGCGGGGTGGGAAGAAGAACGTGTCACTGTTGACGCTCTCCGGGTGGAAGGGGCAGTACGGACTGGCCGTGGAGAGCGGCGTCTTGCCGCCCAGGCTCGGGTCCGCGTTGTCGCCGTTGGAACGTTCGGGGCTGCGGTCCCGGCCCCAGTCCATCATGAACTGGACGTAGGTGGCGTATCCGAACTTGTTCCGCCAGGCCCTCGGCAGGTTGCGGGACGTGCCGGGGAAGGTGTGGGTGTTCGGGTTGTTGAAGTCGTCGACGTTGTCGCCGTCGCGGCTGGGCGGAAGGCCGACCTTCGTCGTCTTGCCTCGCCGTGGAAGGCCGGGGGCGTAGGACTTCGCCCCGAGTTGCGACTCGGCCACGAACAGTTCGAGGACGGCCAGGTTGTTCAGGCTCGCCACTTCGCCGCGCGAGCGAGGCAACGGGCTGAGTGCGTAGTGGTCGAAGCCGAACTGCTCGATCGGGTCGAGCGATCCGGTCGGCGGCGATGGTCCCTTCGGCCCGCCGCCTCCGCCACCACCCCCACCTCCGCCGCCTCCCCCACCGTCGCCCTTCTTCTTCGGCTTCGGTGGGTTCTTGCCGACCGACTGCCAACGGATGACGTAGTCGATGTACTTCTCCCAGTACGAGAAGTTCTCCGTCGAGCTGGGCTTCGGCAGGGCAAGCGGCATCACACGGGCGATCTGGAAGTCGATAATCCACCGGTACGCCTTCGTCTTCCGCGTCTTCTCGTTGTCGCTCTTCCCGATTCGGTAGCGTGACGGGATCGACTTCGCCGTCAACGGCCCCTCGTCGTCGGTCAGCTCGGCGTACGCGTACTTGTCCGCCTTGATGCCGAACGGCGCGCCGATGTACTCGGTCTTCCCGGGAAAACTGCCGTAGCCGAAGTCGTCGAAGACGTCCTGTACGAGGTTCGAACCGACGTTCGAGAAGGCTCCGGCGAACTCGTCGTCGATGACTCCGGTGGCCCAGCAGGGTTCGGTGTCGTCGTTCATCGAGCCCGAGAGATCGACGACGAAGACGATGTCCCGCGGGTTCAGCATGCTGATCGCGTCTCGCTCGATCGTCGTGAAGCGGTGGCCGATGACCGGTGCGAAGAACAACGGCAACTTCTCGGACCGCGCCACGACGCGAACGGCGTTGGGCTGCGACGTGCCTGCCTGGAACGTCTTCTTGTCGAAGTCGAAGGTGCCCACCTCGACGTTGTCGGGGGTCAACTTCACGGGCTTCCCGCCGGCGTCGTTGGCGGCTGCGATCTCGGTGGCCGCCGCGAGAACCGCGGGCGATCCGCCCTCGAGCTCCACGACCGCCCCCAGTGCGGCGGCGTCGGCCGCGCTCTGGAGTTCCTGGCCCACGAGCGACATGTAGCCCGCGTCGACCACGAAGGCGACGAACACGAACACCATGATGAGGACGAATGACGCGAGAACGAGAATGGCACCGCGTCGGCGTTCACTGGACGCCGTCGGTCGCCCGTCGGGACGAGACGCATGGGATCTCATTACTGGCTCGCTGGCACGGCCGGCGTGACTTGGGCGGTCCGGCTGTCTCGCGCGAGACCCGTGACTTTGCGTCCCCGCCTCACGACGGGTTTGCCAGGTTCCGTCCACACCTGGACTGGTCGGATTCTCCGAATACCTAGCCCGAGAACGTGCCGAGTCAAGTGGTTTCCGGGAGCGAGTGTGGAGTCGACGGCGTCGATTCGCCGGTGCGAGCCGAGTTGGCGTGTTGTCGGCCGGCGTGTCTCGACGTACGCTTCCCGAGCGGGCTCGCACCACCGTTCCCCCTCGAAGGGATTGTGACGACGATGTCGGATGCGCCCCGCCCGGTTCGCCCGGCGTTCACGTTGATCGAACTGCTCGTGGTGATCGCGATCGTCGCGGTGCTGATCGCGCTGCTGCTTCCCGCCGTGCAGGCCGCTCGCGAGGCGGCCCGGCGTTCGGACTGCAAGTCCCGCCTCCGGCAGACGGGGATCGCCCTGCACAACTACCACGACGTCCACCGGACGTTCCCGCCGGGCTGGATCGACGACAACCGCTGGGGATGGGGAACGATGCTGCTCCCCTACCTCGAGCAGGGGAACCTCTACCGAACCCTCTCCGACGACTACGACCGGTTCGAGCTGCCGATGAGTTCGGACGCGAACACGCAGAGCCCCCTGCCCCAGTTCCGCTGCCCGACGGACGTCGGAGAGAACCTGGTCGAGATCGACACCGGTTCGCTCGTCGTCCGGTACGGGCGGTCGAACTACGTCGGCGTGTTCGGGAACGTGCCGATCGACGACACGTCCGCCCTGAACTTCGACGGAGCCGGCGGCCTCTTCCACCGAGCCAGTTCCGTGCGGCTCCGAGACGTCTTGGACGGCACGAGCCAGACGATCGCCGTCGGGGAGCGGCACGCCGAGACCTCGGCCGGCGGCGTGACGCGTGGCGGCGAGGCCTACTGGGCCGGCGTCTTCCGCGAGAACCACTGGGTCAAACTGCACGTCGGGGACTGCACGCCGACCTCGACGATCAACACCGAGGATCCCGACGGTCGCCAACGGGGCTTCAGCAGCCTGCACACCGGCGGGGCACAGTTCGTGCTCGCCGACGGTTCCGTCCGGTTCCTGAACGAGTCGATGAGCCTGCAGAACTACGAACGCCTGGCCACGATCGCCGACGGGCAGGTCATCGACGGTTTCTGACGTCGCTCGTCTCCTGCGGAGACCAGTCGTGCTGCGAGCCGTCGTCGGTGACGACCAACAGGGTCGTCGGCTCGGCGTCCCGGAACGCGATGCGACGGACGGCGCGATCGCCGAAGTCGGCGTTGTCGATCTCGCGGTTCCGCTCGAAGTCCCACAGTCGGACCGTTCCGGACGACTCACCGGTCGCCAGCCGCGTCGTGCTCTCGTCGAGGATTGCCGCCACCGTTTCGGGGTGCCGTGCAACGATCGCCGAGAGGGTGTCGGCCAGTCGTCGTCGGGTGGCGTGGTCGAGTCGCTGTTCGTCGAGCGAGGCGACGGCGAGGGCAGTCAGCGTCGCGACGTGTTGTCGTCGGGCGTCGTCGAGTCGTCGCCGATTCGCCTCGGCGTTCGACTCCCGCTCCATTTGGAAGACCTCCAGCAGCCGGCCGTTGCGGCGGGCGATCTCCAACGCCGAGTTGCGGGCGGCGCCGACTCGTACGACGGCGACGGCCAAGATCACCAGGCACGCCAACGTCGCGAGGACGACGCCGATCGTCGCGGTCGCAAGTCTCGGCTGGCGACGGCACCATCGTGTGAATCGCTCCAACGGCCCCACCGGGCGGGCGAGGATCGGCTCGCCGGCGAGAACCCGCCCGAGTTCCTCGGCGACCGTCGTCATCGACGTGTAACGCCGCGACGGCGCCTTCTCCAGACAGCGGAGCACGATCGTCTCGAGGTCCGGGCCGACAGCGGGGTTCAGTCGTCGCGGCGGAACCGGCTCGACCTCGACCACCTGCCGCAGCGTCTCCATGGTGGTCGCCGCCTGGAACGGCGGTCGTCCGGTGACGAGACAGTAGAACATCGCGCCGAGTGAGTAGACGTCGGCGGAAGGCCCGACGGGTTGTCCGAGTGCCTGCTCGGGGGGCATGAAACTCGGCGTGCCCAGAACCTGGTTCGTCACGGTCATCCGACTGTCGGAGTCGAGCTGCTTGGCGAGGCCGAAGTCCGTCACCCGCGGGGCTCCGTCGGCGGCCAGCAGCACGTTCCCGGGTTTCAGGTCGCGGTGAACGATCCCCCGTTCGTGGGCGTAGGCGACCGCCTCGGCGATCCGCTTCCCGAGTTCGGTCGCCCGTCGCGGCTCGAGCGGTCCGTCCCGCAGCAACTCGGACAGCGAGGGGCCGTCGACGTAGCCCATGGAGAAGTAGTGCTGGCCGTCGTGCTCGCCCACTTCGTGGATCGGAACGATGCCGGGGTGGTCGAGTCGCGCGACCGCCGCCGCCTCCGACTGGAAACGGGCGAGTTCCTCGCCGTGTGCGCGGTCGCCGGACCGGGTCATCTTGACGGCGACGACGCGGTTCAGGCCGCGCTGCCGGGCCCGGTACACCACGCCCATGCCGCCGCGGCCGACTTCTTCGAGCAGGTCGTACTCGCCGAACACCCCCAGCGGAGCGGGGTCCGACCGACCCGCTTCGGGCGAGACCGTCCCCGTGGCGAGCGTGATCGTGCGGGACGTCGCGAAGACCTCTTCCAGCAGGTCGTCCGCCGTCGGGAAGCGGGAGCGGTAGTCCTCCAACTCGGGGATCTCGCCGGCCTGCCGGCGCTGCTCGAGTTCGATGGGGAGCAGTTCGCGGAGCAGCGTCTCCGGGTCGAAGTCCGGGTACCGCGTGACGAACTCGGTCAGTTCCGGGCGACCGTCCCGCGACCAGGCCCGCGCGAACGCGTCGCACACCTCGTGCAGTGTGGCGTTTCGCTCCAACGACTCCGGGGACTCGTCCGTCATCGACTCGAAGGCTTCGGAAGGAGTGCACGATCGACGGCCCGTGCGAATCGTAGCCCATCGGCGTCGGGCGAGTAGGACCAGACTCCTGCATACCGCCGTCGCGTGTCCGGCGGTGCGGATCGTCGCGTGACACGATGTCGTCACACGGCAGGTGGCTCGTTGAACGGTGGTGTTCGTCGTGTCCGGGGTTCCCCCGTCTTCGTCGCGACGAGTTTGCACGACGCCGGACAACTCGTGCGGATTCGAATTGCCAAGTGGATCTCGGCTGCGCATACTTCACCTCCTCACGGGGCCGCCAACGTCCCGTGGGACGTTCATCCCGAGGGAATCGATGATGCTCGCCACCTCCTGTCCATCCACCGTCGACCGGGAACTGCGGGTGTGTTGTCCGAACGGCGGCCTCGGTGACCTGGAGTGTGACGAGCGAGTCGCGACGAACTCGTTCTCGGGACGCAAGACGTTCCAGCGTGCGGCACCGGCCGACGGATGCCCCGAGCTCCCCCTCGTGCCGACGTTCACAGCCGTCGCTGGCTGAACGCCCTCGAGCGGTCGCGTCTCGGTCGAGGCGTCGTGCCGACGGATCCCCTTCTTCGTGTTCTACGGGACCAACACGTGAGTGACTCCAGCCTCAGCGGTGTTCTTGCACGTTCGACGGACACCGGCACCCGGCCGCGGTTTTCGGTCTGCGACACGACGACTCCCTTCTGGTCCCTGCGACAGCTGGTGATGGGGAGCGAGGAGGCCGGCCTGTCCGCCGTCGCACTCGACGCCGCTCGCTTTCACGAGGACTGGGACGACGAGGGCATCGCGGCCCTTCACGACTCGCGGCTCGAGGTGTCCAGTCTCACCTGCTTCGGAGGCTTCACCGGTTGCGACGGTCGCTCGTTCGACGAGAGCGTGAACGACGGCTTCGTCGCGGTCCGCCTCGCCGGGTTGCTGGGCGCCTCCTCGCTGGTGGTCACGTCGGGGGGACGGGGGCACCACATTCGCAGCCACGCTCACCGCCTGGTGATCGACGGCCTCCGCTCGCTCGCCCACACCGCGGCCGGATGCAACTTGGGCGTGGCGATCCTTCCGCTGCATCCGCTGCTCGGGGACTCCGACTGCTTCCTCGAGTCGATCGACGAAGCACTCGACGTGATTCGCGCGTGTGACCATGCCGACGTCGGGCTCGCGTTCGACGGCCACTGGCTGTACCAGGAGCCCGCCCTTCTCGGTCGGATACCCGAGTTCGCCGGCGTCACTCGCGTCGTCCGCCTCGCCGACTGGGACAGCCAGCCGAACCACTCGCTCGCCGGTGCACTGCCCGGCGACGGCCGACTGCCGCTCGCCGAGGTCGTCCGCCGGTTCCACGAGGCGGGGTACCGGGGTCGGTTCGAGGTCTGCGTGGACGCCGACCGGTACTCCTCGCTGTCCCATCTCGAGCTTCTGCTCGAGTGCCGCCGCCGCACGCGAGCCGTTCGGTCCGCCGTGACCGCGTCGCGCGGCTGAGCGAATCGGGGCGAGCGTGGTTCTTCGCGTTCGATGCGGGTAGAGTGTGGTGTGCCACGCGACGAGGGAGACCCCTCTCCCGCACACCCCGCCCGCATCCCCCCTGCGACGCGACTCCCATGTCCAACGACTGGTACACCCTCGAGGAACTGGCCAGGCAACTCGGGCGCGATCAACGGGAGATCGACCGGCTCGCCAGTCGTGGGAGAATCCCCGGCAGGAAGGTGGGCGGCGAGTGGCAGTTCCACCCGCTCGAGATCACCCAGTGGCTCGAACGGGAGATGCGCGAGTACACGGACGGGGAGCTTGCCGTCGTCGAGGAGTCGAACGTCTCCGAGGAGGCGACCGCCGAGATTCCGGTGAGCAGCCTCTTGGTGCCAGATACGATCGAGGTTCCGCTCCAGGCGCGAACGAAGCGGTCCGTGTTGGAGTCGCTCGTCGAGGTGGCCGGTCGCACGTGGCACGTCTGGGAGCCGGCCGTGGTGTTGCAGGCGGTTCGCGAACGCGAGGACCAGCTCTCGACGACGTTCCCGGGTGGCGTCGCCCTGCCCCACCCCCGCAACCCCATGCCCGAGCAACTGGGCCGCTCCGTGGTGGCGTTCGGCCGAACCTCCACGACGATTCCCTTCGGGGGGGCGGACGGTGCGATGACCGACCTGTTCTTCCTCGTCCTGTGCCGGGACACGCGCACGCACCTCAAGGTGCTCGCGCGGCTGGGACGACTCGTCATGCAGGACGAGTTCCTCGACCGGCTTCGCGAGGCAGGCGACGAGAACGACGCCTACGCGGTGATCACGGAGTTCGACGCCCGGGTGAACGAGACGGCTCGCCGCTGAGTCCTCAGGTCGCCACCGGCTCGGGCGATTCGGTCTTCCGTCCTTCGAGCGCCGCCTTCACCTCCTCGTCCAGTCGCGAGAGACGCTCGTCGATCGCGTTCGGCTCCGTGGGCTCGGGTGTCTCGTTCCGCTTGTCGATGTAGGCGTTGAAGGCGTCTTGCAGTTCGACGAGCAGGTCGCCGTCGCGGAGCTTGATCCGCTCGACCTTCTCCCCCTCGGCCATCTGGTTCAGCACCTTCTGGAACCGCACGAGTGGGCCGGCGATCCGGTGGGTCGTCTTCACGGCGTCCCACACGACGAGGGGCAGCACGGCGAGAGCACAGACGACAAGCGACGAGTTCGTCACGTAGAACTGCTGGAACAACTCGGCGAACGACTGGGCCGGCCCGCCGGCGAGCTGCTCGCCGAAGTACCGGGCGTAGTGGTACAGGAACATCGCCGCCACGAGGACGAAGTGGTACACGAACCAGAAACCGACCACGCGCAGGACCAGTCGGCCTTGGATCATGCGACTGACGAACACGCGACGTCGCTTCTGCTTGTTCGCCTGCTTGTTCGCGTCACTCACGGCGGACTCTCCAAAGCTGGAAGTTGGACCGCGGAAACGTAGGTCACTCGCCGCCGGCTGCCGTGCGGGCGTCGACTCGGCCCCGAAAGTGGTCGTCTGGCGGCGCGGTCGTGCAGGCCGTGCGGGTCGTAGCCGTCCTCGGGAGTCGATCGAGTCGGTTTCCGGGGCCCGAGAACACCGGTAGGATCACCGGACGGATGCCCGCCCCGAGACGAACCGCGCATGTCCACGACCAACGACGCTCCCGACACGGTCGTCGCTTCCGCCGAGGAGGAGCCCCGTGAACCCTGCCCGACGCCGCTGGCGTGGACGCAGGTGCTGGCGCTGTTCCGAGCGGAGAGCCGTCAGCACGAGGTCGCAGTCGGGAACCGTCTCGCGTCCGCGTGGAGTTGGGGCGACCCGGACCGCTCGGCGATCGTGCTGGTCGGGACCGCGACCACCACGCCGGCCCTGTTGGCTCTCGTCGCCCACCTGCTTCGCGACGAGTTCCACGTTGTCGTCCTCGACTCGCCGGACTCGTCGCGGCCGGACGGCCGGGCGCGTCGGTCCCTTGCCGACCACGCCGCGGACCTGGTCGCCGCAGCCGACGTGTGCGGTCACTCTCGGTTCCACGTCGTCGGTTGTGGCTGGGGCAGCGGAGTCGCCGTCCAGGCGCTCGCCGACCACGCGGAGCGAGTCGAGTCGGCCGTGCTGTACGACGGGCTGGCCCGCGTGAGGTACAGCCTCGCCGAGCAACTCGCCGTGCGCGTGGCAGCCTGGATGCCCGGGCGCCTCGGTTCGCTCGTCGGGGCGAAGACGCTGCTGGAACAGACCCATCGCCGCTGGTTCCCGCCGTTCGACCACTCCCGTTGGGAGTTCCTCGCCGAAGAGACCGGCCGGCTTCCGCTGCGGGTCGTCGGCAACCGGCTCCGAGCGCTGGCGGGCACGGACCTGCGCGAACGCCTCCCCGAGATCGAGCAGCCGGTACTCGTCGTCCGTGCGGAGGGCGAGGGACGCATGGCCGCGTCGCGGGCCGAGGAACTCGCCGAGGGGCTGCCGAACGGTCGGGTCGAGCGGATGCACAACACCGGCCAGCTGCCGTTCCTCACGCACCCGCACCGAGTCGCGAAGACCGTTCGCACGTTCGTCGAAGGCCTCGGGACGAGTTGACGACTACTCGCCGCCACCCTTGAACAGCTTCCGTTCCAGGCGCGGGCTGTAGGGCGTCCAGTGCGAGTCGGCGTTCGGGTCGTCTTCGATGCTCCGCGAGAACTCGTGCACCTTCGCGTCGAGGTTGTCGAGGTGGTAGAGCGCCACGGCCTCCGGCGTCATCGGGAGCTTGCTGCTGCCGAACTCGTAGCGGCCGTGGTGGCTGAGGATCATGTGCTTCAGCCGCAACGTCGTCTCCGCGGGGAAGACCTCTCCCGTTCGACGCTCCGTCTCGCGGATCTTGTCACTCAGGATCTCGACGGCGATCGACATGTGCCCCAGCAGTTGCCCCTCGTCGGAGTAGGCGAAGACGTCGTCGTACTCGAGTTCGCGAACCTTGCCCAGGTCGTGCAGGAAGACGCCGACGAACAACAGGTCGAAGTCGATCGCGGGGTACCTCGGGCGGATGAGTGCGGCCGTCTCGAGCATGTTGACGACGTGTTCGAGCAGCCCCCCCTCGTAGGCGTGGTGCGCCTTGATCCCGGCGGGCGCTCGGCAGAACCCGTCCATCAACTCGTCGTCCGAGAGAAACGACTCGACAACCTCGCGAAGCGGTGTCGTCTCGATCCCACGGAGGATCGTCTCGAGTCGCTCCCGGTGCTCGGCGGCGTCGGCAGCGGGCTGCGGGCGGAAGTCCGCGGGGTCGAGCAGCGAGTCGGTCGCGTACTCGATCCGCGTCAGGATCACCTGCAGCGACCCTTGGTACAGCTGCACGCGACCACGAATCTTGACGTAGTCGCCCGTGGAGAAGCCGGCCACGTCCGTGTCGTCGACGTTCCAGAGCAGGCCGCTCATCACGCCCGTGCGGTCGCGAAGCTGCGTGAGCAGGTACTGCTGCCCGTGCCGGTTGGCCCGCAGCTGCTTGTCCGCGAGCAGAAAGACCTCGTCGACGCTCTGGCCGTCGGCGAGGTCGCTGAGAAAGGTACGAGACAAGGGGCGAGCCTGTGGTGAGAGCCGCGGTTCCGTGCGGTTCACGATTCTACGGGCTCGGCCGGGACCAGGCCAACCGCTCCAGCGTTCGGCTCAGGTCGACTCGAGCTCGAAGTGGAACGAGTTCTCTCCCGGCCCGACGTCGGCGGTCAGTCCGCTCTTCTCGTAGTCGCGGAACTTCATCGGGATGCGGTGCGAACGGGGGCCGTCGTACCCCGGCAGGGCCGGCATCCCGTCGGCTCCGGCCTGGTGGGCTCCCGGACCACCCCCGGGGGCGATCATCACCTTGTACCTGCCGGGGGGCACCTCCACGGGCGAGACGAACATGCCCGTCTCGTCGAGCAGGCAGGAGAGCCCTTTGCCCTTCTCCATGTCGTAGAAGGCGACCGTCCCCTCCGTCAGCGGCTCGCCGTCCAGCAACACGGTTCCTGCCACCGATCCAGCAGGGGACTTGCCGCAGCCGACGCCGGTCGTGACGACCGCCGCAAGCAACGCGAGTGAAGCGATACGAACTCCGACACGGTGCATCTCGTACTCCGGTTTGGTGGGGCGAACCAAGGCGTCCCGACGATTCGTTCAGTCGAGCTCGACGACGTTGCCGTCCGCCCGCATGGCGAGGTTCTTGAGGGTGTCGAGGTCCATGTTCTCGGAGATGAACCGAGCACTGCCGTCGGCCAGCAGTCCCTGGATCCCCCCGGTGTGGTGGGAGGCGAGAATCGTCGAGTTGACGTACGCGTAGCCGCACTCCCACTGACTGGGGCAGTCGGCGTTCGGCGGGTACTGGATCGGCACGATGCCGGAGCTGATGCCCCACTGCGACCCGGTCGTGCTCTGGTTGTTCGGCCCTTCCCAGCCGCCGTGGTATCCGCCGGGCGACATCGTCTTGCCGTCGGCGAACGGCCAGCTGCCGACACCCGGTCCGGTGTAGGTCACGCGAGCGGACTGCTCGCCGACGATCAGCGTGTTCGACGAACCGTCCGTCATGTCCCGCAGGGCCCGCGACACGTTGTAGGAGAGCGGACCGTTGTCGCAGTTCCAGCCGTAGAAGCTCTGGCAGGTCCCGGTCGAGGTGCCGACGGCCCCGTTGATCCCCATGTAGTGGTGGTACTGGTAGCGGTACCGGTTCCAGCCGGGGTTCATGTTCGGGTCGAGCGGGCTCGACGGGCAGACGAACGTGGAGACGGTGAGGTTCTCCAGCACCGGGCGGTTCACGTCGTCGGTGTCGCCGCGAAAGTCGCCGTTCTCGAAGTCGAGCTGCTCGTAGACGTTCGCCTGTTCGAGCTGGGGGAGGACGGCGATTCGCCAGTTGTGCTCGAACATCGCCCCCATCGGGAACTGTCCGTAGACGTCGTGGTAGTTGTGCATCGCGATCCCGAGCTGCCGGAGATTGCTCTTGCAGCTCGACCGTCTCGCGGCCTCGCGAGCTTGTTGCACGGCTGGCAGGAGAAGTGCGACCAAGACGCCGATGATCGCGATGACGACCAAGAGCTCGATCAACGTGAAACCGCGTCGGGGATGTTGGCGTGACATGTCCGTGTCCTCGGGGAGAATTCGATTCACTTGGGGACCGCGGCACGGGACCGCGTCGTTTGGCGAGGCGAAGTTGGCGGGCGGCGACCCATGTCGCTGTCGATGGCGAGCTCGCCGGTCGGCGGTTCGAGGGAATGCACCATTCGCGCCAACCAGCTGTTGAAAACACGCAGCCCGCTTGTCGAAAATGCGCGGTTGTGCGAGGTTCAACTCGACCGGCGTCGCCTGTCGATGCCCGGCACACCAACGCTTCGGTGCGGAGACCATGAGCGACACCCCTCGAACGATCGGCCTCTACGTCGACACGGCACTCGAGCACGCGCGTCGCGTTCTCGAAGGCGTGCTCGACTTTGCGGCCGAGCGGCCGCTGTGGACGTTGAGGGACTACCGGCACGACTCGAATGCACAGGCCTTTGCCAGCGAAGACCTTCCACCGTGGACGGGGCAAGTCGACGGGGTGGTCGTCTCGGTCGGGCGAGACGAGGGAGTGCTCGAGTGGATCGAACGAGGGGGTGTGCCTGCCGTGAACGCTGCCGGCGACCTCGCCGACACGCGTCTGCCGTCGGTGTTCACGGACGTCGAGTCGATCGCGCGGTTGGCGGCCGACCATGCCGTGGCACTGAAACGCCGTCACGTCCTGCACGTGGGGTACGCGGACTCGGACGGGTCGGCCAACCGCAAGCGGGCACTTCAACGTCGCCTCGCTCAACACCAACTGCGTCTCGGCGTGTACGACCTGCCTCGTTTCTCGACGGATCCGCACGAGATTGCAGCAGATCCCGGGCTGCGTCACCGACTCGAGCGGCTCGATCGTCCGGCTCTCGTCGTCACGCTTTCCGACGAGTTCGCCGCCGGCGTCTGCATACTCGCCGAGAGTGTCGGCAGGAGGATACCGGATGACTGGGCGGTCCTTGGTGTGAACGACAGTGAGATCGCACGGCTTCACACCCCGACTCTCTCCTCGATTCGCTCGCCGGGACGTTCGATCGGCTACGCCTGCGCCGCGAGACTGGACCAGTTGCTCGAGAGCGCACGCAGTCGCCGAGGTGGGATCGACAACGTCCGTGTCGCGGCGACCGATCTCGTGGAGCGGGAGTCGTCACGCGGTCGTCGCCGGGCCTTCGTCACCGACGTCGACCGGGCCATGCGGTTCATCGAGGAGCGTGGATGCGAGGGCATCCGCGTCCTCGACGTCGCCCGGCACGTGAAGATGCCGTTGCGGACCTTCGAGATCGAGTTTCGGCGACGAACCGGGCAGACCGCCGGGAACGAACTTCGTCGCGTGCGGCTCGAGCGGGCCCAGGATCTGCTTGCCAACACGCAGCTGCCGACGTCGCGGGTCGCCGATCTCGCCGGGTTTGCGAGTGCCTCCTATCTCGCGGCCTTCTTCAAGCGGGTGATCGGCGTGACGCCGTCGGAGTACCGCCGTCGCGCCCGTGCCGAGCGCGGGTTGTAGGTCGCATGGTGTGGCTGGACGTTCCCGTCGGCGTGGTCGGTCCGAACGCCCCCTGCTAGGATGCCGCCCGTCTCCTCGAGGGATCGAGGACTCCGCATCGCGAAACGCGAGGGCTCGAGCCGTGCGCTGGTCGAAGACGTTCATTCCCACCATGAAGGAGACCCCGGCCGACGCCGAGGTGCCCAGCCACCAGTTGATGCTCCGGGCCGGGCTGATCCGCCAGGTGATGGCCGGGGCCTACACCTACCTGCCGTTGGGCTACCGGGCACTCCGGAAGGCGGAGGCAATCGTCCGCGAGGAGATGGACGCCGCGGGGGCGGTCGAGCTTCACATGCCGGCGATCTCGCCGATCGAACTGTTCGAGCGCACGAACCGCCGCGAGGCGTTCGGCAACGTGCTGATGAACTTCGAGGTCCGCCGGGCCAACCGGGCGGTCCACCTCGCTCTCAACCCCACCCACGAGGAGGTCGTCACCGACCTGATCGCCAAGCACGTCAGCAGCTACCGACAGCTGCCGCTGGTCCTCTACCAGATTCAGACGAAGTTCCGGAACGAGGAACGCCCGCGGTTCGGCGTGTTGCGGACCAGCGAGTTCCTCATGAAGGACGCCTACAGCTTCAGCACCTCGAAGGAGCAGCTCGACGAGGTGTACGACCGCATGTACGCGGCGTACTGCCGCATCTTCGCCCGCTGCGGCCTGGAGTACCTGCCGGTCGAGGCCGAGAGCGGCCCCATCGGCGGCGACGCGTCGCACGAGTTCATGATCCCCACGCCCAACGGCGAGGACTCGATCCTCATCTCCGACAAGCGGAACTATGCGGCGAACGTCGAGAAGTGCGCGACCGGAGAACGGACCCACGACCTCTCCGGCGACCCGACGGGAGATCTCGAGACCGTCGAGACGCCGGGACTGAGTTCGATCGCCGGCCTCTGCGCGAACTGGCCGGAGGGGAAGCTCAAGCCGAAGAACACGCTCAAGACGCTGCTGTACCGTGCGACCGACGCGGCGGGCGAGGACCTGTCCGTTCGGAACTGGATCGTCGTCGTCCGCGGTGACCACGACGTCAACGAGGGGAAGCTCGGCACGCACGTCGGCGAGGCCCTCGGCCAGACCGGTGCGAACGTCGAACTGATGGATGACTCCCAGGTCGAGTCACTCGGCGGCTCGGTCGGCTACGTCGGCCCACACCTGGCGAAGTCGCTCGTCGAGAAGGGGGACACGAAGCTCCTCGTCGACCCCGATGCCGCCCAGCCCGGCTTCTGGGTGGCCGGCGCGAACGAGACCGACAAGCACGTCAAGCACTTCAACTGGGCCCGCGACTGCGACGTCGCCGACGAGCAACTGCTGGTGCGGGACGTCCGGAACGCCGCGGCCGGCGACCCCTCGCCGCTCGAAGACGGCGGCACGCTCGAGGTCTCGCACGGCATCGAGGTCGGGCACGTCTTCAAGTTGGGCACCAAGTACAGCGAGGCGCTCGACGCCACGTTCCTCGACGACGAGGAGCAGCGGCACCCGATCATCATGGGCTGCTACGGCATCGGCGTGAACCGTATCATCGCCGGCCTCGCCGAGACGCGGCACGACGAGAACGGGCTGATCTGGCCCCTCGCTGTCGCCCCCTACGAGGTGCTCGTCATCCCGCTGAGTGCGGACGACGAGGAGGTGACGAAGGTCGCCGACTCGATCTACGACGGCCTGACCAACACCGGGATCGACGTGCTCTACGACGACCGAGCCGCTCGACCGGGGGCGAAGTTCAAGGACGCCGACCTGATCGGCATTCCGCTCCGCATCGTCGTCGGCGGTCGCGGTCTGAAGGACGGCATCGTCGAACTGAAGTGGCGGACCGCGGCCGAAGCGGAGAAGGTCCCGGTCGCCGACGCTCTGGAGACGGCCTTGAAGCAAATCGACGAGACACGGGCCGCCGAGTCGGCCAACGTTTCAAGCTGATCCCGTCCGGGCACGGAATCTGCTCGTTCTCGGCGAGTCCTCGATGCGTTCTGCGTGAAGTGGCCCACTGCCGCTCGACGACGGTCGCGGCTTCGCACACAATCCCGTCGCCTTCGCTGTCCCGCCTCCCAGAGTCGGTCGTCCCGTACCGACGACCCCGAACCTCTCCCATGTCCACGTCGCCGTTCGTTCTCGTCGGGCTCATCGTCGCCGGTCTGCTGATCGGGCGGATCCGGCTGTGGGGGCTCACGCTCGGCACCTCGGGGGTGTTGTTCGTCGCCCTCGTGGCGGGCCACCTCGGCTACCGCGCTCCGGACGGCGTCGGCGAACTGGGGCTGGTCGTCTTCGTGTTCACGGTCGGCCTGTCGGCCGGGCGGCAGTTCCTCAGGGCCCTGCTCCACCGCGGACGCGCACTCGGACTGTTGGCACTCGTCGTGGTCGGACTCGGCCTCGCGACCGCGGTCCTCACGGCGCTCGTCTTCGGTGTGCCGACCGACCTCGCCATGGGCGTGCTCGCCGGGGCGATGACGAGCACCCCAGGACTCGCGGCGGCGAGCGACACGCTCCCGCCCGACTCGCACGTCGCGGTCGGCTTCGGGGTGGGCTATCCGTTCGGCATCCTCGGTGTCGTCCTGTTCGTCCACCTCGCAGGCCGGTTCCTCGCCGTCGACTACGACCGGACCGAGGAGACCGAAGGCGACGACGAGCCACGAATCGTTCGCGTCCTCGTCGAGATCACCAACGCCTTCGTCGCCGGAAAGGCACCCGAGCAGATTCCCGTCCTCGACGCGACCCGGTGTCGCATCGCCCGACGGATCGACGGCAACCGACTGGCCCCGCTGGGACGCGAGTTCCGGCTGGAGCTGGGACAGAAGGTCTTGATCGTCGGAGCGTCGAACGAGGTCGAACTCGCGGTCGGGCTTCTCGGGCGGCGCGTCGACGCGGACGGACTGCTCGTGATGGAGAACGAGCGGGCTCGGGTCGTCGTCACGTCCCCGCGCGTCGTCGGCCGGTCGCTCCGCGAGATCGGCATGCACGACCGCTGGGGGGTCACGATCAGTCGTGTCACCCGGCACGAGTACGAGTTCGTGCCTCGCGGCGACGACGTGCTGCAGTTCGGCGACCAGCTCACCCTCGTCGGCGACCCGGTCGGACTGCACGACTTCGCCGAGTACGCCGGGCACCGCCAGAGGAGCTTCGACGAGACCGACTTGATCTCGCTGGGGCTGGGGATCCTGCTCGGCGTGCTCGTCGGCTCGGTGCGGATGGAGGTCGGCGGTCTCAGCCTGTCGCTCGGGCTGGCCGGGGGGCCCCTGCTCGTCGGCCTGCTGTTGGGGCACCTGCAGCGGCTGGGTCCACTCTCCGGTCACCTGCCACGCGCCGCCCGCATGTTCGCCGGCGAGGTCGGCTTGGCGATCTTCCTCGCGGACGCTGGAGTGGAGGCAGGCGACGGACTGGTTCCGGTCGTCATGGAACACGGCCTCGTGCTGTGCCTGCTCGCCCTGCTCTGTACGGTGGTCCCGCTCGTCGGAGGGTTCCTCTTCGCCGACCGTTGTCTGGGGCTGCGGCCGCTGGAACTGCTCGGTGGCATGTGCGGTGGGATGACCTCCACACCCGGGCTGGGGGCGGTCACCGAGCGAACCGAGGCGAGGCAGCCGGTCACGGCGTATGCCACCGCCTACCCGCTGGCGCTCGTCCTCGTCGTCGCCCTGCTGCCCGGCGCCATCGGACTGCTTCGAAACGCGACGACCGCCGACTCCGAGAAACCGGCGGCGGCACAGGTGGACTCGACGGACCGACCGGACCGACCGTGACTCACCAGTCTCGCGGGGCGATCGCGTCCTCGAGATCGACCTCGTAACCGTAGGCGTCGAGAATCGTCCCGAAGTCGTCGGCGATGCACTCCCGTGCCACGGTCTCGAGCTCGCTGTCGTTCTCCCAGAACTCCTCCTGGAGCTCGTTGAACTCCTCGGTCGCGGCGTGCGTGAGTTCGAGCACCGACTCGCCTACCGGCTTCTGCGTCTCGATCCGCTCGCAGAGTCGGACGAGAATCTGCTTGCCCTTGTCGACGAGGAAGTCGGGGAAGTAGTCGTCGCGATACATCCCCGCCAAGAACTCGTGCCCCTGCATTTGCTCGTTGGTGATCGGCACGTCGAAGGCTCCTCGGTTCGAGTCGACTCAGGAGTTGGAACGACAGCCCGAGAGCGAGTGCCGGCGTTGTCCGCGCCCGCTGCCCGATCGTGCGACACGCTTGCCCGTTCGGCGGTCCCAGAACGCGGTCGGCTCCGCGACACCCGTCAGCAGAACCGCGTAACTCCGCTCCGACGTTCCCGACAGCGACCGCCTGCGAATCCAGGAGCGGGCGCCGGAACCCGAGCGAACGCGACTCTTCGGGGTGGGCGGCCGTCGCGGGAACGGAATCCCCTGCTCCTCGCACCAGTCGGCCATCACGCCGTGAGGAACCGTTCCGGCCAGCCACGCGTCGCGCACGGTGTCACCTCTCCGTGACGTAGTCGAAGACGAGCACTTTCTCGATTCGCGGCTTCGCGATCGCGACGAACGCCTTGTGCGCGGGGTGCGGCAGGTAGACGTCGCGGCCCTTGGCGTCGGCGAACGTGACGAC
This sequence comes from Planctomycetaceae bacterium, assembly GCA_028284885.1. Classification (GTDB taxonomy): domain Bacteria; phylum Planctomycetota; class Planctomycetia; order Planctomycetales; family Planctomycetaceae; genus JANQQW01. The sequence continues at coordinate 25,757 of JANQQW010000040.1, forward strand.
CCACCCGTGCGTGAAGCCCTGCGAGAGTCCCTCGACGCCGACGTCCGTCCCGTGCTCCAAGTCGAGGATCACGTCGATCTTCGCCTCGAGGGCCGCGAACGCGTCGACGACCTCCTGCACCTGAGCCTCGGTCACCTCCTCCTTGAACTGGAACAGTACGACGTGTCGCAGCACGGTGTCGGCCTTCTCGGCTGTCGGCTCGGCGGCCTTCGACGTGTTGAACGTGCCGGCGGCGAGAACGAGGCCCAGAGTCAGTCCGGCGACGGCGGATCGGTGGTTCACGGTGTCGGTACTCGAATCAGAAGTCGGGAACGGTCGAGGGAGCGTCGGAGAGTTCGAAGCCGACGACGACGAAGCTGCGGCGGCGCGAGCGAATCTCGATGCGGGCGAACCGGCCGGTGGAGCTGCGAAGGACGAACTGCCGGGAGCCGTTGGAGAGCGGCCGGGCGTCGGCGATCTGGACCTTGAAGAGGTTCTGGCGAATCTCGTTGGCACGCTCCGTCGGGAGCTTCCCGTCGCGGAGTTGGCCGAGCTCGCCCTCGGCGTCGTCGGCGACCACGTCCGCCAGTCCGTCGTAGTCGGCCTTCGCGACCTTCAGCACGAAGTCCTGAACCGCGTACGCGGCCGTTCCCTTCTTGCCGCTCGGGGCCTCGGGCAGGTCGTTGGGGGCGGCGATCGGCACCGGTTCGACCGGCTGGACGGGCGGCACGACGGCCGGGGTCGGCTCGACCACGGGCGGCGGAACGAACGGCTTCGGCTCGTTCCCCACTCCGGCGACGACGGTCGTGTTCGTGCCCGGGGTCGCTGCAGTCTCGGTTGCGTCGCCCAGCGTCAGGCGGCCGGAGATCGGTCGGTACCCGCCGTTCTCCTCGACGGCGAGAAAGCAGGTCGGGGGCTCGACGCCGAACTCCCGCTTCAGCCCGATGGTGGCCGTGCCGCCGCCCGGCTGGAGCGTGACGGGCTTCGCCGCCTGCTGCTCGGAGAGGCCGTTGGTCGACTTCGTCTCGACGACGAACTGATGGCTGACCCCCTCCTCCGGCCGGCCGCTGACCCAGCGGTAGTCGACGCGGTACGTCTCGCCGAGTGTCTGAATGCCCTGTGACTGCTTGCGGAAGTTCGACAGCACGAGCCACGGAGGGCCGGGCGTCGCAACCGGCTCCGGCTGGTAGACGGCCCGCTCTTGGCCGGTCGGTTCGGAGGGCTCGACGGACTCGGTCGTCTCGCCGTTGCCGCCGCCGTCGTTGCCGCCGTTGCCGCCAACGGGTGCGGCCCGGCCGGCGTCCCCCATGGTCGGATCGACGCCGGCGATGTTCGTCGCGATCCGGCCACGACGTTCCTCGTCCGACTCACCGTCCTTGTTCGTCGCGGAGGCGTCGTCCCAGCCGTTGCAGCCGAGAGCGAGGACGACGGACAGGAGGGAGCAGGTCGTCAACGAACGATTCACGGCGGCGTCTCCTCGAACGAGTCGTCACTCTGCAGATCGTACGACGCGTCCGACGGCTTCTCAACGTCCCGGAGCGGAACCGGCGAACGCAGCCGTGGTCAGCTCTTCGCGAGCTGCCGCAGCACGGTGTGGAGGATGCCGCCGTTGCGGTAGTAGACGACCTCGACGGGGGTGTCGATGCGGCACTTCGTGGTGAAGTGGACCTGGCTGCCGTCGGTCTTCGTCGCCGTGATCTCGACGGGCTGTCCCGGCTTGAGGTCGTCGTCGAGGGCGATGTGGAAGGACTCGGTTCCTTCGAGGTCCAAGGCCTCCTTGCTCTCCCCGTCGCGGAACTGCAGCGGCAGGACACCCATGCCGATGAGGTTGCTGCGGTGAATCCGCTCGTAGGACTCGGCGATCACGGCCTTCACGCCGAGCAGGTAGGTTCCCTTGGCGGCCCAGTCGCGGCTGCTGCCGGTGCCGTACTCCTTGCCGGCGAGCACGACGAGCGGGGTCCCCTGCTCCTTGTACTTCTGGGCGGCGTCGTAGATCGACGTGACGCTGCCGTCGCCGAAGTAGGTGGTGTAACCGCCTTCGGTACCGGGGGCGAGCTGGTTGCGGAGGCGGATGTTGGCGAAGGTGCCGCGGGTCATCACGCGGTCGTTGCCGCGGCGGCTGCCGTAGCTGTTGAACTCGGCCTTCGGGACACCGTTCGACTTGAGGTACTCGCCGGCCGGGGAGTCCTCGGCGATGCTGCCGGCCGGGCTGATGTGGTCCGTCGTCGTCGAGTCGCCGACGGACACGAGACAACGGGCTCCGTCGATCGACGCGATCGGTGCCGGTTCGGCCGGCATGTCGACGAAGAACGGCGGCTCCTGGACGTAGGTGCTCGACTCGTTCCACTCGTACAGGCTCCCCGTCGGGGCGTCGATCTCCCGCCACTCGTCCGGACCCTCGGCGGCGTTCGCGTACTCGTCGCGGAACGCCTCGGGCGACATCGACGCGGCGATCGCGTCCGTGATCTCCTGCTGCGACGGCCAGACGTCCTTCAGGTAGACGTCGTTCCCGTCGGTGTCCTGGCCGATCGGGTCGGCGGTCAGGTCGAGGTCGGTCGTCCCGGCGATCGCGTAGGCGACGACGAGCGGCGGGCTGGCGAGGTAGTTCGCCTTCACGTGCGGGTTCACGCGACCCTCGAAGTTCCGGTTGCCGGAGAGCACGGAGCAGACGACGAGGTCGTGCTCCTCGACGGCAGCGGAGATCGGCTCCGGGAGCGGGCCGCTGTTGCCGATGCAGGTGGTGCAGCCGTAGCCGACGAGGTTGAAGCCGAGCGCGTCGAGGTCGTCGTCGAGACCGGCCCGCTTGAGGTAGTCCGTGACGACGCGGCTTCCCGGGGCGAGACTGGTCTTCACCCACGGCTGCCGCTGCAGTCCCTTGGCGAGGGCGTTCCGGGCGAGCAGGCCGGCCCCGATCATCACGCTGGGGTTGCTGGTGTTTGTGCAACTCGTGATGGCCGCGATGACGACCGCTCCGTGCTTCAGGTCGAACGTCTCCCCGTCGAACTCGACGGCGACGCCCTCGAAGCCGGGGTCGGCGACCATCACCGCCGTGTCGGCCGGTTCGGTCATGTCGACGGTGTCGGCCGGGGTGCCGGGGGCCGACTTGCCGAACGTCTTGCCGAGGTCGCTCTGCCACTGCGGCTGCATGCCGGAGAGCAGGATTCGGTCCTGCGGCCGTTTCGGTCCGGCGAGCGAGGGCTCGACGGTGCCGACGTCAAGCGACAGCGTCGCCGTGTAGCGGGGCGTGGGGGCGTCAGAAGTCCGGAACATCCCCTGTTCCTTGTAGTACTTCTCGACGAGGTCGATCTGCTCGGCGGACCGGCC
>JANQQW010000046.1 GCA_028284885.1 Planctomycetaceae bacterium
CGAACGGGGCTGGAGTGGCAGCCGTCGGCAACGTTCTTCGGTGGGCTGTTCGTCAGCCTCGTCGTCTGCGGTCTCGTGGCGTCGGTCGCGGGCCGGGCCGAGCGTGTCGAACGTCTCGTCGACGAACGGACGGCCGAGTCGACGGCCGCGACACTGCGGCTCACCGAGGTCTTCGAGAGTGCGTTCGACGCGATCGTCGTGATCGGAGTGGACGGCCGTGTGCGGCGATGGAACGCCGCGGCGAAGTCGATCTTCGGGTGGACGGCCGACGACGCCGTCGGAGAGCTGCTCGAGGAACTCGTGGTCCCGGAACGGTACCGCGACGCCCACCGTGCCGGGCTCGCGCGCGTCGTCGGGACGGGGCGGTCGAACCTCCGTGGCCAGCGACTGGAACTGCAGGCGCTCCGTCGGTTCGGGGGCGAGTTCCCGGTCGAGCTGACGATCACCGCGGTCGGCGAGCGAGAGGAGACGGAGTTCACCGCGATCGTCCGCGACGTGAGCGAGCGCGTCGCCCACAACCGCAGCCTCGAGAACGTCACGCGGCAGCTCGAACACATTCTCAACGCAATCGAGGACGGGGTCTTCGGCGTCGACTCCGAGGGACGAACGACGTTCGTGAACCGGTCGGCGGCGGAAATGCTGGGCGTGGCGGCCAGCCGTCTGGTCGGCCGTCGCGTCACCGACCTGTTCGGGCCGGGAGGTGGGGACGGCACGACCGGGCTCGAGGCGATCACGACGACCTACGAGACCGGGGAGGCCGTCCGGTCCGACGGCACCCTGCTCTGCCGGCCCGACGGCACCTGCTTCCCCGTCAGCCTCTCCAGCAGCCCGATTCGAACGGCGGGCGGGCGCCTCACCGGTGCCGTCGTCGTGTTCCGGGACGTGACGGAACGCGAACGCCTCGTGGCCGACCTCCGTGAACGCAACCGTCGCCTGCAGGTCGTGACCGACGCCCTCCCGGCCTTCGTCGCCTACGTCGACGCAGAGCAGCGGTACCAGTTCAACAACGCCTACTACGAGAAGGTGTTCGGCGTCGAGCGGGGCGACCTGGTCGGCCGCGACATTCGGGACGTTCTCGGCGACACCTACGAAGAAGTCAGGCCGACGATCGAGCAGGTCCTAGGCGGGGAGAGGGTACACGTCGAGCGGGCGGTCGTCCTCGGCGACCGGCGACTCCATCTCGCCACGACCTACGTCCCCGCCCTCGACGACGACGGGAACGTCGTCGGCTTCCACCTGATGGCGGTCGACGTGACCGAGCGGTTCCGCAGCGAGGAACTCGCCCGCGTGCTGTTCGAGCAGTCCTCCGACGCCCACCTCATCTTCGACGACTCGGGCATCCTCGGCTGCAACAACGCGGCGGTCGAGATGCTGCGGGCGCGGGACAAGGCGGACGTGCTGAGCCGGCACCCGGCCAAGTTCTCGCCCGAGTTCCAGCCGGACGGTCGCCGGTCGGAAGACAAGGCGAAGGCGATGGACCAGACCGCACGCGACGAGGGCCATCACCGGTTCGACTGGATCCACACGCGCTTCGACGGCGAGGAGTTCCCGTGCGAGGTGACGCTGACCGCGGTGCTGCTCAGCTCCGGGCCGGCCCTGCTCGTCGTCTGGCACGACATCTCCGAGCGGTACGCCCACGAGGCGGAGCTCGAACGGCAGCGACAGGAGACACAGCACCTGCTCGACAACCTGCCGGCCTACGTCTGGTACAAGTCCGAGGACGACCGGCTGCTGCGGGTGAACCGCAGCGTCTCGGAGGACCTCGGTCGGCCGTACGAGGAGATCGAAGGGCAGTCGGCGTCCGACTTCTACCCGGACGGGGCCGCCGACACTCGTCGTCGGGACCTCGCGGTGCTCGCGTCCGGCCAGCCCGAGCGGGGCGTCGTCGAGCCACTCGCGACCGGCGGCGGGCAGGTCTGGCTGCGGACGGACCGGGTGCCGTTGCCGGACGACTCCGGGCGGCTCTCCCGCCTGCTCGTCGTCTCGACCGACGTGACCGACCTCGTCGAGGCGGAACGCGAGTTGCGGATGCGAACCGAGGAGCGGGACCGCTTCTTCAACGGGGCGCACGACATGCTGTGCGTGGCCGGTCTGGACGGCTACTTCAAGGAGGTGAACCCGGCCTTCGAGCGGGTGCTCGGCTACACCGCCGACGAGATCCGCGCGCGTCCGTTCGTCGAGTTCGTGCACCCCGACGACGTCGAGTCCACGCTCGCGACGATGGGCCGACTGGCCGACGGAGGGACGATCCTCGACTTCCGCAACCGCTATCGTTGCAAGGACGGCAGCGACCGCTGGCTGTCGTGGTCGACCGCCGCGCCGGACGAGTTCGGGCGGTTGTTCGCCGCCGCCCGGGACATCACCGAACTCCGACGGACCGAGGAGGAGCGCGACCGCTTCTTCCACGTGGCACTGGAGTCGATGTGCATCTGCGGCGTGGACGGGAACTTCGTCCGCGTCAACCCGGCACTGCAGCGCACCCTCGGATACTCCGAGGAGGAGTTGATGTCGCGGCCGTACCTCGAGTTCGTCCACCCCGACGACCGCCAGTCGACCGGCGAGGCGGTCGCACGCGTCGCAGCGGGCGAGGACGTCGTCGACTTCCGGAACCGTTGTGTCCGGAAGGACGGCGACGTTCGCTGGCTCTCGTGGTCGGCCACGGCGGCGAACGAGGCCGACCGCTTCTTCGCGGCGGGACGCGACGTGACGGACGAGATCGCCTCGGCGCGGCACCTCGCCGAGAAGTCCGAGGAACTCGCCCGGAGTAACGAGGACCTCGACCAGTTCGCGTACGTCGCCTCGCACGACCTCCGGTCGCCGTTGCGGGGCGTGTCGAACCTCGCCGAGTGGATCGAGGAGGACGCCGGCCACCTGCTGCCCGAGCCCTCCAGGGAACACTTGCGGCTGATGCGGCGGCAGTGCCGCCGCATGGACGGACTGTTGAACGGGCTGCTCGAGTACTCGCGGGCCGGCCGCAGGAAGTACCGCGTCGAACGAGTCGACGTCGGCGACCTCCTGTCGGAAGTCGTCGCGCTGCTGAACCTGCCGGAGGGGTTCCGGGTCGAGTGGCCGGACGACCCGCCGTCGCTGACGACGGAGCGGTCGCCGCTCGTCCGCGTGTTCCTGAACGTCGTCGGGAACGCCTTCAAGCACCACGACCGTTCCGACGGGCTTGTCAGGATCGACTGGACCGTGCTCGACGAGTACGTCGAGTTCCAGGTCGACGACGACGGGCCGGGCATCGCGCCGGAGTTCCGCGAGCGGGTCTTCGAGATGTTCCAGACGCTCCGCCCCAAGGACGAGGTCGAATCGAGCGGAATGGGACTGGCGATCGTGCAGCGTCTGTTGCAACATCAGGGCTCGACCGTTCGCGTCGAGACCTCCCCGTCGGGGGGGTGTCGGTTCGTGTTCCGCTGGCCGAGGACGGCCGTGCGGGCCGAGACCGACGAGCCCACAGGAGCCCCGTCGCCATGAGTACCCGCGAGTCCGTGCACGTCCTGCTCGTCGAGGACGACGAGATCGACATCGAGTCCATGCGGCGGACGCTCTCGCGGCACCGCGTCCGCAACCCGCTGACGGTGGCCCGGGACGGCGTCGAGGCGCTCGAGTTCCTGCGGGGCGAGAACGGCCGCGAGCGGATTCCCTCGCCGTTCTGCGTCCTCCTCGACCTGAACCTGCCCCGGATGAGCGGGCTGGAACTGCTCGAGGAGATCCGCAGCGACCCCGCGCTCAAGGGGACGGTCGTGTTCGTCATGTCGAGTTCGGAGGACGACCGCGACGTGTTGAAGGCCTACGAGCACCACGTGGCCGGCTACATCGTCAAACAGAACGCCGGCCGGTTGTTCACGGGGGTCGTGGAGATGCTCGACCGCTACTGGCAGGTCGTCCACATACCGGAGTCGTCCGCGTGAGTGCCGGCCGGGCCAGCCTGCTCGTCGTGGAGGACGACCAAGTCGACCGACAGCGTGCGCGGCGGCTGTTGGGGGACGAGTACGAGGTGGTCGAGGCGTCGACGGGGGGCGAGGCGCTGGTCCTCGTCGAGTCGCGGACGTTCGACTGTGCCCTCGTCGACTACCGGCTGCCCGACCTCGACGGACTCGAGGTGCTAGAGGAACTGGCCGCCCGGAGCGTTCCGGTCGTGATGTTGACCGGGCAGGGAGACGAGGAGACCGCCGTTCGTGCGATGCAGGCCGGGGCGAAGGACTACATCGCGAAGGACCGGATCACCCGGGAGTCTCTCGGGCAGGCCGTCTGGCGAGCGATCGAGAGCGGCCGCCTCGAAGGGCGCATCGCCGAGGCCCGGCGTGACCTGGAGGACTTCGTGGCGGTCGTCGCACACGACGTGCGGTCGCCGGTCGCGACGATCATCAGCCTCACCGAGTCGGTGCTCGAGACGGCCAAGGACCGTCTGGGCGACACCGAGCGCCGATTCCTCCGCAGCTGCGTCGGCGTCGGCGAGGACCTCTGCCTGCTCGTCGAGAGGCTCGGGGAGTACACGCACACCGGCCGAGGCGACTCCGACTTCACCGAGGTCGATCTCGGCGAGGTCGCGTCGTCCGTCGTCGGTCGCCTGACGGAGTCGATCCGGCAGGCCGAGGCGACGGTCGAGTTCGCCGACCTCCCGACGGTGCGGGGATCGCGCGCCGGCCTCAGCCAACTTCTGCAGAACCTGGTCTCGAACTCGCTGAAGTTCTGCGAGGGACGCCGGCCACGTGTCGAGATCACGGCTCGCGAGGAACCTGGCGAGTGCGTCGTCTCCGTCCGCGACAACGGGATCGGCGTACCGGAGGCCGAGCGTCGGTCGATCTTCGCCCCACTCAAGCGGCTCCACGCACGGGAGCGGTTCCGCGGGTCGGGCCTCGGCCTCGCCATCTGCTCGCGGATCGTCGAACAGCACGGCGGGCGCGTCTGGGTCGAACCGGCACGGGGTGGCGGAAGCGTGTTCTCGTTCTCGCTGCCGCGTCAGGACTGAACTCCAACAGTTCAGTCCTCCCGGAGCTCGTCGACGAGGACGCGGAGGAAGGGCTCCACGTCGGTGACGAGGCCGACCGTCTGGAACGTGCCTCGGTCGGCGAGCTTGGTGACGGTGGCCGGGTTGATGTCGACGCAGACGACCTTCACGCGCGCCGGAAGCAGGTTGCCGACCGCGATCGAGTGCAACGTCGTCGCGATCATCAGGGCGAACGTGACTCCCTCGACCATCTCCCGCATTCGTCGCTGGGCCTCGACCGCGTCGGTCACCACGTCCGGCAGCGGCCCGTCGTCGCGGATGCTGCCGGCGAGCAGGAACGGGACGTCGTGCCGGACGCACTCGTACATGATGCCGGAGGTGAGGTCGCCGCTCTCGACGGCGGCTCGAATCCCACCCAGTCGGCGGACGCGGTTGATCGAGCGGAGGTGGTGCTCGTGCCCCTCCTCGATCGACCCGCCGTGCGACATGCTGATGCCGAGGCTGGTGTCGAAGAACGACTGCTCGACGTCGTGGGTGGCGAGCGCGTTGCCGGCGAAGAGGACGTTCACGAACCCGCTGCGGATCAGCGAGCTGAAGTGGTCCCGACTGCCGGTGTGCACGACGGCCGGCCCGGCGACGACGAGAATGCGACCGTCCCCCTCGCGGGCTCTCTTCATCGCGTTGGCGATCTCGCGAACCGTCACCCCCTTCGGTTTCTCGCTGGAGACGGTGCTGTTCATGAACCCGAACGCCCCGTGGGCCGTCCGGTCCCGCCCCTGTGGCCGGACACGCGTTCCGTTCCGGCCGACGACGACCATCATCCCCTTGGCGACGTCCGACATCGGCACGCACCGCGCGGTCAGCGGGTCGGTCTCGACGACGACGCCACAGTCCATCTCCTGCCGGCCGACCGGGATCCAGGCTCCGTCGATCCGGATCTCGGTCTCCTCGTTCGTGGTCGCGTAGAAGCCCTCGGGGAAGGCGCCGTCCATGTCGGCCTCGACGAGGCGGCAGTCCCGTTCGTCGACCGGGTTCGCCCCGTGTTGGCCGATCGCCGTCAGGATCTCGTCGAGCCGCTCGGCGGTGTCGGCCTCGACGACGAGTTCCGCGCGGCTCGCGTCCGTCCGCTGGTGGCCAACCTGGACGTCGTCGATCTCGAATCGTCCGCCGAGCTGGATGATCTCGTCGAGCACCTTCGGCAGGATCAGGCTGTCGATGATGTGCCCCTCGATCGCCACCCGTTCCGTGTACGTCGCGGGATTTCCTGCGGCACTCGACATCGCTCAACCTCGAAACGAGACGAACAGGGTCGTGGCGGGGGATTCGGCCGACCGCTCCGGATCGATGATAGGAGCCGCAAGTCGAGCTGACGAGACGAGTTCTCGCGACAGCCGGCCGCGGAACCGGTCGTTCGCTTCGAGCGGCCCGAGAGCGAAAACCCGTTTGTGGGGCCGCACTTGCGAAACTAGACTACGGACCTTGGAGTGGCCCGGCTCGACCGGGTCCCCCCCCACCCCTCGCGAAGCGAACCGCTCAACGTGATCCGCGTCGGACTGATCGGCCTCGGCGACGACTGGGACGTGTTTCGCGCTGCGCTCGACCGCTCCCGCGAGCGCGTCCGCGTCGTGGCCGTCCACGACGCCGTCGCCGCCATCGGCCGAGTGACGGCCGAGGAGTTGTCGGCCACGCACTTCGACGGCATCCGAGTCCTCGTCGAGAGCCCCAAGGTCGATGCCGTCTTCGTGAACGACCTCGGCCCGCTCGGCCTGTCCGCCATCCGGCTGGCGAGTTCGTCGGGGAAGCCGGTGCTCGTGCGGCCGCAGCTGGTCGGCAGTGGGAACGACCTTCGCGGACTCGCCACGCAGGCCCGGGAGTCGAGTCGCCTGCTCGTCCCGGCGCTCGGGCATCGCTACTCCCCGTCGACCGGTCGGCTCCGCGAACTGACGGCCACGACACTCGGGCATCCGCGCCGCGTGCGCGTGGACGTGTCCGGCGCGAACCCGCTGCGGCTGGCGGAGGTCTGCGACTGGTGCGTCTACGTGCTGCAGGCGACCCCTGTCCTCGTTCGTGCCGAGCCTCTCAACGGCCAAGTGCCGGAGAACCTGGACGACTGCCGAATCGAGATCGAGTTCGCCACGCGGAGGCGTTCGGTGTTCGCCACCTTGGAACCCGGGAACGGCAATACGGCCCCCGGCACGGCGTCGGTCACGTGCGAGAACGGCTCCGTCGAGGTGGAGACGCCCCGGCGGCTGTTCTGGCGGGGCCGCAACGGTTCGCGGGTGGCGGAGAACCTCGACGACGAGCGGGCCGAGACGGACGTGATGCTCGACCAGTTCTGCCGTCGCGTCGTCGGCGGACTCGTCCCGGTTCCGGACTTCGAGGATCTCGGGCGGGCCCTCGACGTCTGCCGGGCGGCGGAACTCAGCCGTCAGTCGGGGGAAGCGGTCCCGGTCGAGGGTGAGACCTGCGGATGACCGCCGACGCCGAACGACACGAGATCGTCTACGAGCATCCCCGGCCCGAAACGCGGCCGCCGATCGCCTACGGTCCGCTCCGACTGGAGACGAGGTACCTTCTCTCGCCGCTCGCCGGGTACACCAACCTCCCGTTCCGCCGGATCGTCCGTGAGCTCGGCGGCGTCGGCCTCGCGACGACCGACCTCGTCAACGCGAAGGGCCTGCTCCGCGGCAACCGTCGGTCGCTGCAGTTGATCGAGACCTGTCCCGAGGACTCGCCGTTCGCCGTCCAGATCTTCGGGAGCGACCCGCACGACATGTGCGAGGCGGCCCGTCTGCTGGAGGCCCGCGGCGTGCACTCGGTGGACGTCAACATGGGCTGCCCGGTCGCCCGCATCACCAAGGGGGGCAGCGGAGCCAGCATGATGTGCCGGGCCGACGAGACCGTCTCGCTCGTCGCGAGGCTCGTCGAGTCCGTCCGCATCCCCGTCACCGTGAAGATGCGGCTCGGCTGGGACAGCACGCAGATCACGGCTCCGGACTTCGCCCGCGAGTTCGAGCAGGCCGGCGTCGCGGCGATCGCGATCCACGGGCGGACCCGCGAACAGGGCTTCTCCGGCACGGTCGACCTGGACGGCATCCGCCGCGTCGTGGAGGCGGTCGAGCGGGTCCCCGTCGTCGGCAACGGTGACGTCCGCACGATTCCCGACGCCGCCCGGATGCTCCGCGTGACGGGCTGCGACGCCGTCTCCGTCGGCCGCGGCGCACTCGCGAATCCGTGGATCTTCCGGCAACTCGACGAGTGGGAGCGGACGGGCCGCTACCGGCCGCCGGGCACGTTCGAGGACCGCCTCGGCCTGATGATGCGACAGTTCGGCTACCTCGAGGAACGTTACGGCGAGCGAAACGCGATCGTGATGTTTCGCAAGATGGGCCACTGGTACCTGAAGGGCATGCGGGTCAAGCCGGCCCTGCGACACCGGTTCCAGCTCGCGAAGACGCGTGCCGAGTTCGACGCAGCCCTCGACGAGATCTGCGAGGCCGGACCGATCGGCGGTTCCCGCACGGGGCTGCTGCCCGACATGTACGTCCCCGTCCCGTCCGGCCCGGTCGAGCGGTGGTGACCCGGTTCGGTCGGTTGCCGAATCCGCTCGCCCTCGACGATGATCCATAGAGTCGATTCCGCGTCACGGAGAGCCCTCACCCGATGACCACTCCGCTCCACTTCCACACGCAGACCCGCCGGCGCTTTCTGCAGACCACGGTGGCCGCGGCCCTCGCGACCGGGTTGCCGAGGTTCGGCTTCTCCGACGAGCGCACCGGCTTCGCCCCGTCGTCCGTCGAGAAGGACCTCTTCTGGCACACCAAGGACGTGCCGAACGCCGAGCCGACGCTCGAGAACCTCGTCTCAAGCTGGCAGACGCCGCTGGAGCACTTCTACGTCCGCAGCCACGCCCCCGCCCCGAAGATCGACCTCGGCTCGTTCCGCCTGGAGGTGAGCGGGCTCGTCGAGCGACCGCTCAGTCTGACGATTGACGCGATCCGCTCGATGCCGCAGAAGACCGTGACCGCCACGATGACGTGTGCTGGCAACCGTCGGAACGAGCACAACGCGGTCCGGAAGGTCGAGGGGGTGCAGTGGCAGGCGGGGGCGATCGGCACGACCGACTGGACCGGCGTGCCGCTGGCCGCGTTGCTGAAGCAGGCGGGCGTGCGAGACGGGGCGAAGCACGTCTGGTTCGACGGGCTCGACGAGATCGAGAAAGGAGGCAAGACGATCGGCTTCGGCGCTTCGATCCCGCTGGAGAAGGCACTCGCCGACCACGACGGCATGCCGGGCGCGCTCGTCACCACGCTCATGGCCGGCCGGCCACTCACCCCGGACCACGGCTTCCCCCTCCGCACCGTCGTGCCCGGCTACATCGGGGCTCGCAGCGTCAAGTGGCTCGGCCGCATCGTCGTCAGCGACCAGCCCTCGCCGAACCACTACCTCGCCACCGCCTACAAGCTCGTCCAGGAGACGACCCCGCTCGCCTGGCAGGAGGCGGGGCCCATCTACAACTTCCCGGTCAACTCCGTCATCGCGACCGTCCGGCGAAGCCCGATGACCGGGACGCTGGAGGCGACGGGGTACGCCTACCCGCCCGGCGACGGCCGGTCCGTCGCGGCGGTCGAACTCTCGATCGACGGCGGCCGGTCGTGGAAGCGGGCCGAACTCGTCGGCGGGTCGAAGCCGTTCTGCTGGGTCCTCTGGAAGACGCGGCTTCTCGTGCCGGGAGACGCCAAGTCCCTCGTCGTCCGGACGATCGACTCGGCCGGTCTCGTGCAGCCGCAGACGGTTCCCTGGAACGCGAAGGGCTACATGTTCAACGCCTGGCACGAGGTCCCGCTCGACTCGTGAGCGACGCACCGCCCGAGAAGGACCAGCCGTCCCCCCCCGACGCCGACGAGGAGCCGGGCCGCGGGGCGTTCTCGGTCGTCATCCCGTGTGCGTGCGTGTTCGTGCTGACGATCTTCCTGATGATCGCCGCGGCGTTCGGCCAACCGGGGACCCCGCTGTCGCGGTTCTTCGACGAGTACGGGCTGACGATCATCGCCGTCGAGGCGGTTCTTCTCGTCGGGGTCTCCGTCGTGTCGATGTCCGTCGACCGGTACCTGACCACCCGCGAAGCCGAACGGACGGGTGACAGTCGGGCCGACACAGCGGGCGGCGACTGATTCCCGTGCCGGGTCCGGGGCGATATGCTGCCTCGCGAACTCGACGACTCGCGTCACGTGACCGTCTGGAGGCAGGGGATGTCGCCTAGAGAAGAGATCGAGCAGCTCCGCGTGGAACTCGAACGGCACAACCGGCTCTACTACGTGGAGGCGGCCCCCGAGGTGTCGGACGTCGAGTTCGACAAGATGATGAAGCGGCTCGAGTCGCTGGAGGAGCAGCACCCCGAGTTCACCTCGCCGGACAGCCCCACGCAGAAGGTCGGCGGCGAGCCGATCGAGGGGTTCGAGACGGTCGCCCACCGGCTGCCGATGCTGTCGATCGACAACGTCTTCGAGGAGGAGGGGCTCGCCGAGTTCGACGAACGGCTGCGGAAGTACCTCGCGAAACACGACGCGGAGGCCGCCGAGGCCGCAGCAGCCGACTCGGACTCGGACGGCGCCGGGAACGAGGCGGGAGACGGCGAGTCCGACGACGAGCCGATCGCCGCGCGGGACGCGATCGAGTACTCGCTGGAGTACAAGGTGGACGGGGTCGCCCTCGCGGTCGTCTACGAGAACGGCCGCCTTGCCCGTGCCCTGACCCGTGGTGACGGACGCGAGGGGGACGACGTCACGGAGAACGCGAAGACCGTGGGCGGAGTCCCGCTGCGGCTGCAACTCGACGACCCGCCGGCCGTCCTCGAACTCCGCGGCGAGGCGTACATCTCGAACACCGACTTCGCCCACCTGAACGCCGAGCAGGAGAGGAAGGGCGAGCAGACGTACGCGAACCCGCGGAACACGGCGGCCGGGGCCCTCAAACTGCTCGATCCGCGGGCCTGTGCGGCCCGCAAGGTCCGTTTCATGTGCCACGGCATCGGCTACACGGAGGGGATCGCCTTCGAGTCGCACACCGAGTTCCTGCACCAGGTCCGCGAGATGGGCGTGCCGGTCACGCCTCGCGTCCAGGCGTTCCCGACCATGCAGGCCGCGCGGGAGTACGCCAAGGAGCTGATCGCCGAGATCCCGACGCTCGACTTCGAGATCGACGGCATCGTCGTGAAGGCGAACCGCTTCGCCGACCGCGACGTACTGGGCAACACCAGCAAGGCCCCGCGATGGGTCGTCGCGTACAAGTGGGAGCGGTACGAGGCGGTGACCCGGGTCGAGGAGGTCGGGTTCAGCGTGGGCAAGACGGGCCGCGTCGTCCCCACGGCCTACTTGACCCCGGTGCAGATCGCCGGAACGACCGTCAGCCGGGCCACGCTGCACAACAAGGACGAGATCGCCCGGCTCGGCGTCCGTCGCGGCGACCACGTCGTCGTGGAGAAGGCCGGGAAGATCATCCCGCACGTCGTCCGCGTCGAGGAGCACCTCCGTGACGGCAGCGAGACGCCGGTCGTCTACCCCGAGTCCTGCCCCGAGTGCGGCACGCCGTTGCTCGCGATCGAGGGGGAGGTCGACGTTCGCTGCCCCAACCCGAACTGCCCGGCCAGGCTGCGCGAGACGCTCCGCTTCTACGCCTCCCGGTCCGCGATGGACGTCGAGGGGCTCGGCGTCAAGCTCGTCGAACAGCTGCTCGACGCCGATCTCGTCGGGAACGTCGCCGACCTGTACCGCCTGAAGGACCGCCGCGACGACCTCCTCGAACTC
This sequence comes from Planctomycetaceae bacterium, assembly GCA_028284885.1. Lineage (GTDB taxonomy): Bacteria > Planctomycetota > Planctomycetia > Planctomycetales > Planctomycetaceae > JANQQW01. The sequence continues at coordinate 11,758 of JANQQW010000046.1, forward strand.
GAGCGAATGGGGGAGAAGTCGGTCGACAAGCTGCTCGAGGGGATCGAGGCCTCGAAGTCACGCCCGCTGTGGCGGCTGTTGTGCGGGCTGAACGTCTCGCACGTAGGCGGCACGAACGCCCAGATTCTCGACGACCACTTCGGCGAGCTCGACGCCCTGACGAGGGCGAGCGAGGAGGAACTCGCCGAGGTCGAGGGGGTCGGGCCGATCATCGCGAAGGCCGTCCACGAGTTCTTCGCCGCGGAACGCAACCGGGCGTTGGTGGAGGAGCTCCGCGGCTTCGGCCTCAACTTCGGCGAACCAAGGCCCCCGGCCGAGGCGGCGGACGAGGCCGACCCGACGGCGAAGCCGCTCGCCGGGATGACGGTCGTCGTCACCGGCACGCTGGAACGCTACAAGCGGGACGAGATCAAGGAGCTGATCCGCACCCTCGGCGGCAAGGCGTCCGGGAGCGTCTCCAAGAAGACCGACCTCCTCGTCGCCGGCGAGAACGCCGGCAGCAAGTTGGAGAAGGCCGAGTCGCTCGGGGTCCGCGTCGTCGACGAGAACGAGTTCGCCGAGTTGATCGGCGAGTCGTCGTAGGCGAGCCGCAGCGTCCTACTCGGCCGGCTTCTCGGTGTCCGCCGGCTTCTCGGTGTCGGCCGGCTTCTTCTCGCCCCCGTCGGCGTCGTCGGTCTTCTCGTCCTCGGGCAGCGGCTTGGCCGGCTTCGACTCCGTCGGCTTCTTCGTGTCGGCGTCGTCAGGCAGTTCGGGGGCGCCGGACTTCTTCGAGTCCGAGTCCGTCTTCTCGTCCCCGTCCCCCGTCGACTTCTCCGGCTCCTCTTCGCCTGCACGGACGGGCTTCGGCATGTCGGGTCGCTCGTAGAGGACCGTTGCCTTGCCGATCTCGTCGCCCACCTCGACGTCGTCGACGACGCTCATCCCCTTCACCACGCGGCCGAAGACCGTGTGCCCGCCGACCGGGTTGCCCTCGTCGTCGGTGACCGGGTTGAGGTGAATGGTGGGAACGACCGTGATGAAGAACTGCGAGCTGCCGGTGTCGAGACCGCGATGGGCCATGCTCAGGCTCCCGCGGAAGTGGCGACGGGCGTTCTCTCGGTAGCACTCGCAGGCGACCGACCACTCGACGGGCGGGTCGAGTCGGCCCCCCTGGGCCATGAAGTGGGTGAGCACGCGGTGGAACATCGTGCCGTCGTACCCGCCGGACTTCACCGTCTCGACGAAGCTGGCGACGGTGTTCGGGGCCTCGTCGGCGAACAGGAGCAGTTCGACCTCGCCCTTGGGGTTGCCCTCGCCGTCGACGATCTCGAACTTCACGCGGGGCGGGGCCTGGTCCCCCTTCAGAGCCTCCTCGCGGTCTCGGGCCGCCTGTTCCTTCTTCCAGAGCTCGACGTACTCCTTGGCGGCCGGTTCGAGCACCGGCTTCTCCAGACCGGGCGAGCGGGCGACGCCCGGCGTGTGCGTCGCCGCCGCAATCAACTTGGCCGCCTTCGCAAAGTCGTGGAGGGCGAAGCTGCAAGCAGCCGCGATCTGGCGGGCCTTCGGCACCTCGTACGGCAGTTCGTCTTCCTTGGCGAGGACGACCATCGCGTGCTCGAGCGCCGGCTGGAAGTGGTTCTCGTTGAACTCCCGCTCCATCACGATCGCGGCCGCCTCGGCGTTGTCCGGTTGCTTCGCGAGCACGTCGGACGCGAGTCGCCCGAGTTCGGCCCCGATCTCCAGCTCGTACTCGTCGACGAGGGAGCCGAACTCCTTGCGGAGTGTCGAGCGGATGGCCGGTTTGGCGTCCTCGAACTCCGCTTGGATCACCTGCAGCCGCTTCGCGATCTCGAGTTTGCGGTCGCTGAGCTTCTTCCACTCCGCGACGACGTCGATCTCGGCCGGCTTCTCCTCGGGCTTCTCGCCGTCAGTCGGCTTCTCGGTGTCGGCCGGCTTCTCGTCGCCCGCGGGTTCCGTCGGAGCCGCCGGCTCGTCGGTCTTCTCGTCGGGCTTCTCCTCCGTCGCAGGCGGCGTTGGCGGATCGGCCGGTGCGTCGTCGGCGGAGAGGAGTGCCGGGGTCCCCAGGAAGAGGACGAGAAGAGCGGGCAGGAATCGAAGGTTGATCATGATCCGGAGCCGTTGCTGGGCGTGCATCGCAAGTCGCGAGCAGTGTAGTTCAGCCCCACGAGCCCGAAAAGTCCCGGTCACCGTGCCCCCGTTGACGCCGGTGCGGCAGAGTCGTCACCCTGCGAGTGGCTCGCCACGAGGTTTCGCCCCCCCTGCACCGTGGACCGTTCCCTTGGAACTTCTTCTCGCCGTCGCCGTGTCGCTGGCCGCTGTCCCCCCCACGAAACCCGTTCCTCCGGAGACCCGCCGCGTGGACCACGTCGACGTACTGCACGGCATCGAAGTTCCCGACCCGTACCGGTGGCTCGAGGAGGACGTCCGGGAGTCGGACGAAGTGGCCGAGTGGGTGAAGGCCCAGAACGAGGTGACGTTCGGCTACCTGCGGAAGCTGCCGCACCGCGAGGCAATCCGCGAGCGGCTGACCACGCTGTGGGACTACGAGAAGCAGGGGACGCCGTTTCGCCGGGGCGGGCGGTACTACGTCTTCAAGAACGACGGCCTGCAGAACCAGTCCGTGCTGTACAGCATGCCCACGCTGGACGACGAGCCGCGCGTCCTGATCGACCCGAACACGTGGTCGGAGGACGGCACCGTGGCGCTCGGCGGGCTCTCGGTGAGCGACGCCGGCCGGTATCTGGCCTACTCGATCGCCGAGGCCGGCAGCGACTGGAAGACGTGGCGGGTGATGGACCTCGACCGCCGGACGGTGCTCGACGACGAGATCCGGTGGTCGAAGTACTACGGTATCGCGTGGACGCCCGACGGCGACGGCTTCTACTACGGCCGGTACCCGGAACCGCAGGAGGGGGACGAGTTCCAGAGCCTGAACCTGAAGCACGCGTTGTACTACCACCGCATCGGCGACTCGCAGGAGAAGGACCGCCTCGTGCACGAGCGGCCGGACGAACCGAAGTGGGGGTTCCGGCCGACCGTCAGCGAGGACGGACGGTACCTCGTGGTGACGGTCTCCGTGGGGACCGACGACAAGTACGGCGTACTCGTCCGCGACCTGCGTGATCCCGACGGCGAACTCGACGTCCTCGTCCCCGGGTTCGACAACGAGTACGAGTTTCTCGGCAACGACTTCACGACGCTGTACTTCAAGACCGACCTCGACGCACCGCGGAAGCGGATCGTCGCGATCGACCTGGAGAAGCCGGGCCGCGGCGACTGGCGGGAGGTCGTGCCGGAGAGCGAGCACGTGCTCCGGGACGCCGGCATGGTCGACAACCGCTTCGTCTGCGAGTACCTCGAGCACGCGAAGACGCGTGTGAAGATCGTCGAGCGGGACGGAACGTTCGTCCGGGACGTGAAGTTCGACGGCATCGGCACGGCGAGCGGGTTCGGCGGACGTCGGCACCACGCCGAGACGTTCTACTCGTTTTCGAGTTTCGCCACGCCGCCCAGCGTGTACCGGTACGACATGCAGAGCGGGGAGAGCACGCTGCTGTTCCGGGCCGACGTCGACTTCGACCCGACGGACTACGTCGTCGAGCAGCGGTTCTACGAGAGCAAGGACGGCACGAAGGTGCCGATGTTCGTCTCCTACAAGATGGGGCTGGAGCGGAACGGCGACAACCCGACGCTGCTGTACGGGTACGGCGGGTTCAACGTCTCGCTCACCCCCGGGTTCTCCGTCAGCCGGCTGCTGTGGATGGAGATGGGGGGCGTGTTCGCCATGCCGAACCTCCGCGGCGGCGGCGAGTACGGCGAGGAGTGGCACCAGGGCGGGACGAAGCTGAACAAGCAGAACGTCTTCGACGACTTCATCGCGGCGGCCGAGCACCTCGTCGCCGAGAAGTACACGCGGCCCGGGAAGCTCGCCATTCAGGGGGGCAGCAACGGCGGGCTGCTGGTGGGGGCCTGCCTGACGCAGCGGCCGGAACTCTACGCCGCCTGCCTGCCGGCGGTCGGCGTGATGGACATGCTCCGCTTCCACCAGTTCACCGCGGGCCGCTTCTGGACCGACGACTACGGCAGCCCGGAGAACGAGGAGGAGTTCAAGGCCCTGCTGGCGTACTCGCCGTACCACAACGTGAAGGAGAACGTCGAGTACCCGGCGACGCTCGTCACGACGGCCGACACCGACGACCGCGTCGTCCCGGGCCACAGCTTCAAGTTCGCCGCCCGACTGCAGGAGGCGCAGTCGGGGCCCGAGCCGATCCTGATCCGCATCGAGACCCGCGCCGGCCATGGCGCGGGCAAGCCGACCGCGAAGATCATCGAGGAAGCCGCCGACCTGTGGGCGTTTCTGGTCGCGGAGTTGGCGTTTGAGCCGCGGCTGCCGTAACGTGATCAGGTGTCGCCCCGACGGGGCCAACTTCGATCACGCGTGGACGGCTCAATGGCGACTCCGGCAAGCGACCCCGATTCGGTAGCGCAGACGACCCTCCGGCGGCAGAGATTCCGTCTTGCGATCATCTGTTCAGTGCTCTCTGCCTTGGCGATCTGGCAGTGGTTCGAGCGTCGGCAGTACGAACGTGACGTCACGCTGCTGCTGGCATGCGGTGAGACGGGTCACAAGCAGGACGTCAGCAGCGCATTGGAGGCGGGCGGGAACCCGAACTTCGTCGGCCCGGACAAGTGGTCTCCGGTCCGAATGGCCTGTTCTTCGCTGACCTGGGTTCAGCGGGAGAAACTGGAATTGCTCCTCGACGCCGGGGCCGACGTGAAGTCGAAGCGCGCGAGGGCCCTGGGGTCAGTCTTCCACTCGGGTTGGGCGGACCACCACGGCGGACGGGTGACATACGAAATGCTCGAGATCCTGCTCGACGCCGGAGCTCCCGTCGATTCCCGGGCCGCGTGGATCTGCAAGGCCATCGTCCAAACGAACGAGAACTGGGTCTTCCAGAAGAAGACCGTCGAGTTGCTACTTGAGGCCGGAGCCGATCCCGACCAGCTGGATCACAACGAGGAGACGGCCTTGTCCCGCGCGCTCCACAGGCCTTCGCTCGTCGAGATTCTGCTCGAAGCGGACGCCGATCCGAACCTGGGCGACTTCCGACCGTTGGGGATCTTGGCGACGACGCACCCGGAAATCGACGAGGGCCTGCTCAACAACACCCTGAAGTCCGCCAAACTGCTCGTCGAAGGTGGAGCCGAGGTCGACTACGTGATCAACGAGGGATGGCACGTCGGCGACCTGAAGACCTACACACCGGTCACGTTGGCCTCCTACCACGACTCCCTCCCAATGGCGCGCTTCCTCCTGGAACATGGCGCCGACCCGAACATGCCGAACCGCGAAGGCGCTCGGGCGATCGACTACGCCAAGTCCCCCGAGATGCGAGCGCTACTCACCGAGTTCGGCGCACTCGATGCCCCCGGCGACGCGGATTAGGCTCGGCGTAGTCGCGGCGCCGGCTCGCGTCGTCACTTGCCGGGCGAGAGCGTCATCGACATCTGCCGCGGGCCTTCCATGCGGGGCGGGGCCTCGATGGACGCGCAGTCGGCGAGGGCTTCGCCGATTTCGTCGAGCATTTCCTTGCCGCGGTCGTGGTGGGCGTTCTCGCGGCCGCGGAAGCGGACGGTGACCTTCACCTTGTCCTTCCGCTCGAGGAACGTCCGGGCCTGGTTGACCTTGAAGTCGATGTCGTGCTGGCCGGTCTTGGCCCGCAGGCGGATTTCCTTGAGCTTGCTGCGCGGCTTCTTGTTCGCGCCGGTCTTCCGCTGCTTCTCGTACTTCAGCTTGCCGTAGTCCATGATCCGGCACACCGGCGGCCGGGCGTTGGGGGCGACCTCGACGAGGTCCAGCCCGGAGTCGCGGGCGCGTTCGAGCGCTGCCGCCGTCTCCATCTCACCCAGCATCGTCCCATCCTCGTCGACGACAACGATCGGGCTGATCCGGATGTTGCCGTTTCGTCGCGGACCTTCGTCCGTGACGGCCGTTCCACGATGTGGTCTGCGAATCTTCGTGTCCTCTTTCGCGTGTGGTGCGGGTGGACCGCGAGACCGATCTCACGGACACTCGGGGAGTCGTGACGAGCCCGATTCGCGGGAACGGTGCTCGACCGCCGTCCACGAACCGTCACGCCTGTCGGCTGCCGAGTATAGGAACTTTCGGCGGTCCAACCTCCCGTCTCCTATGGGATTTCGGAATTTTTGCCGGTCGTGCCGACGGCAGCGACTGGTGGTCGCACGTCACGCTCGATTCGGCGTGTGAACTTCGTGGACACGGCTGGTGTCCGATCGGTTCGCCACGCTTGACGGTCCACGGGGCGCTGGCTAGCATGCCCCGTTCCACCCGTGCGGACACAGTACGCGAAGAGTCTCGGATGCCGACGATCAACCAACTCGTCCGCAAACCGCGGAAGAAGCAGAAGTCGAAGAGCAACACCCCGGTTCTGGAGGGATGCCCCCAGAAGCGAGGCGTCTGCCTGAACGTCCGCACGACGACGCCCAAGAAGCCGAACTCCGCCCTCCGGAAGATCGCCCGCGTGCGTCTCTCGAACGGCAAAGAGGTCACGGCCTACATCCCGGGCGAAGGCCACAACCTGCAGGAGCACTCGATCGTGCTCATTCGCGGCGGCCGAGTTCGCGATCTGCCGGGCGTGCGGTACAAGGTGATCCGCGGAACGCTCGACACGCTGGGTGTCGGCGACCGCAAGCAGGCCCGCAGCCGCTACGGGGCGAAGCGGGCGAAGTAGACGAGTCGAGAGTCGAGGGTCGAGAGTCAAGAGCCGGAAGGCTGGTTGGCCTCGTCGTCAGGCGATCGGACATCCCATCTGACCACGGACAGCCGACAAGTCCACCATGGCCAAGCGATTCACCGCCAGTGCACGCCAGCTGCAGCCCGACCCGCGATACGGGTCGAAGCTGGCGTCCAAGTTCGTCAACTGCCTGATGCAGGACGGCAAGAAGAGCACCGCCCAGCGGGTCTTCTACGACGCCCTCGACTTCATCGAGCAGAAGGTGCCGGACACGCCGCCGATCGACGTGTTCCACGCGGCGATCGAGAATTGCAAGCCGTACATCGAGGTCCGCTCGAAGCGGGTCGGCGGTGCGACCTACCAGGTGCCCACGCCGGTCAACTCGAAGCGGCAGCAGACGTTGTCGATCCGCTGGCTCCTCCAGGCCGTTCGCGGCAAGAAGGGCCGGCCGACGCACCTCAGCCTCGCCGAGGAGCTGATGGCGGCCCACCGTCGTGAGGGGACCGCGATGACGACCCGCGAGAACATCCACCGCATGGCCGAGGCGAACAAGGCCTTCGCGCACTTCGCTCGCTGATCGCCGAGACGACATTCCCGCGGCTCGAAGCCCGTCGGTCCCTGCCGACGGACTTCGAGCCGCGGTTTTCTTGGTACTACGGACGTTTTCGAACCAAGCCGACCGCCCGCGGTCGGGCGCCGACGCCGAGGCGTAGGCCTGGAGGCCGACCCCATGCCCCGTTCCATCGAGTCGATTCGCAACATCGGCATCATCGCCCACATCGACGCGGGCAAGACGACGACCACGGAGCGGGTCCTCTATTACACCGGGGCCTCGCACCGGATGGGGAACGTCGACGACGGGACCACCACGACGGACTTCGACGCCGAGGAGGCCCAGCGGGGGATCACGATCTACTCGGCCGCCGTCACCTGCGACTGGCAGGGCACGACGATCAACATCATCGACACCCCCGGCCACGTCGACTTCACGGCCGAGGTGGAACGTTCCCTGCGCGTGCTCGACGGGGCGGTCGTGATCTTCAGCGCCGTCGAGGGGGTCGAGGCCCAGAGCGAGACCGTCTGGCGGCAGGCCGACAAGTACAACGTCCCGCGAATCTGCTTCATCAACAAGATGGACCGCATCGGGGCGGAGTTCGGGCGGACGTTCGAGGAACTGACCGACCGGCTGAACGCGAACCCGGTGGCCGTCACCGTCCCGATGGGCGAGGGCCCGCCACAGCAGGACGGGGCTCTCGTCGGCATCGTCGACCTGATCGAGAACAAGGCGATGTACTTCGACTCCGAGTCCCGCGGACAGAACGTTCGCATCGAGGACGTTCCGGAGGAGTACGCCGACTTCGCCGCCGACTGGCGGGGAACGCTCCTCGAGGCGGTCGCCATGCTCGACGACGACGTGATGACAACGTTCCTCGAGACAGAGGACATCCCGCCGGCCGACGTCGTCCGCGTACTGCGCGCGGCGACGCTTTCCGGGCAGATCCAGCCGACGTTCGCCGGGGCGTCGCTCGACTACATCGGGGTGCAGCCGGTGCTCGACGGCGTGACCCGCTACCTGCCCAGCCCGCTGGAGCGCCCGCCGGTCGAGGGTATCCACCCGAACCCGAAGAAGCGGGACACGCCGCAGACCCGCAAGCCGGACGTCGACGAGCCGCTCTCGGCACTCGTGTTCAAGGTAGTCGCCGAGGAGCACGGCGACCTGTTCTACGTGCGGGTCTATTCCGGCGTGCTGAAGAGCGGGTCGCGAGTGCTGAACCCGCGAACCGGGAAGAAGGAACTCGTCAGCCAGCTGTGGCACATCCAGGCAGACTCGCGGGAGAAGGTGGACGAGGTCGAGGCGGGCGACATCGTCGGCGTGCTCGGCCTGAAGGAGGTCGTCACCGGCGACACCCTCTGCGACCAGGGAAAGCCGGTGCTGCTCGAGAGCATCGACTTCCCGCCGACGGTGATCTCGATGGCCGTCGAGCCGGACTCCTCGGCCGACCGGAAGAAGCTGGAGGACGTCCTCGCCCGACTCGCCCGGCAGGACCCGACGTTCGACGCTCGGATCAGCGAGGAGACGGGGCAGACGATCATCTCCGGAATGGGCGAACTGCACCTCGAGGTGATCCGCAACCGGATGCTGAACGACTTCCGACTGCAGGTTCGCGTGCACAAGCCGCGCGTGAGCTACCGCGAGACGGTGCGGGCCGCGACGACGGCGACCGGCGTGTTCGACCGCAAGACGGGGGACACCTCCCAGTACGGCGAGGTCAAGGTGTCGATCGAGCCGTTCGAGGGGAAGACGCCCGTCACGGTCGAGAACAAGATGAAGCCGGGCACGTTGCCGGAAGCGCTGACCGACGTACTCGTCTCGGCCGTCGAGGACGAGGCGACCGGCGGGGGTGTCGTGGGATACCAGCTGTTGAACGTGAAACTGGTGATCCAGGACGCCGAGTACCGCGAAGGGGAGACGACGGACGTCGCCGTGCGGGCGGCGGCCGCGGACGCCGTCCGGAAGGCGCTGAACGAGGCGGGCATCGTGCTGCTCGAGCCGGTGATGAAGCTCGAGGTGACGACGCCGGACGACTTCCTGGGGAACATCCAGGCGGACCTCAACAAGCGCCGGGCCCACATCATGGGCTCCGAGCAGCGGGGACACCTGCACGTGGTGGAGGCCGAGGCGCCCTTGGCGGCCATGTTCGGCTACTCCACCCAGGTTCGCAGCCTGTCCGAAGGCCGGGCGTCGTACTCGATGGAGCCGCTGAAGTACGCCGAGGCGCCGCCTGACGTGCTGAAGGAGATGATGGGATGAGCCGCTCCGGCGACGGGGGCGGGCTCGTCGCAGGTGGGATCCACAAAAGACGTTGGATCCGCAGGTCGGTTCGTTGACAGACTGTTTGGGTACGGCTACGATCGCCCGCTTCCCACCCTCGGGGACTCCCGGGGGTGGTGTCGCATCCCTTGTGTGAAGGACGAGTCGGAGTGGCATCGGCACAGGAACGAATCCGGATCCGCATGGAGGCCTACGATCACTCCGTGCTGGACACGTCGGCGACGGACATCGTCGACACGGCCAAGCGAACCGGTGCGGTTGTGCACGGGCCCATCCCGCTTCCGACGCGAATCGAACGTTACACGGTCCTCCGTGGCCCGCACATCGACAAGAAGTCGCGGGAGCAGTTCGAAATCCGGACACACAAGCGGCTGATCGACATCATCCAGCCCACCGGCAAGACGATCGACGCGCTCAACAAGCTGTCGTTGCCGGCGGGAGTGGACATCAAGATCAAGGCCTCGGCCACCGGTTGACCGGTTGGGCTCCACCGTTTCGGTGGGTTCTACCGTCGAGTCCGGCCGGGCCGAGTTGGTAGACGTTGAGGGTGCGTGTCGTCGACGCACTCGGGACTGGGGCCGCCGCGGCTCTCGGGTGAGTGGTCAGCGAGGCCTTCCTCCACGGTGAGCGACACCGGTGTCGGTGTCGCCGTGAAACAGCGATTCGGGTATCGACATGCCGGTTGGCTTGTTGGGTCGCAAGATCGGAATGACTCAGGTCTACGACGAGGACGGTGCGCTCGTGCCGGTCACCGTCGTGGAGGCGGGTCCGTGCACAGTGCTGCAGGTGCGCACGGTGGAGCGGGACGGCTACGAGGCCGTGCAGCTCGGCTTCGACGACAAGCCGCGCCGAAAGGCGTCCCGTGCCGAACGTGGCCACGTCGCCGAGCTCGACAGCAAGCGGCGGCGTGCCCAACAGGCGGCCGGCACCGAGATTCCGCCCAAGCCGGACTGCGAACCGAAGCGGTTCGTGCGGGAGTTCCGGACGGACGGCGAGGACGTCGGAGTCGAGGTCGGCCAGGTGCTGGACGCCAGCGTCTTCGCCGACGTGCCGCGACTCGACGTGATCGCGACCTCGAAGGGTCGTGGTTTCGCCGGTGTGATGAAGCGGCACAACTTCAGCGGCCAACGGGCCAGCCACGGCGTGAAGCGGGTGCACCGTCACGGTGGTTCGATCGGCATGAGTGCCGACCCGGCCCGCGTGATCAAGGGAACCCGCATGGCCGGCCAGTACGGCAACGTGCGGAACACGATGCGGCACCTCAAAATCGTGAAGATCGACGCCGAGAACAACGCGATCCTCGTGAAGGGGTCGGTCCCCGGGCCGGTTGGCGGGTACGTCGTGCTGCGGCACACGTCGAAGCTGAAGCGGAAGAAGGGTGGGAAATGACGATCTCCGTTCCGGTCAAGAACACGAAGGGCGAAGAGGTCGGCACCTACGACGTCGATCCGGACGCCATCGCCGACCGCGTGAGCAAGCAGTTGCTGCACGACGCCGTCGTGATGTACGAGGCCAACCGTCGCCAAGGGACGGCCAAGACGAAGTCCCGAGGCGAAGTGAAGGGCAGCACGAAGAAGCTGTACCGCCAGAAGGGGACCGGCCGTGCCCGTGCGGGAAACCGCCGGACGCCCGTCCGCCGGGGTGGCGGCCACACCTTCGCCAAGCGGCCGAAGGACTGGTCCTACCGCATGCCGCGGAAGGCGCTGCAGCTGGCGACGCGGATGGCGCTGCGGAGCAAGTTCGACGACGACCAGGTGACGATCGTCGACGAGTTCGCCTGCGACGAGCCGAAGACGAAGGTCGTCGCGGCCGCGCTCAAGGCTCTCGGGCTCGGCGAGACCTCGACGCTGCTGACGGTCGCCGAGCACGACACGAACGTGTGGCGGTCGGGACGGAACATCGAGCGGCTGTGGGTCTCCCCCGCGGCCGACCTGAACGCCTACAAGCTGCTGCACCAACGGCAGCTGCTGGTGACCAAGGACGCCCTCGACCGGCTGCTCGCCAACGGCGAGTCGGCCGCCGGCGACGGCGAGTGAACAACGACGCGGGAGTGGACTCGTGGCGACCAACGAGACGACCAGCATGGAATCGGCGAGCGGCATCCAACTGGAGCCGTACCAGGTCATCCTGCGCCCGCTGGTGACGGAGAAGGGAACGCACCTCTCCGAGCGGTACAACACCTACACCTTCGAGGTGAATGCCCGGGCGACGAAGGAGGACGTCAAACGGGCGGTCTCCGAGTTGTGGGGGGTGAAGGTTGTGAAGGTGCGGACCCAGAACCGCAAGGGCAAGCCTCGCCGCAGCCGTGCGGCGTACGGGTACACCAAGGACTGGAAGAAGGCCATCGTGCAGCTGCACGAGGAAGACCGTATCTCGTTCTTCTGATTTCAACGAAGGGACCGGAACCGGGCCGCGAGGCCTTGGAACACGGCACGAGACCATGGGCATTCGACACTACAAGCCGACGACCGCCGGTCGCCGGGGAGCGAGCGTCAGCGACTTCGCCGAGATCACGGACCGCAAGAAGCGGCCCGAGAAGTCGCTCACGATCAAGCTCAAGAAGCACGGCGGCCGGAACAACCAGGGCAAGGTGACGATCCGCCACCGCGGAGGCGGCCACAAGCGGCTGTACCGGATCATCGACTTCAAGCGGGACAAGTTCGAGGTCCCGGCCAAGGTCGCCTTCATCGAGTACGACCCGAACCGCTCGGCCCGCATCGCCCTGCTCCACTACGTCGACGGCGAGAAGCGGTACATCCTCGCTCCGAAGGGTCTCGAGGCGGGGGCGATGATCGTCAGCAGCACCGAGGCGGTCGATCCCTCGGTGGGCAACTCGATGCCGCTCTCGAAGATTCCGACCGGCACGACGATCCACAACGTGGAGTTGCAGCCGGGGCGTGGTGGCCAGCTCTGCCGCAGTGCCGGCACGGCGGCCGTCCTGAACGCTCGCGAGGCCGACTGGGCGCAGATCACCCTCCCTTCGGGCGAGGTTCGACGGGTGCCCAGCACCTGCCGGGCGACGGTCGGCGAGGTGGGCAACTCCGAACACAGCGCGATCGTGCTCGGCAAGGCCGGTCGGAAGCGGTGGATGGGACGTCGCCCGCACGTTCGCGGCACGGCCATGAACCCGATCGCCCACCCGATGGGCGGCGGCGAGGGCCGGAACTCTGGTGGCCGGCACCCCTGCAGCCCCACCGGCAAGCCGGCCAAGGGCGGTTCCACGCGGAAGCGACGAAAGGCGTCGTCCGCGGCGATCGTCCGACGGCGGAAGTCGCGGCGGTACGGTCAGCTGAAGGTCTGAACGACGAGAACGACGAGTATCCGAGTCTTTCGGGAACGGTTTCGATGACGCAGCACGAGTGGACGAACTGATGTCGCGATCCAGCAAGAAGGGGCCCTACGTCGACATGAAGCTTCTCGGCAAGGTCGAGAAGCAGGAGGCGGAGGGCCGCAACGAGCCGATCAAGACCTGGTCGCGGGCCTGCATGATCCACCCGTTGTTCGTCGGTCGGACCTTCCTGGTGCACAACGGTCGGGCCTTCATCAACGTCTACGTGACGGACGAAATGGTCGGGCACCGACTGGGCGAGTTCGCCCTCACCCGCACGTTCAAGGGCCACGGGGCCCGCGGCAAGAAATAGGGGGATTAGTGGGTAGTGGATGGTTGGTAGTAGGTAGCCGCTGAAGGCGACGTCAACCAGCTCTTACTACCCACTACCAACTACCTACTACCCACTGCGACACCATGGCACTCATCCGAGCAACTCACCGGCACGCCCGCATCTCCGCGAGGAAGGTGCGACCGTTCGCCAACATGATTCGCGGCATGACGGCCTCGAAGGGGCTCGACACGCTCCGGTTCGTCCCGAACCGCGGGGCTCGCGTCCTCGAGAAGGTGCTCCAGAGCGCCATGGCGAACGCCGAGGACCAAGGGGCCCGCAACGTCGACAACCTGAAGATCGTCGAGTGTCGCGTGGACGGCGGCCCGATGTTCAAGCGAATCCAGGCCCGTGCCCGCGGCATGGCCTTCATGATTCGCAAGCGCATGGCCCACGTTCACGTGGGCATCGAAGCTCCCGAGATCAGCTGAGACACCGCAAGCCCGCCGGACGCGGGCGACGAAGAACACACACGGCAGCACCGAGCAGCACGAAACCGAGCAGCAAGTCATGGGACAAAAGGTACACCCCACCGGGTTCCGCATCGGCATCGTCGAGGACTGGCGAAGCCGCTGGTACGCGCCGAAGCGCGAGTACGGCCCGCTGCTGCTCGAGGACCACAAGATCCGCAACTTCGTGAAGTCGAAGTACAAGTTCGCCGGCATTCCCCGCGTGGAGATCGAGCGAACCCGCGACACGGTCATCGTGCACCTCTTCACCGCCCGGCCGGGCATCATCATCGGCCGCAAGGGGCAGGAGGTCGATCGCCTGAAGGGGGAGCTCGAGGACCTGACCGGTCGGCGGATGGACCTGAAGATCGTCGAGGTCAACAACCCACAGCGGAGTGCCCAGCTCGTGGCCGAGGACGTGGCCCAACAGCTGGAACGGCGGGGCAGTTTCCGCCGGGCGGTGAAGCGAACCCTGGACCAGGTGATGGAAGCCGGTGTCGAGGGGGTGAAGATCGAGATCGCGGGGCGGCTCGGCGGCGCCGAGATGTCCCGGACGGAGAAGGCGAGCCGCGGCTCGATTCCTCTCTCCACGCTGCAGCGCCACATCGACTACGGGTTCACGATTGCCCGGACGACGATGGGCGTGATCGGCGTGAAGGTGTGGCTGGACCTCGGAGACTACGCGAAGGAGACCGACGATGGCGCTGATGCCCAAGCGGGTCAAGCACCGCAAGGTCCAAAGAGGACGCATAAAAGGTGATGCGACGCGTGGGAACACGGTGAGCTACGGCGAGTGGGGCCTGCAGTCCCTCGAAGCCGGGCACATCTCCGCGCAGACCATCGAAGCCTGCCGTATCGCCGCGACGCAGTACGTCCGCGGCGAGGGCAAGCTCTACATCCGCATCTTCCCGGACAAGCCGGTCACGGCGCGCCCGTTGGAGACGCGAATGGGCAAGGGCAAGGGCGAACCGGACCACTGGGTCGCGGTCGTCAAGCCCGGGACGATCCTGTACGAGCTGGCGGGCGTCGGACACGACGCGGCCCGCGACTGTTTCGCCCGTGTGGCGTACAAGCTGCCGGTCCGTGTGCGACTCGTCGCACGCCGGACGGTTTGAGGAGACGACCGATGGCCAAGGCCGCCGAACTTCGCGACATGAACGACGAACAACTCGGGTTCACGCTGAAGGAGACGCAGCAGGAGCTGTTCCAGCTGCGGTTCCAGTCGGCGACCGAGAAGCTCGACGCCCCGAGCAACATCCGACGTCTGCGGCGGACGATCGCCCGCATCAAGACGATCCAGACCGAACGACAGATCGCCGCCGCCGAGACGGCAACGGCCGAGTGACGACGAGACCCACGCCGCCCCGGCGTGACGACTCCTCGCAGCGAGACAGCCAGTGACGACCGAAGCTCCCGAGACCAAGCAGAAGAAGACCTACATCGGCAAGGTCACCAGCGCGAAGCGCGAGAAGACGCTTCGGGTGGAGATCGACCGTCGGTTTCCGCACCCGATGTACGGGAAGATCATCCGTCGTCGTACCGTCTGCCAGGTGCACGACGAGGAGAACGCGGCGACCGAAGGGGACCTCGTCGAGATCGTCGAGTGCCGACCGCGGTCGAAGACGAAGACTTGGGAACTCGTTCGCGTCGTGGGACACGAGGACTGAAAGTTGGTTGGTAGTGGGTAGTTGGTAGTTGGTAGCCACTGAGGCCCGTCAACTACCAACCATCAACTGTCAACTGGAGATTGTCATGATCCAGATGCAGACCGTTCTCGACGTGGCGGACAACTCCGGCGCGAAGCTGGTGCGCTGCGTGAAGGTGCTTGGCGGCACCCGCAAGCGGACCGCGACGCTCGGGGACGTGATCGTCGTCAGCGTCCAGAAGTCGCTGCCGGGCAGCCCCGTCAAGAAGGGGACCGTACTGCGGGCCGTCATCGTGCGGACCAAGAAGATGGTTCGCCGCGTCGACGGCAGCTACGTCCGGTTCGACAAGAACGCGGTCGTGCTCGTCGACAAGGACGGCAACCCGCGGGGCACGCGCATCTTCGGGGCGGTCGCCCGCGAGCTGCGCGAGAAGAAGTACATGAAGATCATCAGTCTGGCCAACGAGGTGGTGTGAGCCATGAGGATTCGACGAGGCGACTCGGTCGTCATCATCGCCGGAAACGACAAGGGGCCCACCCCGCACAAGGTCGCGCAGGTTCTCGACGGAGGTCGCAAGATCGTCGTCGAGGGTGTCAACGTCGTGAAGAAGCACGTCCGTCGCGGACACCCGAAGAGCCCGCAGGGCGGTCGGCTCGACATGGAGAAGCCGATCAACGCCTCGAACGTGATGCTCTTCTGCGAGTCGTGCAACAGCGCGACCCGAGTCGGAGCCCGCGTCGATGCGAACGGCCAGAAGGAGCGGTTCTGTCGCAAGTGCGGGGCGTCCGTGGGGACCATCGGCGCTCCGAAGCCGAACCGAGCCATCTGATCCGACTCGCCCGACGAGTCGCAACCGAACAACCGAGAACACGTCCGGCACCGAACGGTCCGACCATGTCCAAGCTTCGAGACGAGTACAAGTCGCGAATCGTTCCCGCGCTCAGCGAGCGACTGGGGCGGAAGAACGTCCTTTCGCTGCCCAAGCTGCAGAAGATCGTGGTGAGCATGGGTCTCGGGGCGGCTCGGGACGACCGCAAGATCCTCCAGCAGGCGGTCTCCGAACTCGCCCTGATCACCGGCCAGAAGCCGCAGATCTGCCGGGCCCGGAAGTCGGTCTCCCAGTTCCGCCTGCGGCAGGGGATGGAGGTCGGGGCCCGAGTCACACTTCGTGGCCAGCGGATGTACGAGTTCCTGGAGCGGCTGATCAACCTCGCCCTCCCACGCGTTCGCGACTTCCGGGGCATCAACCCGAAGGCGTTCGACGGCAGCGGGAACTACAACATGGGGCTGAACGAGCAGCTCGTCTTCCCCGAGATCAACCCGGACAGCGTGAAGCACCAGCAGGGCATGAACATCACGTTCGTGACGTCGGCCCAGAACGACGAAGAGGGACGGGCCCTGCTCGAGGAGCTGGGCATGCCGTTCCGCAAGCCGGCTGCGGCCAAGGGCTGAACCACCGAGACACCAGCAGAGACGGACGGCACGACCGCCATGATGACCGACCCCATCGCCGACATGCTCACGCGAATTCGCAACGCGATCGCGATCGAGAACTCGCACGTCGAGATGCCGACCTCCAAGGTGAAGGTCGGCGTCGCCGAGGTGCTGAAGCGCGAAGGCTACATCTGGGACTTCGAGGTCGAAGAGGTCGAGGGGGCGCCGCGAGCGACCCTGCGGCTGCAGCTGAAGTACGGCCCGAACGGCGAACGCGTCATCCAGCACATCCAGCGGGCCAGCAAGCCCGGTCGTCGCCGCTACGAGGGCGTCCGCGACATGAAGCCGGTCCTCGACGGGCTGGGCATCGAGATCCTCTCGACCAACAAGGGGATGCTCAGCAACCGCGAGGCGAAGGAACAGAACGTCGGCGGCGAGGTCCTCGCGACCATCTGGTGAGACACGAGTGAACCGGCCTCCGGACGTCCGGCGGCCCCATCGGAAGAACGGACCATGTCCCGTATCGGCAAGAAACCGATTCCCGTCCCCGCCGGGGTCGAGGTCTCGATCGACGGCCAGGTCGTGAAGGTCAAGGGGAAGGCCGGCGAGCATCCCGCGCTCACCGTCCACCCCGAGATGTCGGTCGAGTTCGACGCCGACGCGAAGGAGATTCGCGTCGTCCGCCCGAACGACCAACGTCAGAGTCGAGCCCTGCACGGACTGACCCGCAGCCTCGTCGCGAACATGGTCCAAGGCGTCCAGCAGCCGTACGAGAAGAAGCTCGAGATTCACGGCGTGGGCTACAACGCCCAGCTCGCCGGGAAGACGCTCAAGTTGCAGGTCGGCTACGCCAACACGATCGAACTCGAGGTCCCCACGGGCGTCGAGTGCGAGGTGCAGGGCAACACGAACGTCGTCGTCCGCAGCGTGGACAAGCACGCGTGCGGCCAGTTCGCGGCCAACGTTCGTGCCGCACGGAAGCCGGAGCCGTACAAGGGCAAGGGCATTCGTTACGCGGGCGAGCAGATTCGCCGGAAGGCCGGCAAGGCGTTCGCCGGTGGCGGCTGACGCCAGAGGTCGGTGACCAGAGACCAGAGGTCGGTTGTGCTGAGAGCCGGAAGTCGTTCGAATTGCACGCTGGCCTGGTGAAGAGAAGGCAGCCATGAAAGTTCTGAAGCGAATCGCGAAGCGAAAGCACCGCCGGACGCACCGTGTGCGGAACCGTGTGCGTCGTGACGCTCACGGCCGGCCGCGGTTGACGGTGTACCGGACGAACAAGCACATCTACGCCCAGATCGTGGACGACGCTAACGGCACGACGTTCTGCGCCGCGAGCACGCTGGACAAGTCGATCGCCGGTCCCGGCACGGCTGCCGGCAACAAGGAGGCGGCTGCCAAGGTGGGCAAACTGCTCGCCGAACGAGCCGTCGAGAAGGGCGTGAAGGAAGTCGCGTTCGACCGCGGGTCGTTCCGCTACCACGGCCGTGTGGCCGCCCTGGCCGACGCCGCCCGCGAGGGCGGACTGGAATTCTGAGCGAGATCGAGGCCGTTCGGGCTCCATTCCCGCACGGCACACGGCGAGCAGACGCCGCCGAGACACACGACGAGCCCACAACGGATCGAACGAGATGCCAACCGAAACACGCGATGGCGGCGAGAAGGTCGTCAACATTCGCCGCTGTGCCTGCGTGGTGAAGGGCGGTCGCCGCTTCAGCTTCAACGCCTTGGTCGTCCAAGGTGACGGCAACGGTCGCGTCGGCTTCGGCTACGGCAAGGCGACCGAGGTGCCCGTCGCGATCGAGAAGGCGACCAAGGTCGCGAATCGCAGCCAGATCCGCGTGCCGATCGTCGAGACGACGATTCCGCACCAGGTGAAGGGTCGCTACGGAGCCGCCCGCGTGCTGCTGATCCCGGCTCGGCCCGGTACGGGCGTCATCGCTGGCGAGTGCGTGCGAGCGGTCGTCGAGTCGGCCGGCTACCAGGACATTCTAACCAAGAGCTACGGGTCCCCAAACCCGATGAACCTCGTCAAGGCGACCTTCGACGCGCTCGAGAAGCTGCGAACACGTGAGGACGTCGCTCGCTTGAGGGGAGTGGAGATCTGATGATCCTCGACGACGTCCACCGCGGCATCCAGAAGAACAAGAAGCGCAAGCGAGTCGGTCGTGGTCCGGGTTCCGGTCACGGCAAGACCTCGACGCGCGGCCACAAGGGCTACTACAGCCGGGCCGGTGCAAGCCGTCGCGCGAACTTCGAGGGCGGTCAGACGCCGCTTGCCCGACGCGTCGCCAAGCGGGGCTTCAGCAACGCCCGTTTCGCGAAGACGGTCGTCATCGTCAACGTCTCGACGCTCGAGCAGCGCTTCGAGAACGGCGACACCGTCTCCCCCGAGACGCTCGCGGACAAACGCGTCCTCTCCGGCAAGTACGATGTGCTCAAGGTACTCGGCGACGGCGAGCTGACGAAGAAGCTCGTCGTGAAGGCCCACCGGTTCTCGAAGTCGGCCGAGGCGGCGATCACCTCGAAGGGGGGAACCGTCGAGCGGCTCGCAGAGCGTGGCGCGAAGCCGGCGGACGAGCCGAAGGCGGCGGAGGCCGTTGCCGACACCGAGACGACGGGCGCCGAGACGGACGGCAGCGAAACGGAATAGCCCGACAAGACGTCGCGCTCGCCGACCCCGCCCCGGGGCCGGCACCGGCGAAAGGACGTGCGGACCATGTTTCAGAAACTCAGCCGCTGCTTCACCATCCCGGAGCTCCGCCAGAAGATCCTGCTGACGCTGGGTCTGCTCGCGGTCTACCGGCTCGGTTTCGCGATCCCGCTCCCGTTCATCAACCAGCCGGTGATGCTCAAGGAGATTCGCGAACTCGCCCAGAGCGGCGAGGGGGGCGGGCTCGGGCAGGTCATGCAGATCGTGTCGCTGTTCTCGGCCTCGAGCATCGGGAACAGCACGATCTTCGGCTTGGGCATCATGCCCTACATCTCCGCGTCCATCATCTTTCAGTTGCTCGGCAGCGTGTACCCGCCTCTGGAGCAGCTCCAGAAGGAGGGTGAAGCCGGGCGGCGGAAGATCAACGAGTACACGAGATACGCCACCGTGGTCATCTGTCTCGGGCAGAGTTACGCGTGGATTCAGGCGTTGTCGTCCGGTTTCGGAGACGGACCGTCGTTCCTTTTACAGGGCTACGACGGGTTCTACTACCAGGTCGTCTGCACGATCACGATGACGGCGGGCACGATCCTGCTGATGTGGATCGGCGAGCAGATCGACGCCTACGGAATCGGCAACGGGATCAGCCTGCTGATCATGGCCGGCATCCTCGCGCAGATGCCGGACGCCCTGATCCAGGTCGTCGCCCCCGCGTTCACGCAGGGCGTATCGCTGGGCAGTGACACCGGGATCGAGAAACTGCTCGTTCTCGCCGGGCTGTTCGTGGGCGTCATCGTCTGCGTGGTCGCAATCACACAAGGGCAACGGCAAATCCCGATTCAGAGCGCCAAGCACGTGCGCGGCCGGAAGGTGATGGGCGGTCAGCGGCAGTTCCTCCCGCTGCGGGTGAACCAGTCGGGCGTGATGCCGATCATCTTCGCCTCAAGCCTGTTGATGTTCCCGATGTTCCTGTTCTCGTGGCTGTCTTCCCAGTGGCCGGACAGCCGGATCATGGCGAACGTCGCGGGCTCCTTCCGCGCGGGCGACAGCTTCGTCTACAACGTCTGCTACGTCGCGTTGATCTACTTCTTCTGCTATTTCTGGACGGCGATCACCTTCAACCCGAAGGACATGGCCGACAACCTGAAGGACTACGGCAGCTTCATCCCGGGCTACCGGCCCGGGGCACGGACGGCCTCGTACCTCGAACAGGTGATGGTCCGGATCACCTACGTCGGTGCCGCCTTCCTCGCCATCGTGGCGATCGTGCCGACGATCATCTCGTCGTCGCTCGGCGTGCCGTTCCTGGTGGCCAGCTTCTACGGTGGAACGGGCCTGCTGATCGTGGTGTCCGTCTGCCTGGACCTGGTGCAGAAGATCGACAGCCACCTCGTGATGCGGAACTATCCGGGACTGCTCGACGCCGAACGTTAGGAAAGACCGGCGGTTCGGTTGAGAAATCGAGTCGGGGTCGGTTACACTCCGCGATTCTTCGAATCCATCGTCGAGTGGACGGTCTCGAACCGCTCCGACTCGGCGGAACTGAGGACGGTGTGATGAAGGTGAAGTCGAGCGTCAGACGCATCTGCGAGAGCTGCAAGATCGTTCGTCGTCGCGGGAAGGTCTACGTGATCTGCTCGGCCAACCCGCGTCACAAGCAACGCCAAGGCTGATTCTCGGAGCGCACTCCGCTTGTCGGAGACAGGAGCAAACGCATGCCTCGTGTTCAGGGCGTCGACATCCCTAACGACAAGCCGACTTACATCGCGCTGCAGTACCTGTACGGCGTCGGGCAGTCGAAGGCGATCGAACTCTGCTTTCAACTCGGCCTCGACCTGCAGCGGAAGGCACGCGAGCTGACCGACGACGAGATCGCTCGGATCAACCAGACTCTCGACAGCGAACACGTCGTCGAGGGTGCTCTCCGGCGAAGCGTGCAGCAGGACATCGCCCGTCTCCGCGAGATCGGCTGCTACCGCGGCATCCGCCACCGCCGCGGCATGCCCGTGCGAGGACAGCGGACCAAGACGAACGCCCGGACACGCAAGGGGGCCAAGAAGACGGTCGCCGGCAAGAAGGGCGTGAAGGACATGCGTCACTGACGAACGGCCAGAGCGGACGGTTGGTGTAGCCTCCCACTTGGCCGCCCGAGACCGAACCCGAGCGTCTCCCCAAGACCCACGACCGACGACCCGACATGGCAAAGACCAAGCGACGCAAGGTCCGCCGCAACGTGACGCGAGGCATCGCACACGTCAAGGCGACCTTCAACAACACCACGGTGACGATCACCGACACCAACGGCGACGTACTCTGCTGGGCGACGGCCGGTACCGTCGGCTTCAAGGGCTCGCGGAAGAGCACCCCGTTCGCGGCACAGCGAGCGGCGGAGGTCTGTGCCGAACGGGCGGCGAAGTTCGGCATCCGGGAACTCGAGGTTCGCGTCAAGGGTCCCGGCTCCGGTCGCGAGTCCGCCATCACGGGACTCGTCGGCTCCGGCGTGAACGTGAAGGTGATCGAGGACGTGACGCCGCTGCCGCACAACGGCTGCCGACCGCCCAAGAAGCGGCGCGTCTGACGAGTTGAGAGAACGGCCTCGCACTTCGGGGCCGAGAGAGACGAGAACTTGGCGGCCGGGTGGCTCGGGGCCCTCGCGCCGCACGGCAGTTCACGACGGCCCGTACCGCGGCACGACGACCGACGGTACTCCGACCGCCCACGACAGGAGAACAGCAGTGCGAATTCGTTGGCGTGGCCTCGAACTCCCCAGCAAGGTCGAGATCGACCGTGACACGCAGTCCGCGAACTACGGACTGTTCGTCGCCGAGCCGTTCGAACGCGGCTTCGGCCACACGATCGGCAACAGCCTGCGGCGGGTCCTTCTCTCCAGCCTCGAGGGCTGCGCCGTCACCCGGGCGAAGATCCAGGGGGTGCAGCACGAGTTCACCACCATCCCGGGCGTCGTCGAGGACGTCACGGACATCTGCCTGAACCTGAAGTCGCTGGTCGTCAAGAGCACCACGGCTGCTCCGAAGACCCTCCGGATCGAGAAGCACGAGCGGGGTGTGGTCACCGGTGCCGACGTCATCACCGACGACCAGGTCGAGGTCGTCAGCCGGGATCTCGTCATCGCCACGATGACGGACGACGTGCCGTTCAACGTCGAGTTGACGGTCTCGACCGGTCGCGGCTACGTCCCTGCGGCTGAGCATACCGGCAAGAACGAGCAGGAAGTCGGGGTGATCCCGCTGGACGCCGCGTTCTCCCCGGTCACCCGCGTTCGCTACCGCATCGAGGAGACTCGCGTCGGGCAGCGAACGAACTACGACAAGCTGATTCTCGAGATCTGGACGAACGGCACGGTGAAGCCCGACATGGCCCTCGTCGAGGCGGCGAAGATCATGCGGAAGCACCTCAACCCGTTCGTCGCGTACCGCGAGCCCGGCCCAGAGATGCCGCCCGAGAGCGGGCTCAAGGGCATGATGGACGTCACGGGGTACTCGCCGGTCGATCTCGAGCTCGAAGGGAAGCTGACACAGTCGCTTGCCGAGCTCAATCTCTCCGTCCGGGCGACGAACTGCCTCGAGTCGGAGGGGATCAACACCGTCCGGGACCTCGTCGGCAAGACGGAGGACCAGCTCCTGCAGGTCCGGAACTTCGGTGAGACGACGTTGGTCGAGGTTCGCGACCAGCTCATGAAGATCGGCCTCCGACTGGGAATGAAGGTGCCCACCGGGGCCTGACGACGGGACACGAGAAGGCCGCGAGGCCGTCTGATCCGAGAGACACGCCATGCGACACAAGATGCGGGGCCGCAAGCTCGGCCGCAACCACTCGCACCGCCGGGCCATGTTCCGCAACATGGCCGCCAGCCTGATCAAGACGATCGACGTCGACGAGGACGATCCGGATCGTCCTCGCGTGCCGGGACGCATCGTGACCACGGTTGCGAAGGCGAAGGAACTGCGTCCCTACGTCGAGAAGCTGATCACGCTCGCGAAGAAGGCGCTCCCGCACGAGCGGGCGGCGGAGGAGTTCGCGACGACGGCCGAGCCTCGGACCGACGCCTACAAGGCTTGGCGGAAGTCCGACGAGTGGCAGAAGTGGAACCAGACGATCGCCCCGGCGGTTGCCTTGCGTCGCCGGGCCTTCTCCCTGCTTCGCGACAAGGAGGCCGTCGAAATCCTCTTTGACGAGCTCGGCGAGCGGTTCGAGGACCGTCCCGGCGGCTACACGCGAGTCGTGCGGCTCGCCAAGGTGCGTCTCGGTGATGCCGGCGTGCAGGCGTTGATCGAGTTCGTCGGCGAGAACGATCGCAAGAAGCCGCAGCGTCGCGTCGCCCCGGTCGTCACCGACGAGCCCGAGGCGAGCGATGACGAAGAGGACACGACCGACGAGCAGGCCTCCGAAGAGGTCGCCGAGGAGGCAGCGACGGAAGAGACCGCCGAGTCCGCGACCGCGGAGTCTGCCGAAGCGGAGGCGGACGACCCCGCGGACGAGGAGAAGAAGGACGCCTGACGGCGTTCGACTTCCAGCGAACCTTCGGAGCCCGAACGACGTCGTCGTTCGGGCTTCTTTCGTTGGCGGAGTCCGGCTTAGAATCCCCCGATTCAGGCCGTCTCGATGGATCGACCATGCCGTTCGACTTCACCACCGCCATGCGTCGGCTCTGCTCCGACGTCTGCGCCCGGGTTCCGGACTTCCACCATGTGCGCATGGACGAGGTGGCGGTCGCGTTCGCCCAGGCCCGCCGCAAGGTCTCCTGGGGACTGCAGGCGAAGCTGACCCCCATGCGGTTCGAGGGAGGCGCGCTGACGACGAGTCGTCACGGTCGCACGTGGACGGTCCAGCGGCTGTACGAAGGCGAACGTGAGATGCTCTACATCCTCACGTTCTACCTGCCGAGGTTCCAGGACCAGCCTTTCCGCGAGAAGCTCGTGACGGTGCTCCACGAGCTGTACCACATCGGCGCCCGGTTCGACGGGGACATTCGACGGCACGAAGGCCGGTACCACGTGCACTCGCACAGCCAGAAGGAGTACGACGCCCGGATGGCGGAGTACGTGGACGAGTACCTCGCCACGAGCCCCCCACGCGAACTGTCCGACTTCCTGCGGCTGAAGTTCGCGACGCTCGCTCGTCGGCACGGCGGCATCGTGGGCGTGCAGGTTCCCATCCCGAAGTTGTTGCCGGTCGCAGCGCGTTCGACGCCGTTCGCGTCGTAGGCGTTGCGCGGGTTCTGCGGTCCATGCGGTCGGACTCTCGGGACGGTTGGCGGTCGTTCTCGGCCACGCGCTCCGATCCGGCAACTGCGGTTCTTGACCGTGCGTTTTGGAGCCCGATATAGTCGAAATCGGCTCGGTCCGAGCCGCTTCCGTGCGTCCGTACCCTCGAGCCCGTCCCATGATCGCACGCTCCTCCTGGCTGCCCCTGCTCGCATTCGCCGTCTTGGCCGTGACTTCGCCCGCGGCTCGGGCCCAGACCACCCCGGAAGAGGCGGGGTTCAAGGCGATCGCCGCCTCCGAGGCGACCGGCGAGGAGATTTCGCGTCAGCGGAACCTGTGGGTGATGGAGGTCCGGCTGAAGCCCGTTCGACTCGTCAACGTGGACGTCACGGACCCGAAGACCGGCGAGAAGAAGAAGACGCTCGTCTGGTACGTCGTGTACCAGGCCATCAACCGGCCGATCACGCGTCGTGACGACGTCCGGGACACGGTGCCGGTGAACGTCGTCGATCCGCCGCCCGGTCCGGCGATGTTCGTCCCCGAGTTCACCATCGTCGCCACGGACTCGGAGGCGGCCGTCGTCTACGAGGACGAGGTGATCCCCGAGGCGCTCGCGGCCATCCGGAAGCGGGAGAAGAAGCCGTACCTCAGCACCGCGGAGGTGATCGGTCCGATCCCGACGGAGACGCCGCTCGGCTCCACGAACGAGCAGGTCGTCGAAGGGGTGGCCACGTTCCGCGGCATCGACCCGGCCACCGACTACTTCACCCTGTTCGCGAGCGGCTTCACGAACGGCTACGCCTTGGCGGGACCGCCGCCGACTCCCGAGGAGGCCCCGCTCGTGCTGCTCGACGAGGACGGCAAGCCGATCGCGTGGCGGAAGACGATCGCTCAGCGGTTCTGGCGACCCGGCGACGAGTTCAACCAGAACGAAGGGGAGTTCCGTCTGCGTGGCAACCCGGTCTGGACCTATCGTCCCGACCGTGCCGAGACGCCAGCCGCGGATCCGGCCGAACCCGACGCCGACGACGAAGCCGCCGAGGCAGGCGAGTAGTCGGACGAACTGGTGGACTTGGTTGTTCGCCTCCCGCACGTCTGAGATACTCGCTCGGTCGATCCGCACGCAGTCGGGTCGCACGCTCTGTCGTCCCGTAGACGCTGCTTCACGAGAAGTCCCATCCTTGTCGGCGCTCCCGCTCGAGGTTCGAACGCACGTTCTCGACAACGGTCTCGTGCTGCTGCTGCAGCCGATGCCCGCCGTTCGTTCGGCCGCGTTGTCGCTTCTCGTCCCCGCCGGCAGCGTCTACGAGCAACCGGCCCGCAACGGGACGGCCGCCCTGCTGTGCGACCTCGTCACGCGTGGTGCGGGGGACCGGGACAACCGTGACCTCTCGACCGCGTTCGACGACCTGGGAGTGCAACGGCACGAGAGCATCGCCAGCGAACACGTCGCCTTCTCCGCAGCCACCGTGTCGCACAACCTGACGGCGACGCTCGAGCTCTACGCGGACGTCGCCCTCCGTCCCCGCCTGCCCGAGGCGGAGTTCGAGCCGACCCGGCTCGGTGTCGCCCAGTCGTTGCAGGCGATCGAGGACGATCCGCGGCAGAAGGTCATGCTCGAGCTTCGTCGCCGGTGCTGGGAGGACCCGTGGGGACGCCCCAGCGACGGGTGTCTGGCCGACCTGCCGAGCGTCACGCTCGAGGACGTCCGGGAGCACCACGCACTCTGCTTTCGCCCGAACGGCTCGATCCTCGGAATCGCCGGCAGCTTCGACCCCGACGCGGTCACCGAGCAGGTCGAGCGTCTGTTCGGCGACTGGGACGGTGGTCGTATCCCGACGATCGAACCCGGCCCGGAGATGCCGAGCCTCGACCACCTCGACTACGACTCGACGCAGACACAGATCGGCATCGGCTACCCCAGCGTGCCGTACCGCGATCCGGACTACTACACGGCATGGGCGGCGGTCAGTCTGCTCAGCGGCGGGACGAGTTCGCGGCTGTGGAACGAGGTGCGCGAGAAGCGAGGTCTGGTGTACGCGGTCTCGGCCTCGCTCAGCAGTCTGAAGGACCGGGCCCACGTCCTCTGTTACGCCGGGACGACGGTCGAACGGTCGCAGGAGACGCTGGAGGTGATGTTCGCCGAGATCGAACGACTGGCTAGCGGCCTGGAGGCGGGAGAACTCGAGCGGTGCAAGGCGCGGGCGAAGACGGCCCTCGTGATGCAGCAGGAGTCGTCCGTTGCCCGAGCCGGTGCGGTCGCCCGCGACTGGTACCACCTCGGCCGGGTGAAGCCGCTCGAAGACGTTCGCGAGAAGGTCGAGGCGATCACCGAGACCGACGTCCTCGGCTTCCTCGCGGAGAACCCACCCGGCGACTACACGGTCGTCACGATCGGCCCCGAGCCGCCGCAGCTCGACTCGTCGGTCTCGCTTCGCCGCGCACTCTCGACCGAAAGCGACGAGGGTTGAGACCTTGGAGTTCCACCAGACGCAACTCGACAACGGACTGACGGTCGTCGCCGAGACGAACCCGCACGTGCACAGCGTTGCGGCCGGCTTCTACGTTCGGGCCGGCAGCCGCGACGAGTCGGCCGAGGTCTCCGGCGTGAGCCATTTCCTCGAGCACATGGCCTTCAAGGGGGACGAGACCCACTCTGCAGACGACGTGAACCGGATCTTCGACGAGATCGGGGCCCGGTACAACGCCTCGACCAGCGAGGAGGTGACGACCTACTACGGGGCGGTGCTGCCGGAGTACCTGCCGAAGGCGCTGGAGATGCTCGCCACGCTGATTCGCCCCTCCCTTCGCGAGGAGGACTTCGAGGTCGAGCGGCAGGTGATCCTCGAGGAGATCGGCATGTACGACGACCAGCCGACCTCCGTCTGCTACGACAAGTCGATGGAGTCGCACTTCATCGGGCATCCGCTCGGCCGCAGTATCCTCGGCTCCCGCGAGAGCATCACGGCACTGACGGCCGACCGGATGCGGGAGTACCACGCGAACCACTACGGGGCGGGGAACATCGTGCTCGCCGTCGCCGGGAACACCGACTGGGACGAGGTCCGCGACCTGGCCCGACGTTTCTGCGGGCACTGGCCGACCGGGCGTCACGACCGCAACACCGAAGAGGCCCGTCCGCCGGGCGTGACGCGAGTGCTCCGCCGCGAGAGCAGCACGCTGCAGTACGTCATCCAGATGGCGTCGGCTCCTTCCGCGCGAAGTCCCCACCGACACGCCGCCGAGCTGCTGTCGGTCGTCGTCGGCTCGGACTCGGGGAGCCGGCTGTACTGGGAGCTCGTCGACTCCGGCCTCGCCGAGGCGGCCGAACTGGGCTTCCACGAGTACGAGGGGAGCGGCGCCTGGATGACCTACGTCGGCAGCGAGCCGGACGCGACGATCGACAACCTCGCCCGCGTGAAGGCCGTGTACGACGCCGTCAACGCGGACGGGGTGACGGCCGAGGAACTCGAGCGGGCGAAGAACAAGGTCTCCTCGGCCATCGTGCTGCGAGGCGAACGTCCGATGGGCCGGCTGTCGTCGCTGGGGGCGAACTGGATCTACCGAGAGGACTACCGCAGCGTGGAGGACGACCTCCGCGACTGTGCCGCCGTCGACGTCTCCGCGGTCCGCGAGCTTCTCGACGCCTATCCGCTCGGGCAGACGACGACGGTCGCCGTCGGGCCTCTCGCCTCACTCGTTCCCGGCACCGCGAACGAGAACGACCCGCCCTCGAACTGAGGACGGGTCGGTGGTCGGCTCGCTCGCGTCGCTCGACGATCAGAAGACGTCGAGGATGAAGTGGTGCCCGCGGTGGTACGGCTTCTTGGTCGGGTAGAAGTTGTACCAGTCCGAGCGGTACACCGGGATCCGGCGGTCGGCGGGATACCGGTAGTACATGTGGTCGAACTGCTGGGGCTTCGCGTAGTTGTGGGGATAGTACACGTACGGGTAGTAGTAGAACCGTTGCCAGTCGGCCGGCTGCCCGGGGTTGGCGGCCTGGGCGGGGTTCCAGTCGGCACTCGTCACGAGGGCCACGAGGACGAACAGACTGCTGACGATCGCTCGTCGCATGACGAGTCTCCTTTCTCGAGACGGCTGACACTCGGCGTCCGCAACACAGCATCGGCCACCCTGCGATCCGGGCGACGGGAAAGATCGGCACGAGCCGTCGAATCGGCAGGGTCGATCACCTCGCGTCCCGCAGAGCCTCCGCGTTCGCGAGACTCACCCCGGACTGCCCAAGTTCACGTGGTCCGGGCGACTGCTCTTGCTCGATTTCGCCCGTTGTCCGAAAGTCCTCGCCCGCTTGGGTTTCGTTAATCACCCGGACCGCCCGCCATGTCGCAGTCGTCGGAAGTCCTGTCCGTCAACGCCGGTCTGCCGGGCCTCGAGGGGTGTCGGTTCGGAACGATCCTCGCCGACCCGCCCTGGCGGTTCCAGAACCGGACCGGGAAGGTCGCTCCCGAGCACGGCCGGCTGCGGCGGTACCACACGATGTCGCTCGACGACATCTGCGCGATGCCGGTCGCCGAGCACGCGGCCGAGACGTCGCACCTCTACCTGTGGGTGCCGAACGCCCTGCTCCCCGAGGGGATCGAGGTCATGCGGGCGTGGGGCTTTCAGTACAAGTCGAACCTCGTCTGGTACAAGGTCCGCAAGGACGGCGGGCCCGACGGCCGTGGCGTCGGCTTCTACTTCCGCAACGTGACCGAGATCCTGCTGTTCGGCGTCCGCGGCAAGAACGCCCGCACGCTCGCCCCCGCCCGCAGCCAGGTGAACCTGCTCTCGACCCGGAAAAGGGAGCACAGCCGGAAGCCGGACGAGTTCTACCCGCTGATCGAGGAGTGCAGTTGGGGCCCGTACCTCGAAATCTTCGCCCGCGAGCCCCGTGAAGGCTGGACCCAGTGGGGCGACGAACTCGAGACGTACGCCGAGACGCGACGCGTCTGGCCGGGCTATGCGGGTGAGCGCGCGGCGGCCTGAAACCGTTGGAAGTCTGGTTTTCCGGCAAACATCGACTCTGCTGAGGCGTCGAACAGTGCGACAACCGCTCAACCGGTGCGCGCTCGAGGACCTCCGATGCTCAACTCGACGAAGTCGATCTTTCTCACGGCACTGCTGTTGCTTCCGCTGCTCGTGGGATGCAGTGGCAGCGAGGTCGCTCCCGAGTCGGGGACGATCGCGTTCGACTCCAAGGTCGCCGAGTGGCTCGGCGAGGACCGGGTCGCGCTGCTGACGACCGCCGATCGCGTTGAGAGCGTTCGACTCGACCCGATGGCAGACGCCGCCGAGGCCGAGCGGACGTTGCACGGATACGTCGTCTCGGCTGACGGTCCAGAACTGACCGACGCTCAACGGGAGACGTTCGTCGAACTCGCTGCGAGCCGCGGCAGCTACGACTTCAACTCGGCGAAAGGGTGCGAGTTCCAGCCGGGCGTGGGCCTCCGATTCGTGAAGGGCGAGCAGGAACTCGTCGTTCTCCTCTGCTACTCCTGCCGGGAGTGGCAGTTCGTCACGGCCGACGGAGCCGTCGGCGAGGACTTCGACCCGGTCGAGGCCTCACTGGTCCGGTTGGCGAAGTCGCTGTTCCCGGACGACGAGACGATCGGGGGGCTGTAACGCCCTTCCGCTTCGCGATCGGTCGCTGCCGGTCGTGGTAACGGATATCCTTCGTGTTGAGGAACCATACGAGGGAACTCCGATGAAGACGAATCCGGTGAAGGCGGCTCTCGCCGAGGGGAGGCCGCAGGTCGGCACGTGGTTGTCGCTGGGGAACGTGTTCGCGGCCCGGCTGATGGCCCGCTTCGGTTTCCCGTGGCTGACCATCGACATGGAACACTCGCCCATCGACTGGAGCGAGGCGGCACTCCTCTTCGGCTGCATCGCCGACGCCGGGTGCGTCCCGCTCGCCCGGGTGCCGCGGGGGGACCACGACCACATCAAGCGGGTGCTGGACGCCGGGGCGCACGGCATCGTCGTGCCGATGGTGAACACCGTCGAGGAGGCGCGAGCCGCCGTCGCCGCCGCCAAGTACCCGCCGACCGGCGACCGCAGCGTCGGCGGGGCGATGCACGCCATGAACTTCGACGCGACCGCCGGGGAGTACTACGCCCGCGCGAACGACAACGTGCTCGTCGTGCTGCAGACCGAGTCGCCCGAGGGGGTGGAGAACGCCGAGGCGATCTACTCGCTGCCGGGCGTGGACGCGATCTTCATCGGCCCGAACGACCTGCGGGCCCAAATGCGGACGCCCGACGGGGCCGACCCGTCGCCCGAGGAACACGAGGCGATGATGCAGCGGGTGCTCGCCGCCGGGAAGAAGGTCGGCACGCCGGTCGGCCTGCACGTGCAGACGCCCGACCAGGTCCGCGAGCGGATCGCCCAGGGCTGGCAGTTCCTCGCGATGGGGAGCGAGCTGAAGTTCATGGTCTCGCGGGCCTCCGAGTACGTCGCCGACCTCGACCTCGCCGACGTCGCCGACCTCGCCCGGTACTGATCAGGACCGAGAGTCGGCGTGCACGTTGCCGTCATGTTCGAGTTCGGCACGCTCAACGGCGGCGAGCACTCGATGCTCGCCTGCCTCGAGCGGCTGACCGGGGAGTTCGAGTTCACGGCGATCGCCCCGGCGTCGGGGCCACTGGCCGACGCCCTCGCCGAACGGAACGTGACGCACCAGCCGTTCGACGTTCGTGACCCGTCGGGGGAGCGTCGAGAGCCGTCGAGCCTGCGGTCCGAGCTGCTGGAACTGGTCACCGAGAACCAGGCTGACCTGCTGCACGCGAACAGTCTCTCGATGTCACGGCTGACAGGGTCGCTCGGGGATCGCGTCCCCGTTCAGCGAACCGGTCACCTCCGGGACATCGTCAAGCTGAGCCGCGCTGCGGTCGCGGACCTCAATCGGAACGACCGTCTCGTCGCCGTCTCCGAGGCGACGAATCGATTCCACGTCGAGCGGGGCCTGCACGCCGCACGGACCGTCGTGCTCCACAACGGCGTCGATCTGGAGCGGTTTCGCCCGCGACCCCGGACCGGCGGACTGCAGCGCGAACTCGGCGTCGATCCGGCAGCGCGAATCGCCCTCGTCGTCGGGCAGATCGGGTTGCGGAAGGGGCAGGACGTGCTCGCCGCCGCCGTCGCGCACGTCGACGTTCCCGACCTGCACGTCGTCCTCGTCGGAGAACGGCTCTCGCAGAAGGCCGAGTCGGTCGCGTTCGAGCGGGCCATCGCCGACGGTTTCGCTGCGGCCGGCTGGCCGGACCGACTGCACCGACTGGGCTACCGCGACGACGTGCCGTGGCTGATGAACGAGGCCGACCTTTTGATCCACCCGGCAAAGCAGGAGCCGTTGGGCCGCGTCTTGCTGGAGGCGGCGGCGAGTGGACTGCCGATCGTCGCCACCGACGTCGGGGGGACACGGGAGATCCTCGAAGAGGACGCCGCTTGGCTCGTACCGGCCGGCGACGCCCGCACGCTCGCCACCGCAACGACCACGGTCATGGCCGACGAGCGGGAGCGCAGGGCCCGAGCGGAACGGGCGAGAGCAGAGGTCGAACTCCGTTTCGACGCCGATCTCGCTGCCCGGAGACTCGGCGAGTTCTGGCGGGAAACCTGCCCTTAGGCCGGCCGAAGCGACTCTCGACCGGCAGCACACCACTTGCAATTCCACAACCGGCTGCGACGATTGACGAGACGGACCGCACCCGCCCGGATCTCCCCATGTCCCTGCTGCAGACCTCCGAGTCCGACACGTTCACGGCCGACGAACTGGCCGCCTTCGACCGCGACGGATTCGTCGTCGCCCGTGGCCTGGGCAGCGAGGCGTTCGTCGCCGAGATGCTCTCCGTGACGCTGGAGGAACTGGCCCGGAACGACGGCCCGCGTGAGTTCGAAGCCGAACTCCAGTACCCGGGTGCGCCGTCGTCGATGGCGGCCACCGGCGGCGACACGCTGCGGCGACTCAAGCAGGCTCACGCGAGACACCCGGTGTTCACGACGTGGCTGTCCCAGCCAGCGCTGGGTGGTCGCCTTCGGCAACTGCTGGGGCCCGAGGTCGTCTGTCCGCTGGCCCACCACAACTGCGTGATGACGAAGCAGCCTCGACACTCGAGCGACACCGGCTGGCACCAGGACATCCGGTACTGGTCGTTCGAGCGGCCCGAACTCGTGAGCACCTGGCTGGCCCTCGGACCCGAGACACCGGAGAACGGCGGCCTGCACGTCATCCCCGGCAGCCACCGCGAGACGTACTCCGGCACCCGGTTCGACGAGGAGCTGTTCCTCCGCGAGGACGGCACGGAGAACCGCGAGCTGCTGAACCGGGCCGTACCGGTGACGCTGGCGGCCGGCGACGTGCTCTTCTTCCACTGCCGCACGTTCCACGCTGCGACGCGAAACCACTCGGAGCAGCCGAAGTTCTCGATCGTCTTCACGTTTCGACCGGCCGACAACCCGCCGTTGCCCGGTACACGGTCCAGTGCCATGCCGGAGATTCTCCTGCCGTCGGGGGAACCATCCGCGTCCGCCAACCGTCCGACGGCCTGACGTTCTGGTCGCAGCCTCGGTTCGAGGAACCAACGATGCACGCTCGCCTGCTCTGTGTACTGCTCTGCCTGCCACTGCTCGTCTCCTGTGGCTCGTCCGAGGACCCGGTCGAACCTCCGACGCCTCCGGGCCAGGACGGCACCCCGAACACGCCGCCGAAGGAACCCTTCGTTCCGCCGCTCCCGCAGTCGGACGTGGAGGCGGGCTGGATCGCCCTGTTCGACGGCGAGAGCCTGTTCGGCTGGGAACCCCACGAAGAGGCGGCCTGGGCCGTCGAGGACGGCGCGATCGTCTCGGAACAGGGAGAGACAGGGCTGCTCGTGACGTCGGTTCCGTTCGCGGACTTCTGGTTCCGCTGCAAGTTCCGAGTGGAGCCGGGCGGCAACAGCGGCATCTTCCTCCGAACCTCCGCCGACCCGACGGACCCGGCCAAGGACTGTTACGAGTTCAACCTCTGCGACACGCACGAGGCGTTCCGTACCGGGAGCCTCGTCGGGCGGAGGGCGACGAAGTGGGACGACGTCACCGAGGACGGCGAGTGGCACGACCTCGAAGTGCACTGCGAGGGGCCGCACGTGTTCGGCTACGTCGACGGCAACCTCGTCCTCGAGTACTTCGACAACGAGACGCCCGACCTGCGGAGCGGGTTGATCGGTCTGCAGCGGAACTCCGGCACCGTCGCGTTCCGGGACGTCCACGTACTTCCGCTGGGAGCGGAGCCGCTCTTCGACGGCGACTCGCTCGAGGGCTGGCGGGAGGTACCGGGAGGCATGGCGAAGTTCACGGTGTCGAAGCAGGAGCCGGCCGTTGGCGAGGACTCGGGGACCATGGCGACGCCAACCATTCGCGTGACCGGCGGGCCGGGCTTCCTCGAGACGACCGAGACCTACGGCGACTTCGTCCTGCAGTTCGACGCCCGGACGAACGCTCCGCGGGTGAACTCGGGCGTCTTCTTCCGTGCCGAGAAGGGGACGGAGGCGGACCCGTCGAACGGCTACGAGTTGCAGATCCACCACGGCGTCGCCGACGGCGACCGCACCAAGCCGAACGACTAC